>CBFGZU010000001.1:0-76971 GCA_965653335.1 uncultured Pseudolysinimonas sp.
TGTTGGTCTGCACGTCGCGGAACGCCGAACCGGCGCGACCGTGCTCGCCGAGCAGCGCACGGCGCTCCTCGTCGGGCAGCAGATACCACTCATAGGAACGCACGAAGGGGTAGACGCACAGCCACGCCTTGGGCGGCAGCCCGCGCGCGAAGGCGGGGAGGTGATCGCGGCTGAACTCCGCATCGCGGTGCACCCCGAGCGCGTTCCAGGTGGGGTCGAGCACCTCGAGCTCCGCCGTGCGGCGCAGCTGCCGCAGAGCCCGCTGCAACACTTCGGCGGAGTCGCCGGTGAGCCAGAGCATGAGGTCGGCGTCGGCGCGCAGTCCCGAGACGTCGTAGATACCGCGGAGCGTTGCCCCGACCGGCAGTGCGGCGATCGCGGCAGCGAGGTCGCCGTTGCGCGTCGACGTCGTGTGCGTGGGCGTCGTGCGCGTACGACGCAGCACCGCCCACAGCGTGAAGTGGGTGAGCTGGTCGGCTCCCGCTTCTGAAGCGGAGACGGGGTCGGTCACTCCCCCATCCTCTCCCCGGTCGTCTCGGGGCGCGAATCGGTGAGGAAAGCTGCCGCCGTCGCTTCGGCGTGCGCGACGACCGCCGCGAGACCCGACCCGGCGACCGGCTCACCGGTGCGCACGAACCCGTGATCGCCGGAGTCGGATGCGGGGCGATGCCAGGTGCGCACGGTGCTGTCGATCGGATCGGGCAGGGTGACGCCAAAGATCGCGGATGCGTCGCGCACCGCCTGCCGCACCGGATGGCCGGGGACGCCGTCGTAGGAGAGCCGCACGGCGTGAGCATCACCGAAAGCCTCGGCGAGCCAGTCCCACTTCGCGGTCAGGTGGGTGAGGGCGCGGGCTTCAACGTCGCTTCCCGAGGCGACGAGCACCCCGGAACCCCGCGGGGCGCCGTCGAGCAGCGCGGTGCGCAGCGCGAGCGTGACGACGGTCACCGGGCGGCCGGCATCCGCTCCCGGAGCGGGCGCGGCGAGCACGACCCGGCCAGGCGGCATGGCGTCGACTCGGATGCCCGTGCGAATGTCGACCCCGGCGGCGCGGCACGCGTCGGCGAGCGCATCCGCGAGCCGGAACATGCCGCCGCGAAGTCCCGCGACGAGCGAGCCCGCGGGCGCGAATTCACGGAGACCGCGGACCGCGGCGGCGAGCGACCCGCGCTCGCGCAGCAGGATCAGGAGCGTGGGAGCCGCGACCGCGAGGTCGATATCGCCGGGGTCGCGCGAATAGACGCCACGCGCCACCGGGGCGACAAGCCCGTCGAGCACAGCACGACCCATCCGCGCGGCGACGAGCTGCCCGAGCGTCGTCGCGCGAGCCCCGACCGCTCCCGGCAGCACGGCGTCGAGTCGCGCGCGCCACGCGCCCACGCGGCCGATCGCCCGGACGACGTCGGGTGCGAACGGGTCGGCCGGGATGCCGAGCAGCCCCGCCGCGGGGAGGGGCACCGCGGGCTCGCGCGCGCGATGCAGCCACGCGGGGACGGGTCGTGGGGTGACGATGTCGGCGGCGAGACCGAGTTCGTCGATGAGCGCGGCGAACGCGGTGCCGCGCGTCGCGAACGACTCGGCCCCGGCATCCAGGTCGACTCCCGCGATGCGCTGGGGGGCGAGCTGGCCGCCGAGGCGGTCGGTGGCTTCCAGGAGGGTCACGCGGTGCCCGCCTTGGGCGAGGCGCAGGGCGACGAGGAGGCCGGCGACGCCTCCGCCGATGATCGTCGTCGCGGGTGTGGTTTCGACACGCCCGCTTTGCGGGCTACTCAACCACCGAGTCCTGGGCATGAATGAACTCGACGAGGCGGGTGAGCACGGCGGGGTCGGTCTCGGGGGGAACGCCGTGGCCGAGGTTGACGATGTGCGCGGGCGCGGCGGCACCACGGCGCAGCACGTCGGCGACGTGCCGGTCGAGCACGTCGGCGGGGGCGAACAGCAGGGCGGGGTCGATGTTGCCCTGCAGCACGACCCCCGGCAGGCGACGCGCGGCCTCGTCGAGCGGAACCCGCCAGTCGACCCCGACGACATCGGCGCCCGCGGCAGGCAGCAGGTCGAGCAGGTGCTCGGTGCCGACCCCGAAGTGGATGCGCGGGATGCCGAGGTCGGCGACCGCGTCGAGCGCGCGCGTCGAGTGCGGCAGCACCGCACGCTCGTAGTCGGCACGGGAGAGCGACCCGGCCCAGGAGTCGAAGAGTTGCACGACGCTCGCGCCCGCGAGCACCTGAGCCCGCAGGAACGCCCCGGTGACGTCGGCGCACCAGTCGAGCAGCGCCGCCCAGGTCGCCGGATCGGAATGCATGAGGGCGCGCGTGCGAAGTTGCTCCTTCGACGGGCCGCCCTCGACGAGGTACGACGCGAGTGTGTACGGGGCTCCACCGAATCCGATGAGCGGGGTGGCGCCGAGTTCCGCGACGACGAGGGCGACGGCATCCACGATCGGGGCGAGTGCCGACGGGTCGAGTGCCGGCAAGCGGGCCACATCCGCGGCGGTGCGCACCGGCTCGTCGAAGACCGGCCCGCGACCGGGAACGATCTGCACGGCCACCCCCGCGAGCAGCACGGGCACGACGATGTCGCTGAAATACACCGCCGCGTCGACCCCGTGACGCCGCACCGGCTGGAGGGTGATCTCGGCGGCGAGTTCCGGGTTCACGCACGCCGCGAGCATGTCGCCGCCGGCCCGCAGTTCCCGGTATTCGGGCAGCGATCGCCCAGCCTGCCGCATAAACCAAACGGGGTGGACCGGCGGGCGGATTCCTCGTGCCGCCTGCACGAGCGCCGACAACGAAGTGCGGACGTCGAGAAGGGGATGTGCGGCAGGCAGAGGCATTCCTCCACCCTAGGTAGAATCGAGGGGTGCTGTTCTGCCTGACGGCGAACCATCGCAACACCGAGTTCGACGTCCTCGACCGAATCTCGCGGGTCGCTTCGACGACTGCCGCGGATCTCATCGTCGACGCCGATTTCGTGCGTGGCGCCGTCGTGCTGGCCACCTGCAACCGCTTCGAGGCCTACATCGAACTCGACGAACCGCTCACAGCGGGGCCGGAACTCGCGATCGAAGCGGTCATCGATGCGCTCGCACCACGTGCGGGCGAGGATGCCGAAACGCTGCGGCAGACCGCGGTCGCGCTCACCGGTCAGGATGTCGTGCGCCACCTGTTCGCCGTCAGCTCCGGGCTCGAATCGATGGTCGTCGGAGAAGAGGAGATCGCCGGCCAGGTGCAGCGTGCCCTGCGCGAGGCGCGCGAAGCGGGCACGACATCCAGTGGTCTGGAATTGCTGTTCCAGCGCGCGGCGCATACCGCCCGCGAGGCGCGCGCCCACGCCGACCTTGCCGCCGCCGGCCGCTCGATCGCCCGCGTCGCCCTCGACATGGCCGACTCGCGCGTGCCCGACTGGTCGGAGGTCTCGGTGCTGCTCGTCGGCACCGGAAGCTACGCCGCGACGACGGTCGCCGCTCTCCGCGCTCGAGGTGCCGCCGACATCCGGGTGTTCTCGGCCACCGGGCGGGCCCAGCAGTTCGCGGTGCGCTACGGCGTCGGGGCCGAGCGCGATCTGCGCGAGGCGATCCGATCGGCCGCCGTCGTGATTACCTGCACGGCGCGCTACGTCGTGACGGCCGCCGACATCCCCGACGCGGCCCCTCGACTCGTGATCGACCTCGGGCTGCCGCGTAACGTCGAACCCGCCGTCGGGTCGCTGCCGGGTGTCGAGCTGCTCGATCTGGAACTCATCGGGCGACACGCGGTGCTTCCCGAGATGGGTGCGGGCGTGCAGGAAGTCGTCGGCAACGCCGCAGCGGCCTTCGAGTCGGATCGCCGCGCCGCCCCCGCGATCGTCGCGCTGCGCCGCCACGTCGACGAGGTGCTGCAGGCCGAGATCGCGCGGCACCGTGCCCGGCACGGCGTCGATGAGCGCACCGAGGCCGCGTTGCGGCACCTCGCGGGCGTGCTCATGCACGAACCGTCGGTGCGAGCTCGCGACCACGCCGCGGGCGGGCAACTCGACGCCGTCGAGCGGGCCGTCGAGACGCTCTTCGGGGTCACGCCGCAGACACCCCAGGCCCGGGACGACGCCGTCGGGTGAGCATCCCGACCGCTTTTCGCTCGCGACCTGGCGCGAGTCGGGGCCCTAACTCTCACTCACACGGGACCTCAGCGCTCCAGGAGCCTCACGCGTCGTCGTGAAGGAGAGTTAGCGTCGTGCCCGCTTGACACCTCGGGACCAGCTGGTGTTAGGTAAGCCTGACCTAACCGCTCGTCCCGAAAGGCTCTCTGCCGTGAAACTCGCCCGCGTCCCGCTCCCTCGTGCGCTGGGGGTGGTCGCCATCGCGACCCTCGCCGTCTCCCTCTCCGCCTGCGCGACCCCCGTCGCCGACGGCGGCACCGACCGAGTCGGTGGCGGGTTCCCGATCACGATCGAGCACGCGTTCGGCGAGACCACGATTTCCGCGAAACCGGAACGTATCGCGACCGTCGCATGGGCGAACCACGGGGTGCCGCTCGCCCTCGGGGTTGTACCGGTCGGGATGAGCAAGGCCACCTGGGGAGACGACGACGGCGACGGCATCCTGCCGTGGGATGAAGACCGGCTCGCCGAACTCGGCGCCGAGCCGCCCGTGCTGTTCGACGAGACCGACGGCGTCGACTTCGAGGCAGTCGCCGACACGCAGCCCGACGTCATCCTCGCCTCCTACTCCGGCCTCACTCAGGAGGAGTACGACACCCTCTCGAAGATCGCCCCCGTCGTCGCGTACCCCGAGGTCGCGTGGGGGACGTCGTACGAGGACATGATCCGGCTCAACTCGACGGCGATGGGCTTGGCCGCCGACGGCGACGCGCTCATCGACGACCTGCACGCCCTGGTCGACGCCGCACTCGCCGACCACCCGGGACTCGCGGAAGCCGCGGTGCTGTTCGCGTCCATCGACCCGAACGACTTCAGCCAGATCGGCTTCTATACGAGCCAAGACACCCGACCCGGGTTCCTCGAGAACCTCGGGATGCCGACCCCCTCGATCGTCGGACAGGAGTCGATCGGTGCCGACGGGTTCTACGTCACCGTGAGTGCGGAACAGGCCGACCAGTTCGCCGACGTCGACGTCTTCGTGACCTACGGCGACACCGACGGCGAGCTCATCGCAGCGATGCAGGCCGATCCGTTGCTCTCCCAGATTCCGGCGGTCGCCGAGGGCCGCATCGCGATCCTGCCCGAATCGACGCCGATCGCCGCCGCGGCGAACCCGTCGCCGCTGTCGATCCGCTGGGGCATCGACGAGTACTTCGCGTTGCTCGCCGCCGCCCTCACGCCGGCCGGGTGAGCACTGACCTGGCGGGCACCGTCCCGGTGAACACCGGCAGGATGACCCCACCGGATGTCGCGCCCGCTCCCTCGCGAGCGGGGCGACGCCCGGCGGTGCCCCGGCTGTTCTGGGTCGTCATCGGAGTCGGATGCCTCGTGCTGCTGTCGCTGGCATCCGTCACATTCGGCAATCGTGCGGTCGCCCCCGGCGAGCTGTTCGCGGCACTCGGTGGCGACACCGCCGGCGTCGGGCAGGCCGCTGTCGCCGCCCGCGTGCCGCGCACGGTGCTCGCCCTGCTCGTCGGGGCCGCCCTCGCCCTCTCGGGTGCCGCCATGCAGGGCGTGACGCGTAACCCGCTCGCCGACCCCGGCATCCTCGGCGTCTCGAGCGGTGCGTCGCTCGCGGTCGTCGTCGGCATCGCCTTCTTCGGCCTGTCGAACCCGTACGGCTACATCGGCGTCGCCACCGTCGGCGCCGCGGCTTCGGCCGTGTTCGTCTACTCCGTCGGGTCACTCGGCCGCGGCGGCGCGACGCCGCTCAAACTCGCCCTCGCGGGGGCGGCCACCGCGGCGGCGCTGACGTCGCTCGTGAGCGCCGTGCTGCTCCCGCGCGTCGACATCCTCACGACCTTCCAGTTCTGGCAGATCGGCGGCGTCGGCGGTGCGGAGTGGGATCGCATCGGCATCGTCGCGCCATTCCTCGCGGCGGGTGCGGCGATCGTCATGCTGTCGGGTCGCGGCCTCAACCCGCTCGCCCGCGGCGACGACCTCGGGGGGGGGCTCGGCACGGGGGTGGTGCGACCGCGACTGATCGCGTTCGCGGGGGCCGTCGTGCTGTGCGGCGCCGCGACCGCGGTCGCGGGACCCATCACGTTCGTCGGGCTCATCGTGCCGCACGTGTGCCGCTTGCTCGTCGGGCCCGATCAGCGCTGGCTGCTGCCGTTCTCGGCGATCGTCGGCTCGGCGCTGCTCGTGACCGCCGACGTCGTCGGCCGGGTCGTCGCGCGGCCGCAGGAGATCGAGGTCGGCATCATCACCGCGATCATCGGGGCGCCATTCTTCATCTGGATCGTGCGCCGACAGAAGGTGCGCGAACTGTGACCGCCGTTCTGGATGCTGCCGAACTGGAAACCACCACCTCGGATACCGCGCGCACGGTTCGCGCGAGCCGGTTGCGCCGTCGGCGGCGCCAAACGCTGTTGGTGGGCGGGCTCGCCGCCGGATTACTCGCGGTCGCCGCTGTCGCCCTCATGATCGGCAACACCTTCTACGCCCCGAGCGACGTACTGCGCGTGCTGTTCGGCGAGCAGGTGCCCGGCGCCTCGTTCACGGTCGGCGAGCTGCGGCTGCCGCGCACGGCGCTCGGGATGCTCGCGGGTGCCGCCTTCGGCATGGCGGGCCTCATGTTCCAGACGATGTTGCGCAACCCGCTCGCCTCCCCCGACATCATCGGCATCAGCACGGGCGCGAGCGCCGCGGCCGTCATCGGCATCGTCGTGCTCTCCCTCGACGAGACGGCGGTGTCGCTCTTCGCCCTCGGCGGGGCGCTCGTCACGGCGATCGCGATCTACGCACTTTCCTGGCGGCGTGGCTTCGCGGGGGCCCGTCTCATCCTCATCGGCATCGGCATCGCGGCGATGCTGCACAGCGTCGTGTCCTACGTGCTGACCCGGGCGGCCGCGTGGGACATCCAGGCGGCGATGCAGTGGCTCAGCGGGAGCGTCGGAGGCGCCACGTGGGAGCGCGTCGCGCCGCTCGCCGTCGCCGTACTCGTCATCGCGCCCCTGCTGGTGTGGCGGCAGCGCGACCTCGACCTGCTGCGACTCGGCGACGACGCCGCAGCGGGCCTCGGCGTGCGGCTTCGTCCGATGCGGCTGCTGCTCATCCTCGCCGCTGTCGCCCTCATCGCCTTCGCGACGGCGGCCGCCGGGCCGATCGCGTTCGTCGCCTTCATGGCCGGACCGATCGCGGCACGCCTCACGGCATCCGGAGCCCCGCTGCTGGTGACCGCAGGACTCGTTGGCGCTTTGCTCGTCGTCGGCGGCGACCTCGTCGGGCAATTCGCCCTCGGCACCCGCTACCCGGTGGGCGTCGTCACCGGCGTCGTCGGCGCGCCGTTTCTCATCTACCTGCTCGTTCGCTCGAACCGCTCGGGAGTCTCGCGATGACCCTCACCCACCAGCTCACCGCCGAGCGGCTGACGCTCGCCTACGGCGACCGACTCGTCGTCGAAGAGCTCGCGCTCGAGGTCGCCCCCGGGCGCATCACCGCGATCGTCGGGGCGAACGGATGCGGCAAGTCGACGCTGCTGCGGGCGCTGGCCCGGCTGCTGTCGCCGAGATCCGGGCAGATCGTGCTCGACGGGGTGCAGCTGCAGACTCGGCCCACGAAAGAGATCGCCCGCCTGATCGGACTGCTACCGCAAAGCCCGATCGCCCCCGAAGGCATCGTCGTCGCCGACCTCATCGGCCGCGGCCGGCATCCCCACCAGCGCGCCTTCGCCCGCTGGAGCCGAGCCGACGACGAGGCGGTCGCCGCCGCCCTCGACGCCACAGGCATCGCCGACCTCGCCGACCGGCCCGTCGACGAACTCTCCGGCGGTCAGCGTCAACGTGTGTGGATCGCGATGGCGCTCGCGCAAGCCACCGACATCCTGCTGCTCGACGAGCCGACGACGTTCCTGGATGTCGCCCACCAGATCGAGGTGCTCGACCTGCTCATCGACCTCAACCGCGCGCGCGGCACGACGATCGTCATGGTGCTGCACGACCTCAACCTCGCGTCGCGCTATGCCGACGAGATCGTCGCCGTGTGCCGTGGTCGTATCCACGCGATCGGCGAGCCTTCGTCGGTCATCACATCGGAACTCGTCAGCGAGGTCTTCGGGCTCGACAGCGAGGTCATCCCTGATCCCCTGACCGGAAAGCCGCTCGTTCTGCCCCGAGGGAGGCACCATGTCAACTGATTTCCCATTCGTGCTCGCTGTCGCGACCGTCTCCGACGTCGAGCGAGTATCGCCGAGTTTCGTGCGCATCACGTTCGGCGGCGCAGACCTCGCCGACTTCGGAACGCCCGGGCGCGTGCTCGACCAGCGGATCAAACTGGTTTTCCCGGCGGCCGGCGGTTCGGTTCCCCGGCTGACCCCGAGCGAGAACTGGTACAGCGCCTGGCTCGCCCTGCCCGACGACGAGCGCGGCGCGATGCGTACGTACTCGATCCGTCAGCTCGAGGTCGACGGTGGCGAGACCCGGCTCGTCGTCGACTTCGTGCTGCACCTCACCCCCGGCTCGACCGGCCCCGCGTCGCGGTGGGCGGATGCCGCCGCAGTCGGCGATGAGCTGCTCGTCATCGGCCCGCGCCGCGGCCGCAAGGAGGACGGCGGCATCGAGTACGCCCCCGGCGACGCCCGCGCGATCCTGCTCGCCGGAGACGAGACGGCGGCCCCCGCGATCGCCCGCATCCTCGAAGACGTCGATCGTGACGTGCAGGGGGTCGCCTTCATCGAGATACCCGAGGATGCCGACATCCTTCCGATCGCGACGCCCCCGGGTGTCGAGGTGCGGTGGTTGCCGCGCTCGGGTGAGGCGCACGGCACGCGGCTCATCCCGGCGGTGCTCGATCACCTCGGCGCCGCAGCTGTTGCGCCGCCGATCCAGGACGTCGACACCGAGGATCCGCTCTGGGAGACGCCGACCTTCTCAAGCCTCGGCGAGTCGGTCGCGGAGTCGGAGAACCACGCCGACCGGTACTTCTGGATCGCGGGCGAGAGCGGTGTCGTCACGACGTTGCGCCGTCATCTCGTGAAGGACCTCGGCGTCGACCGTTCCCAGGTCGCGTTCATGGGGTACTGGCGGCACGGTGTCGCTATGCGCGGCTGATGTTCTTGAGCAAGTCAGGGCGCTAACTCTCACTCATGCGGCACCTCAGCGCTTGAGAGCAGTTAGGCAGCCTCGTGGTGAAGAGTTAGAGTCGGCCGTCGTCTGAACGCACGTCAGAATCCGAGCCGCAACACCATCACGCCGGGGAAGATCGCGAACGCGACGGTCACCGGCAGGATGAGGAACACGAGGGGCACGAGCATCGCGATCTCCTTCTTGCCCGCCGCTTCGAGCAGTGACCGCTTGGCGTCATCCCGGGAGTCCTGCGCCTGAGCCCGCAGCACGTCGACGAGCGGGCTGCCGCGGTCGAGCGCTCCGACGAGCTGGTCGACGGTGCGCGACAGTGCCGGCAACTGGATCTCATCGGCGCACCGTTCGAGCGCCGTGGCGAGCGGCACTCCAGCATTGACCTGGGCGACGACGATCGCGATCTCGCGGGCGAGGTCGCCGTTGCCCGCTCGGGCGACGCGGCGCAGGGCGTCGAGCACCGCTTCGCCGGCGGAGAGCGACAGCGTCAGAAATTCGAGCACGGTCGGCAACTCCGCGGCGATCCGGTCGCGGCGTGCCCGCGCTGCCCGGGACAGCACCTGATCGGGCAGCAGCACCCCGATCGCAGCACACACCGCGACCACCACTCCGAGCAACAACGGCGACAGCGCTGAGGAACGCGCAAGAGCCACCGCGAACAGGATGCCGACCCCCGCCCCCGTCACTCCCCCGAGCAACTGCCGACCCCGCAACGCCTCGACGGTGAGCGTCCACCCGGCCTGCCGCAACCGACGCTCGACCGTGTCGTCACCGCCGAACACCGCGACAAGAGCTGCGCGGATGCGGCGGCCGGCCGGGGCGAGCAGCCCACCGACGAAGGGAAGCGGCTCCGCCGGTCGGCGGTCGAGGACCTCGCGGGCTTCGGGTGAGACATCGGCGATGTACGGCGCGACTCGGGCGGCGAGCCGCGTCGCCCCGACGCGCGGGACGAGTCCGAGCAACGTCCACAGCCCGAGGCCGAGCGTCACGCCGACCGGAACCGCGAGCGCGAGGAGCGTCATGCGAACCACCGCCGCTCGTCGGGAAGCCGACCGAGCGCGATCATCACCCGGTAGGCGACAACCGTGACGGCGAGTCCGACGCCGAGCAGCACGAGCCCGGCCGGGCTGTTGTACGCCGTCGCAGCTTCGGGTCGTGACGCGAGAAGCAGCAGCACGACCCACGGCGCGACGACGCCGAGCCGCGCGGCGCCGCGCACCCACGATTGGCGTGCCTCGACCTCGGACCGCACCGCGGCATCCGCCCGCAGCGACGTCGCGAGCGCCCTCAGCACCGACGGCAGCTCGGAGCCGCCGACCTCGCGCGCCATCTTGAGCGTCTCGACGATGCGGTCGGCGATCGGATCGGCGAGGTCGACCTTGAGCCCGTCGAGCGCGGAGGCGAGGTTGCCCGACCCGAGGGCGCGCCGCTCGAAGGAGCGAAACGCCGCGCGCGTCTCGGCGGGGCCGACCTCGGCGAGGGCCCCCACCGCTTCGGCGAGTGGCAGCCCCGCTCGGATGCCGGAGACGAGGTGATCGACGAGATCCGGCCAGGCGAGGCGGAGAGTCGTGCGCAGCGCGCGGGCGCGCGCCGACAGCACGGCGAGGGGCACGGCGGCTCCGAACCCCGCAGCGCCGAGAGCGAGGGCGGGCACGGGGGCGACGGCGAGCACGACGGCCGCGGCGACGAGCCCCGACAGCACGCTCACCGCGATGGGAACCCCCACCGCGACCCGGCCGAGCCCCGCCTGCGCGAGGCGGGTACGCCATCCGTCGAGGGCCGAGCGCCGCGACCGCGCGGATGCCGCGCGCGGCCAGACGAACGGCGACGCGATGAGCAGAAGGCCGACCCCGAGCAGCAGTCCAACCGCGATCGTCACGAGGATGCCCGCAGGTAGTCGGCGACGTCGACGCCGGCACGCGCGAACTTGTCGCGCTGAACGGGAAGGGCGCCCGTCGCGACGAGACCCTCCGCCGCGCGGGCGAACAGCCACGTCGATTCGATGACCCCGTCGACGACGCGCCCCGTCGGGGCGACGATCTCGACGACGTGCCGGTGTCCGGTGCGGTCGAGTTCGGCGTGCACGACGAGGTCGATCGACGAAGCGACCGTCGGCAGCACGAACGTGGAGTCGATGTTGCGTCCCGCGAGCAGCGGGAGGGTCGCGAGTTTGCGCAGCGCGTCGTCGCCCGAGTTGGCGTGCAACGAGCACATCCCGGGCAATCCGCTATTCAACGCGATGAGCAGGTCGAGCGACTCGGCTTCGCGCACCTCGCCGACCACGAGCCGGTCGGGGCGCATCCGCAGTGCCTCTTTCACCAGCCGGCGCAGGGTGACCTCGCCGGTGCCCTCGAGCGACGACTGCCGGCACTGCAGCGCGACCCAGTCGGGCGCGGCGACGGCGAGCTCGAAGGTCTCCTCGACGGTGACGATGCGCTCCTCGGGGCGAGCCGACGCGAGCAGCGCGCCGAGCATCGTCGTCTTGCCGCTCTGGGTCGCGCCCGAGACGAGGATGTTGAGCCCCGCCCACACGCTCGCGTGCAGGAACTCAGCGGCGTGCGCGGTGAGCGAGCCGAGGCGCACGAGTTCGCGCAGGTCGCGCATCCCCGACCGGAACTTGCGGATGTTGACCGCCCAGTGCGCCCGCGTGATGTCGGGAATCGCGACGTGCAACCGCGATCCATCAGGCAGCGAGGCGTCGACGAACGGGCTGCTCAGGTCGACCCGGCGACCGGTGCTGCGCAGCATCCGCTCGACGAGGTCGCGCACATCCGTCTCGGTGAGATCGAGCTGGATGCGCTCCGAGACGCCGTTTCTCGCGATGAAGACGCGGTCGGGGGCGTTGATCCACACCTCCTCTACCGTCGGGTCGTCGAGGAAGGGTTGCAGCGGCCCGAGTCCGGTGACGGCGGCGATGATCGTGCGCGCGGCGGCCTGCTCGTCGGCGATGAGCGGGGCGGACCCGCCGAGGGCGCGCTCCGAGTAGGTGCGCAGCTCCTCTCGCACGAAACGGTCGGCGAGATCGGAGTTCGCGGCGAGGTCGACGCCCTCCCGCCGCACCCGCTCGCGCACGCGGTCGGTGATGAGATTCACGACGGCGCTCACCCCGCCATTGTGCGAAGCCCGCGCCGTCGCGGGCGCTCGTTCTCCACAGCCCGCGATTTCGTTCGTCGCGTCCTTGCCCGATAAGCCCCGTGGCGAGACAACACACGGTCTTGTCGAAAGACTTTAAGTCTGCTCTACTTGTACTTAACAGATAAGTGGCGCATAACATCAAGAAAGTTAGACGTATGGAAAGGCGCACCGTCGACGAGACCGAGGCATCCCTCGGCGAGCAGGTGCGCCGCCTCCGCATCGACGCCCAGCTCACGCAAGAGGATGTCGCGCGCCGGGCCGACGTGTCGAAGGCGACCATCTCGGCGCTGGAAAGCGGTCGCGGCAGCTCTCTCCCCACTCTGATCCGGGTACTGCGAGTGCTCGGTCGCGACGACTGGTTCGACGAGATCCGCCCCGATGAGGGGCCGAGCCCGCTCGAATTGCTCCGCGCGGAGCGCCGGCAACCCGCCCCGCGGCGCGTGCGCCGACCCCGGAGCGCGGCCTGATGCCCTGGCAGCACGTGCGGGTCGTCGAGGTGCTCGCCTGGGGCGAACGGGTCGGCGCGATTGCCGCCACCGGCACCCGCGGTGCGTACACCTTCGAGTACGAGCCCGCCTGGAAGCGTCGCGGGCTCGACCTCGCTCCCGAGTTGATGCCGATCGACGACCGACGGCGCACCTTCACGTTCCCCGGGCTCAACCCCGAGACCTTCCACGGGCTGCCCCCGATGATCGCCGACTCGCTGCCCGACCGGTTCGGCAACGCGATCGTCGACGCGCATCTCAGCAAGCTGGGCCTGGATGCCGCGGAGGCGACCGCGCTCGACCGGCTCGCCTACCTCGGCCCCCGCGGCATGGGAGCCCTCGAATACCGTCCCGACCACGCGCCGCACACCCCGGCGCCGACGAGTGTCGACCTCGCCGAACTCATCATCACCGCGCGCGCCGCCGTCGAGGGTTCGCTCGCCACCGAATCCGACTCGGCGGAGTCGCTGCATCGCATCATCAACGTCGGCACGAGCGCCGGCGGAGCGCGCGCGAAGGCCATTCTCAACGTCAACCCCGACACCGACGAGCTGCGGTCGGGTCACGTGCCCCCGGCGGCGGGCTTCGAGCCGTGGCTGCTGAAATTCGACGGGGTGCGCACCGACAAGCGCCTCGGCAAGAGCGAGAACTTCGGACGCGTCGAGTACGCCTACTCCCTGATGGCTCGGGATGCCGGAATCACCATGGCCCCCACGCGCCTGCTCGAAGAGAACGGCCGGGCGCACTTCATGACCCGCCGCTTCGACCGGTCGAGCGACGGCGAGAAGATCCACCTGCAGACCCTCTGCGGAATCGCCGGGGTCGACTACAACCAGGTCGCCACCAACGACTACTCGCAGTACCTCACGCAAGTGCAGCGGCTCGACCTCGGCCCCGCCGCGATGGAGCAAGCCTGGCGCCGCATGATCTTCAACGTCGCCGCCGCCAACTGCGACGACCACTCGAAGAACTTCAGTTTTCTCTTCGACCAGCAGAATGGATGGCAGCTCGCCCCCGCCTACGACGTCACCTACGCCTACAACTCCGAATCCCCGTGGGTGCACCAACACCTCATGAGCGTCAACGGACGGTTCGAGGGGGTCACCCGCGGCGACATCCTCGAAGTGGCGGAACGTTTCGGGGTCGAAGCGTCCCGCGCGATCCTCGACGAAGTACTGGATGCCGTGGCACGGTGGGCGGAGTTCGCGGCGTTGAGTGGTGTTCCCGACGAGATCGCGGAGGAGATCGCCGACGACCATCTCGTAGCCGCCCTGCGCCGCCACTGACCCGACTGTCGGCGCCGTGCCACCCAAGCCAGCGGGTCGGACGCGCGTCGCCGGGGCGGACATTCAGGTAGACCGGCTAAGTTGGCGGTATCTGGAGCGTTCCGCTCACTCGCCGGCTGGGAAGTCGTACCCGAGGTACCCGAGGCCGATTGTGACTCTCGCCCCCGCTGATCCCACCTATCGCAGCACGGTGCCGCGCGACTCGGTGTCGCGCGGGTTCGCACCTCTGCTCAAGCGCGTGCGGGCGGCCAACCTCCTGCGCCGCAGCCAGGTCTTCTACATCTCGCTGCTCACGACACTCGTGCTCGCCCTCGGCGGCGCGATCACCGGATTCGTGCTGCTCGGCGACTCGTGGTTCCAGTTGATCATCGCCGCCGCGCTCGGGGTGATCTTCACCCAGTTCGCATTTCTCGGGCACGAGGCATCCCACCGCCAGGTGTTCAGCTCCGGCAAGGCGAACGACCGGATGGGCCGCGCGCTCGCGTCCGGCGTCGTGGGCCTCTCCTACTCGTGGTGGATGAACAAGCACACCCGCCACCACGGCAACCCCAACGTCGTCGGGCAAGACCCCGACCTCGACATCGACACCGTCTCCTTCGTCGACGCCGACGCGGCATCCGCCCGGGGCCTGCGCGCCCTCATCACCCGCCACCAGGGGAAGCTGTTCTTCCCGCTGCTCGCCTTCGAGGGTCTCAACCTCCACGTGAAGTCGTTCGGCCACGCGTTCGGGCGCGGCAAGGTCGACAACCGCAAACTCGAGATCGCGCTGCTCGTGGCACGCATGGCGATCGTCGTGAGCGCCGTCTTCCTCGTGCTGCCGCTCGGCATGGCGTTCGCCTTCCTCGGCGTGCAGCTCGTCGTGTTCGGCGCCTACATGGGACTGGCGTTCGCCCCCAACCACATCGGCATGACGATGTTCGCGATCGACGCGAAGCCCGACTTCCTGCGCAAGCAAGTGCTGTCGTCGCGCAACATCCGCGGCGGCTGGTCGATGACGATGCTCATGGGCGGGCTCAACTTCCAGATCGAGCATCACCTCTTCCCGAGCATGGCGCGCCCGCACCTCTTCGCCGCCCGCCGGATGGTGCGCGAATCCTGCACCGCGGAAGGCATCGTGTACACCGAGACGACCCTGCGCGAGGCGTATCGCGTCGTCATCCGCTACATGCGCACCGTCGGACGCAGTGCCCCACGTATCTTCGAGTGCCCCGTCGTCTACGAGTACGGCCGCAGCTAGCCGGGACTCGGTCGCCAACTCTCACTCGGCGCGGTCATCAGGGCCCGGGAAGCCCTAAATAGCGCTGCGGGTGAGAGTTAGCGCCCGTCACACGACGCGCGCGAGCCGCGCGACGGCGAACTCGTAGCCCTGCACCCCCGCTCCGACGATCACGCAGGCCGCGATCGGCGAGATGTACGAGTGCGACCGGAACTCCTCGCGCGCGTAAACGTTGCTGAGGTGCACTTCGATGACGGGGAGGCCGACACCGACGAGGGCGTCGCGGAGGGCCACGGATGTGTGGGTGAAACCCCCGGCATTGACGACGATGCCGACGGCGGTGTCGCGGGCCGCGTGGATGGCGTCGATCAGCACGCCCTCATGATTGCTGTGCACGGCGTCGAGCTCCCAGCCGTGTTCCGCTGCGGCCGCCCGAGCCGTCGCCTCGACGTCGGCCAGGGTTTCCGAGCCGTAGATGTGCGGCTCGCGCGTGCCGAGCAGGTTGAGGTTCGGCCCGTTGACGAGCAGGATGCGGTCAGCCACGAGCCGACCGTTGCGCCGCGAGTCGGATGGGGGCGTTCACGGCGCCGTACCCGTCATAGCCGCCAAGCCGCTGCACCACCTCGAGGAAAACCCCGCCGATGGTGGGCGTGTAGAAGTGGATGAACTCACCGTCGCCGGTGCGATCGTAGAACAGATCGAGGTCGCGCAACCCGTCGAGGAACGCAGGAGCGAGGTCGAATCGCGCCGCGAGGTCGTCGTAATAGTTCTCCGGGATGCGCAGAAACTCGAGCCCCCGATCGCGGGCGGCCCGGGCGACCAACACGACATCGTCGCAGCGCACCGCGATGTGCCGGTCGGGCAGCGGGGCGGTCGGCGGCGCGAGGTTCATCGGTAGCCGTACGGCACCGTCGGCGGTGCGCATCACCTGACTGCGCACGAGACCGAGCGGCCCGGGAACCTCGGCCGCCGATGTCGACCCGAGGGCGAGCACGCTGCTCGCGAAGAGCACCGCTTCGTCGAAGTCGTGCCAGCGATAGCCGAGGTTGACGTGATCGACCTGTCCCGAGGCGTCGTTCCCGGCTTCGCCGCCGCTGAACTCGGTGATCCACGAGCCTTCGGCGGGGCTGTCGCTCCAGTAGATCGCGGTTCCGTCGGGCGCGGCGACGGAACGCAAGTGGTGCTCGCCCGCGTAGGTGCGGCGGTACACCTGGGGGGCGCCGAGGGTGCGGGCGCGCTCCTCGGCGCCCGCGGCATCCGGCACGTCGAGTCCGATGCCGGCGACCCGAGGCGCCTCGTCGCGGGCCTGCTCGTCGAGGATGATGCGGGCGTCGCCGAAGCTCCACAGTCGCACCGGTTTCGTGCGGTGGCGTCCCCGGAAGCGGAAGCCGAGCTGGGTGAGCATCGCGTCGAACGCGGTGAGGTCGGCACCGGCGATCTCGACGAAGTCGATGCCGGTCGGCGGGGTCGCGTCGGCGAGGCGGTCGGTATCCCACCCGTTCGCCGCCGCGGTGCGGTCGGCGAGCCAGGTGAGCGAGCGGCGCGCGTGGGCGGCGGTGCGCACGGGGTCGGTCTGCCGGAACGTGTCGTTGAAGACTTCGAGCGAGAGCGGCCCGGTGTACCCAGCGCGCAGCACGTGCCCGAGGAATTCGGTGAGCGCGAATCCCCCCTCACCGGGGAACAGCCGGTGGTGCCTGCTCCACGACAGCAGGTCCATGTCGAGTTCGGGCGCGTCGGCGAGTTGCAGGAAGAAGATGCGGTCGCCCGGGATCTGCTCGATAGCGGCGGGGTCGTGGCCGCGCGACAAGATGTGGAAGCTGTCGAGGCAGGTGCCGAGGTTGGGCCGGTCGGCGGCCTGTACGAGCCGCCAGGCGTGCCGGTAGTCGTTCACGAAACGACCCCAGGCGAGCGCTTCGAAGGCGATCCGGATGCCGTGAGCAGCCGCGCGGTCGGCGAGCTCCCCGAGCTGGCGGGCGGCGACCTGGTCGTCGTCGATCGTCGCGGTGCCGGCGTTGCTGCAGACGAGCACGAGATCGGTTCCCAGTCGCCGCATGGTGTCGAACTTCGCGTCGGCGCGGCGCAGGGTGTCGGCGAAGCTGGCGTCGTCGACGCCTTCGACGTCGCGGAACGGCTGGTACATCTCGATCGTGAGGCCGAGACGCGCACAGAGAGCGCGGATCTCTTCGGGTGATTCGTAGGCGGCCTGGAGGTCGGCATCCATGATCTCGACGCCGTCGAATCCGGCCGCGGCGGCGGCCTGGAGCTTCTCGACGAGTCCGCCGGAGAGGCACACGGTCGCGATCGAGGTCCGCATGGCGCGAATGTACCAGTTCGTACATTGAGAAGCCAGGGCCAGTCGACGTTCGAGGAGGGAGGGCTTGCGGGCCTAATGTAATAACTAGTACGTTCGTAGCGGATATCGCAGGATGAACTGCGTGGCACAACGAACGAGGAAGTCCGTGACCCCCACCGATCCCCCGCTGTCGCCCCGGCGACGCGCTCTGCACCGGACGATCACCGTCGTCGGGGTCGTCGAACTCGCGATCGGCGTGCTGTCGTTCGTGCTCATCTTCGGGCTCATGCTCGTCCAGGCCGGGCAGCGCTACCTGCCGCTCGAGCAGATCGCCTGGACCGGTGAGATCTCGAAATTCGCGCTGATCTGGATGACGTTCGCCGCGATGGGCCTCCTCATCACGTCGGGCGGTCACATCTCGCTCGAAGTGGTGGACACGATCAACCGGCCGATGCTCGTGCGGGTCGTGCAAGTCATCGCGCTGCTCATCGTCGCCGCCACCGGGGTGCTGATCCTCGCCGCGTCGATCGACCTCGTCGAGACCCAGGGCATCCTCAAGTCGCCGGTGCTGCGGCTGCCGATGTCGCTCGTCTACATCCCGGTGCTGCTCGGCTCGCTCAGCACCGTCATCCGTTCGATTGTCGCGGCCATCGATGTCGCCATCAACGGGCCGGTCCTGGCGACGGGCGCCGAGTCCGATGTGAAGGCGGCCTGACGTGGAACTCATCCTGCTCGGCGTCGCGATCACCGTGCTACTCCTGTTGCGCGTGCCCGTCGCGTTCGCCTTCATCGGGCCGTCGCTCGTCTACATGCTCATCATCGGACAGTCGCTCGGCGGCGCCGTGCGACAGATCACCAATGCCGCGGGCAGCTTCCCCCTGCTGGCGGTCCCGCTCTTCATCTTCCTCGGAGCGCTCGCGAACCACACCGGGATGGCAGAGCGGCTGTTCCGCTTCGCGCACGCGCTGCTCGCCCCGGTACGCGGCGGCCTCGGTTACGTCGTCGTCGGAACGAGCGTCGGCTTCTCCTGGATGAGCGGCTCGGCCGTCGCCGACGCCGCCGCGCTCGGCAAGGTGCAGATCCCGGCGATGCTCCGCGCGGGCTACGGCCGGCGTTTCGCGACCGGGCTCTCCTCGTCGGCGGCGCTCATCGCGCCCGTCATGCCCCCGAGCATCCCGGCAGTCATCTTCGCCGGCCTCGCCGCGACCTCCACCGGCGCGCTGTTCGCCGCCTCGGTCATTCCGGCGCTCATCATGGCGGCAGGGTTGTGCGTCGTCGTGTTCATCCTGGTGCGGCGCAATTCCGCGATCACGTCGGAGAAATTCGACGCGAAAGAACTCGTCGCGTCGGTCAAAGCCGTCCTGCTCGCGCTCCTCACGCCGGTCATCATCCTCGGCGGCATCCTCGGCGGGCTGTTCACGCCGACCGAGGCGGCGGCCGTGGGAGCGGCGTATGTGCTGATCATCGCGATCATCCAGCGTGCCGTGACCTGGAAGGTGCTCGGCGCCGCCGTGCGGGAGACGATCATGACGACGGCGGGCATCATGCTCATCGTCACCTCCGCGTCGCTGCTCGGCTACATCCTCGCGCTCGAAAAGCTCCCGCAGATCATCACCGAACTCGTCTTCTCGTTCACGAGCAGCGCCACCGTCTTCCTGATCCTGGTCGCGATTCTCGTCCTGGTGCTCGGCACCGCGATCGACGCCACCGCGATCCTCGTTCTCTGCGTGCCGATCCTGCTGCCGATCGCGGCGTCCTACGACGTGCATCCGATCGTGCTCGGCGTCGTAGTCATCGTCTCGAACATGATCGGGCTGCTCACGCCGCCGGTCGGAACCGTGCTGTTCGTGACCGCGTCGATCTCGAACACGAAGGTCGGCGAAGTGTTCCGCGGCTCGCTGCCGTTCCTCATCCCGTCGCTCGTCGTCGTCGCCCTCGCGATCGCCTTCCCCGACGCCGTGCTCTGGCTGCCTCGGGTGCTCGGGCTATGACGATCGAGATCCCGCGCGCGGCGCGCCCCCGCACAATCCTCGTCGGGCTCATCGGCGAGGGCGTCGCCCCGTCGCTGTCGCCGTCGATGCACGAGCTCGAGGGAGCCCGCCACGGGATCCACTACGTCTACCGCACGATCGACCTCGAGGCGGGCGAGGGCACCGAGGATGGCGTCGCGCGGCTCCTGGAATCGGCGCGCCGGCTCGGGTTCGACGGGCTCAACATCACGCATCCGGTCAAGCAGACGATCATCCCGCTGCTCGACGAACTCACGCCGAGCGCCCGTTCGGTCGGCGCGGTCAACACCGTGCTCTTCGGCCCTGCCGGGGCGACGGGCCACAACACCGACGTGACCGGTTTCGGCGCCGCGTTCGATGAGATCCTGGGCGACGCGCCGCGCGGCCGCGTCGTGCTGCTGGGGGCGGGTGGCGCGGGTTCCGCGGTCGCCACAGCTCTCGCCGAGCGGTCGATCGCCCACTTGGTGATCGTCGACGTCGACGTCGACCGCGCGGCGCTTCTCGCTCGGCAGACCGGGGCGTTCGCTGCTTCCCTCGGCGACCTGCCGCACCTGCTCGCGGCCGCCGATGGCCTAGTCAACGCCACGCCGTCCGGGATGGCCGCGCACCCCGAGGCACCGGTCGACCTCGACTTGCTCGCACCCCCCGCCTGGGTCGCCGACATCGTCTACCGTCCCGCGGAGACCGCGCTGCTTGCCGCGGCCCGCGCCACCGGCCGTCGCGTCATGAGCGGCCTCGGGATGGCGATGCATCAAGCCGCGGACGCATTCGAGATCTTCACCGGCGAACGTGCCGATCGGCAGGCGATGCTCGCCGACCTCGCCGAAATGGTCGCCGCCGAGGCGATCCCCACCGACTCAACACCCATCCATCACTGAGAGGAGCAACACATGGCAATACGCTCACGCAAGGTCGCGCTGGTCGCCCTTGCCGCCGTGCCGGCACTGCTGCTGGCCGCCTGCGGAACCGCGGGCGACGACGCCCCCGAGGTCGAGGAGCAGGAGTTCACGCTCAAGCTCGCGCACTCGTACACCGATGACCAGCCGCAAGCCGAGTGCGGCGCGCAGGTGATCGCCGATGAGGTCGCCGCGGCCGACGTCGGGCTGACGATCGAGATCTTCGGTACGAGCCAGCTCGGCGGGGACGCCGACCGGATCGCGTCCGTCGTCTCGGGCGACATCGACATCGACATCCAGGGGGCCTCGGCTCTCGGCGCGGTGTATGAACCGATCAGCGTGATGGACGCGGCGTTCGGCTTCGACGACGCCGACCACCTCGCGGCGTTCATGGCGAGCGACGAGTCGGACGTGCTCGTGCAGGGCTTCGCCGACGCGACCGGAGTGCAAACGCTCGGCGCCTGGTCGGCGGGGGCGCGTCACTTCACCGCCAACGTCCCGATCACCGAGCCCGCGGACCTCGAAGGACTGCGGATGCGGTTCCCCGGTTCGCCGCAGTTCCTGCTCAATGCGAAGGCGCTCGGCGCGACAGCGACCGAGGTCGCCTACGAGGAGCTCTACCTCGCGTTGCAGCAGGGCCTCGTCGACGGTCAGGAGAACCCGATCACCAACCTCGTCGCCCTCAACCTCCCCGAGGTGCAGGACTACGTGAGCCTTTCCGCCCACCAGCTCAACACGAACCTCGTGATCATGAGCTCGAAGTGGACGGAGCTCAGCGAGCGCCAGCAGGAGGCCCTCGCTGCCGCGGTCGACACGGCGGTCGCGTCGGTCACCGAGTGCGTCATCGACAGCGAGGAGACCACCCTCGAGGAGTGGCGCTCGGGTGACGCGTGGGAGGTCATCGAGGATGTCGACCGCGACGCCTTCTCGGAGCAGGCCGAGGAGTTCTTCCTCGGCGAGTTCACCGGGGAGAAGCTCGCGGCCTACGAGGCGATCCGCGCCACGGCGGACTGACCGGTGCCGCTCGTGCGTCGCGTTCCCACCCTCACCGGTGAGGTCGCGGCGCACGAGCTCGGTCCGACGCTCGTGCACGAACACATCTTCGTGACGAGTCCCGACCTCGATCGCGACCTGCCGCATCCCGAATGGAACGAAGAGGTCGCGATCGACACGGCCGTCGCCGGCCTCGAGCGCCTTTACGACCTCGGGGTGCGCACCATCGTCGACCTGACGGTGCCCGGCCTGGGTCGCGACGTGGCCCGGGTGGCGCGCGTCGCACGCCGCACCCGGGTGCTGATCGTCGGCGCCACGGGCTACTACGCCGACGCGGTGCTGCCGCCGGCGCTGCGGCTCAACGGCCCGGGCCTGCTCGTCGACGGACCCGACCCGCTCGTCGAGCTATTCGCCGGCGACATCGAGCACGGCATCGCCGGCACCGGGATCCGCGCCGGGATGATCAAGGTGCTCTCCGACCGGGCCGGCATCACCCCCGACGTGGAGCGGATCTTCCGGGCCGCGGCGATCACTCACGCCCGCACCGGCGTGCCGATCACGACCCACAGTCACGCGGCATCCCGCGGCGGTCTCGCCCAGCAGGAGCTGCTGCGCCGGCTCGACGTGCCGCTCGGCCGGGTCGTCATCGGTCATGCGGGAGACTCCGACGACCTCCGCTACCTGACGGCGCTCGCGGAGGCCGGCTCGTATGTCGGATTCGACAGGTTCGGGATGGCGCACACCGGGTCGGACGAGACCCGGACCAGGATGCTGCTCGCCCTCCTCGACGCCGGACACCTCGACCGCATCCTGCTCTCGCACGACGCCGCCTTCTTCAGCCGGGTCACGCCGCCCTCGTGGCGGGCAGTCCACGCCCCCGACTGGCGGATGGATCACCTCCACACGACCGTGCTCCCGCGGCTCCGCGCCGCCGGGCTCGGCGCCGACGAGGAACGCCGGCTGCTCGTCGACAATCCCCGCCGGCTGCTGGCCGGGGCGTGAGATCGCCCAGAACCGCAAGCGACCCTATGGTGAGACCATGACCGACGAGCGCGTCCGCATCCGTGACGCGGAGCGCACTCGCGCCGAACTGCTCGACGTCGCGACGGCGGCCTTCGCCGAGTCGGGTTTCTCGGGCACGCGCGTCGACGACATCGCCGAGCGCACGAGCACGACGAAGCGGATGATCTACTACTACTTCGGCGGCAAGGAGCAGCTCTACCTCGCCGTGCTCGAGAAGGCGTATCGCGGCATCCGCGAGGCGGAGCAGCAGCAGCACGTGGGCGACCTCCCGCCCACCGAGGCGGTGCGGCGCATCGCCGAGCTCACCTACGACCACCACCTCGCGCACAGCGACTTCATCCGGCTGGTCTCGATCGAGAACATTCACCGGGGCGAGTACATCCGCCGACTCGGCTCGCTGCGGGAGCTGAACCAGCCGGCCCTCAACGTGCTCGACGATGTGCTCGAACGCGGGCGCCGAGCGGGGTTCTTCCGATCGGATGTTGACGCCCTCGACGTGCACCTCGTGATCAGTTCCTACTGCTTCTTCCAGGTCGCGAACCAGTACACGTTCGGTTACCTGTTCGACCGCGACCTGCTCGACCCGGCACGACGCGATCACCTGCGCGGCATGATCGGCGATGTCATCGTCGCCTGGTTGACGGCGACGAGTTAGCGGCGGGTCGATTTTCGCCGCCGGCGCTCCCTTGCGGACGACGTGTTCGGGTGCCTCTCGACCGGCGACGCGCAATGGTCTTCTTTGCGGTCCGCGGAGTTCAAAACTCAGGCTGGATGCCCTGTTCCGACGCTTTCGGCGAGCACCGCGCGCATCCAGCCTGAGTTCTGCGCAGCCCCCGCACCTAGCGGAGTCGCGCCGAGACGGGAGGCGTCGAAGGGACGAGGGAGGGCCGGGCCGGCACAGTGTGCACGCCGGAGGGCAGCGCGGGACGTTCGAGCGAAGCGCCCTCGACATCGACGTCGGGAAGGATGCGGTCGAGCCACCTCGGCAGCCACCAGGCCGACCGGCCGAGCAGGTGCATGAGCGCCGGCATGAGCAGCAGCCGCACGACGAAAGCGTCGAACAGCACGCCCACCGCCATCCCGAAGCCGAGCGGGCGGATCATCGCGAGGTGGCTGAACATGAAGCCGCCGAAAACGGCGATCATGATGATCGCCGCCGCGGTGACGACGGCTCGGGCTTCCCGCACACCGGCGACGACCGCCGCGCGGGCCGACGCCCCATGCACGAAGGCTTCGCGCATCCCCGACGCGATGAAGAGCTGGTAGTCCATCGCGAGACCGAACAGCACCCCGACGAGGATGACGGGTGCGAAGTTGAGCACCGGCCCCGGGTCGTGCACGCCGAACACCTCGCCGAACCAGCCCCACTGGTAGATCGCGGTGACGGCGCCGAGGGCCGCGAAGAACGACAACAGAAAGCCGCCGGTCGCGATGAGCGGCACGAGCAGCGACCGGAACACGACGACCATGATGAGGATCGACAACCCGATCACGACCGCGAGGTAGATCGGGAGCGCATCGGCGAGTGCGGCGGAGATGTCGATGTTGCCGCTCGCCTGTCCGGCGACGCCGAGGTCGATCGGTCCGCTCTCTGCGGAGTCGAGAGGCGAGAGCGCCCGCAGGTCGGCGACGAGTTCTTCCGTCGACACGCTCGACGGACCGTCGTCGGGGATGACCTGAAAGGCGAGCAGCCCGCCGTCATCCGCGACCCCGACCGGGGCGACGGCGGCGACGTCGGACTGCGCCATGAGCACATCCTCGATCTGCACCTGCAGCCGTAGCACCGCGAGGTGGTCGCCGGTGTCGACCGCGGTCGTCGGCTCCGCAGTCACGACGAGGGAGCCGTTGCGACCCGCGCCGAACTCCTCGGCGACAATTGTGTACGCCCGGTATTGCGTCGAGTCCTCGGTTTCGCTCGAGCCGTCAGGCAGGCCGAGGCGCAGCGACAGCGCCGGGATCGCGGCGATCAGCAGGATGCCGATGGCGAGCACCGCCGATACGATCGCACGCCAGGTGGGCATCGGCTTGGGTGCGGTGACGATGTGGTCGGGATACCCGATTTTCTCCCGGGCGCGCTTGGGCAGCACGCGCGTGCCGACGAGCCCGAGTAGCGCGGGAGTGAGGGTGATCGCGACGAGCACGGCGATGAGCACGCTCACCGCGCCAACGGTTCCCATGATGCCGAGGAACGGGATGCCGGTGACATTGAGCGCGAGCAGCGCGATGAAGACGGTCGACCCGGCGAATACGACGGCATTGCCCGCAGTGCCGTTCGCGAGCCGGATGGATTCGCGCATGTCGGCGCCCTCGCGCAACTGGCGCCGGTGTCGGTTGATGATGAAGAGCGCGTAGTCGATGCCGACCGCGAGTCCGAGCATGACGCCGAGCACGGGGGTGACCGAGGCCATCTCGACGACTCCCGAGAATGCGAGCGATCCGGCGACACCGACTCCCACCCCGACGAGCGACGACAGCAGCGGCAGCACGGCCGGCAGTAGTGCCCCGAACACGATCACGAGCACGACCGCGGCGATAAGCACGCCGACGACTTCGCCGACGCCGAGGAGCCCGCCGAGGGAGTTCGTCAACTCGGATGAGTACGAGAGGTCGACGCCGTCGATTCCGGCGTCGTCGAGGGCCGTCGAGACGGCGAGCCGGTCGGCCGGCTCGAGATCGAAGAGGGTCTCGTCGAACACGACGGCGCCGATCGCCGTGGCTCCGTCGGCCGAGATCGTGACGAGAGAGCTCGCGTTGTCGGCGAGAGTCGTCGCGAGGTCGACGTGTTCGTGCTGCACGTCGAGCTGCGCCTGCTGCTGGGCGAACTGCGCGGCGAGGGCGTCGCCCATCCCGGCGGCCTCGGCCTGATCTCGCCCGGCGTCGAGCTGTTGCTGCGCGGCATCCAGTTGGGCGCGGGCATCTGCCAGCTGCTGACTTTGCGCCGCCTGCTGGTCGGCAGTAGCGAACGGGTCGACGACGTTCGCGACGTGGCCGAGGCTCGACACGTTGTCGAGCGCTTCGGCGATGCCGGCCTGCTGCGCCGCCGTGAACGCCGAGCCGTCATCGGTCTGGAAGACGATGGTGCCCACCGCACCGCCCACACCGTCCAGCTTTTCGTTCAGGCGGTCGGTCACGGCTTGCGTCGGGGTGTTCGGGATGCTGAAGCCGCTCGCGAGGGCTCCCCCGCTGAGCAGAAAGCCACCCGCGGCGGCCGCGAGCGCGAGCACCCAGCCGATGATGACGAGCCAGGGGCGGCGAGCCGAGAAGCCGCCGAGACGGGCGAGGAGTCGAGCCAGAGACGGACCTTCCGACGAAGTCGAGGGGAGCGGATGGGGTGCACGTCATCGGGCCGCATCAGGCTATCCGACACCTGTTGGATAGCGAACACTTGTCGGCTAACTCGCAGCAAAACGGCTCGGGTCGGGCCGGGGCTGCAATGATCGGACCGTGGACCCCCGGATCGCACGCACGCGCCGAAGCCTCCAGGAGGCCCTGTTCGACCTCGCCCGGGAACGCGATCTCGACGAGATCTCGGTCGCCGACATCGCCGACCGCGCCGGCGTCAACCGCAGCACCTTCTACCAGCACTACTCCGACAAGGACACGCTGCTCGCCGACGCGATCGACGCCGTCGTCGAACTCGCGGGCGCCGAGATCCCGACACCCACCGAGGTCAGCATCGATCCCCCGCCGATCCTCGTCGACTACCTCCGGCACGTCGAAGAGAACGCTGTCGTCTACACGCGCATCTTCGGCGAGCACGGTTCGCCCGTCGCTGTCGCGCGACTGCGGGAGCGCATCCAGAAGATCGTCATCGACGCTGTCGCCAGCTCCCACGCCGACACGTTCCACGACATCCCGCCCGACGTGCTGGCGGCGGGGCTCTCAGGATCGGTGCTCGGCGTGCTCGAGGTGTGGCTCGCGCGCGACCCGCGCCCGCCGGTCGAGACGGCCGTCGCGTGGCTCTGGAAGGTGCTGCTCGGACCTACGCCCGTCGAACGTTAGAGAGCGGCGATGGTCGCGCGAGCTTCTTCCATCGTGATGTAAAGCGCGCGCGTCGAACCCGGCATGGGTGTGAATCCGAATCTCGTGTAGAAGCCGACCGCTTCTTCGTCGAGGGCGTCAACCACCAGTGCGCGAGACCCCACCAGGTTTGCGGCTTCCAGGCCCTTCGTCAGTGCGTCTCGCAGTAGTGAGTAACCCAGCCCGCGACCCGTGAACCGGGTGTCGACGGCCAAGCGTCCGATGAGGATGACAGGGATGGGATCGGGTGCGTTGCGTCGAATCGACCCCGGCATCTCCTCCCGAGTAATCGAGTGAGAACTGAGACAGTAAAAGCCCGCGATGATGCCCGTCTCGCGCTCGATCGAGATGAACGTGCGCGAGTTCCCATCGGCCTCGTTCTTGATCGCACGCAGGTTGAGCCAGTTGTCGAGAATCTGCTTGCCGCAATTGAACGTGGAGACGTCGTCCTGCGGTGCGACCGGTCGGGGTCGGGAAAAGGAGCTCAATCGGTGAATACAGAGGGTCGCCGGAAGAGTTCAGCGAGCTCCTCAATGGGTTTGGCAGGTCGCTCGAGGATTTCGTTGAAGGCTCCCCAAGCCTCAGCGGACATCCGACGTTCGCGATCCTGCCGGATCATTTCGCTCGCCTCCTCGAGGAGAAGCGTGACCGAGAAGTCGGTTACCGATCGTCCAGCGATCGTGGCCGCCTGCTCGATCGTTCGCTTCTGATCCGATGTCAGGCGGATCTCGATTCGTTCGTTCTTGAGTGCGGAACTCATGCCTCGAACGTACGGCAAATTTCCGTACATCGCTAGGTGCTTCCGCAAGCGGCTCGTGGTCGCGCGGTTCACCCTCCGTCAGCGACTCGTCCAGGCGAGCAGCTCGTCGAGCGACCAGGTCGTCACGATCCGCTCCGCCGGAACGCCCATCCGCTCCGCCCGCTCCGCGCCGTAGTCGAGCAGCGACAGCTGCCCGGGCGCGTGGGCGTCGGAGTCGATCGAGAACAGGCACCCCGCGTCGAGCGCGAGCGCGATGAGCTCGTCGGGCGGATCCTGTCGCTCGGGGCGCGAGTTGATCTCCACCGCCACGCGTCGCTCGGCGCATTCCGCGAACACCGCCGCGGCGTCGAACGTCGACCCGGGCCGGGTTCCCCGCGATCCCTCGACGAGGCGGCCGGTCACGTGCCCGAGCACGTCGGTGTGCGGGTTGCGGATGGCGCCCAGCATCCGCTTCGTCATCTCCTTCGGGTCGGATCTGAGCTTGCTGTGCACACTCGCGACGACGACATTCAGCTTCCCCAGCATCTCGTCGGTCTGGTCGAGCGTGCCGTCTTCGTGGATGTCGACCTCGATGCCTTTCAGCAGCGCGAAGCCGCCGTCGCGGAAGGTCTCGACGACCGCGAGCTGCTCATCGAGCCGCTCCGCCGAGAGCCCGCGCGCGATCGTCAGTCGCGGCGAATGATCGGTGAGCGCGAGATACTCGTGCCCGAGCCGCCGGGCGGCCGCGACCATGAGATCGATCGACGTCGTGCCGTCGCTCCACTCGGAGTGGGCGTGCAGGTCACCGCGCAGTTTCGCGCGCAATTCGCTCGGCTTCGGCCCATTGTCGGCACGCAACCGCGCGAGGTAGTCCGGCACGTCGCCGCCGAGCGCCTGCTGGATGACCTTGAACGTCGAGTCGCCGATGCCCGGCACGGCCTTGAGTCGCACCGGATCGTTGAGGATGCCGGGGTCGAGGTCGGCGATCGCGGCACCCGCCGTGCGGAACGCCTTCGACTTGTACCGGGACGCCCGCTCACGTTCGAGCAGGTACGCGATCTCGGTGAGGGCGTCGAGGGGATCCACTCACCAAGTCTGACTCAGCTCCGCGGCTGCGTCAGCTGAGGGCCTCGCCGTAGGCGGCGCCGAGCTTCCAGTCGGTCATGATGCGGCCCATCCAGCGCTTGTTGACGGCCACCCACTCCCCCGCCGGGATGCCGTGGCGCTGCGCCACCTCGTCGGCGGGCGTCGCCGGGTCGTCGCGGATGGCGACGGTCGCGGCGATGAAAACGTCCCACGACACCGGATCCTCGGCCGCCGGGCCGGCGTTCATGTCGTAGCCCATCATGTTGCCGGTCGTCGCGGCGACCTTCTCCTGCATCCGGTCGAGCAGCCCCTTCGTGCCGAAGCCGGGGTGCGTGCGGGGCTCCCCCGCGCTCATCGCGGAACCGGATCCCGCCGTGGACTCGATGCCGCCGCCGAGCGGCGCCACCCCGACCCCCGGCACCGCGACGGCCGCGGCCGGCCAGTCGATGCGGATCTTGCGGGCATCCCGCGGATGCTGCAGCGCCGGCAGGTTCGTGCCGACGCCGCCGAGGTGACTCGCGTAGAACGGCGGAGAGTACTTGTCCACGAGCGCCTCGGTGCCGTCGGAGAACCGCACTTTCGCCTGCGCGACGGTCGTGAGCCCGAGCATCGCCGACCGCGACCCCAGGTCGAGCACCTCCGCGCGGCCGCTCGCCCAGCCACCCCGCGGCGGGCCGTCGACCTTGTCTTCGATCCCGGCGGCGGGTGGCCGCACCGCCTTCCAGCGCCGCTCCACCGGGGCACCCCAGCGGATGGCGGCGGCTTTGCCCTGCCGATGCACCGTCACCGGCATCCCGAGCCGCACCTCCTGGAGCGGAGCGAGCCGCTGGCGGATGCCGAGCACCTCACCCCCGGCGTCGACGGCGTACTCCTCGAGCTCGACCGTCGACTCGTCTTCACTCACCGTGAAGCGCCGGATGCCGACGATCCTGCCGTCGACGGGTGTCCCCTGCTGCCACACCTTCATGAACGACGGTCCGAAGAGGCCCATGCGCTCACCGTAGTGACCAGGGTCGGTGGTGACAACGCCCGGTTTCGTAGACTGTGTGCTGCGCGGGAGTGGTGAAACCGGTAGACACGCAGGATTTAGGTTCCTGTGCCGAAAGGCGTGTGGGTTCGAGTCCCACCTTCCGCACGAACCGCTGGCTCGCCATCGGCGGGGCGGCGGTTCGTACCGTAGGTGGGCGAGACTGCGCACCGGGGTCCCCGCCGCGCCGGTTCCGACGCGGCGCGCAGCGACGTGGCGGCCGTGCCGGTGGGGCGGGGTTCGAGTCCCACCTTCCGCACGAACCGCTGGCCCGCCATCGGCGGGGTTCGAGTCCCACCTTCCGCCTGTCCGCTTCTGGCACAGAACGGTCAAGCGAGACCTGGATAGCCTCAGGCGACCCTGCTGCCCGACCGGTACGTCGAGGAGACGTTGACAATGACATCCGCACCGCTCTCGACCGGGGCGCTTTCGCTTCAGACCGCCGAGCAGTCGGCGGCTGCTCACGGACCGCTTTCCGCCGCCCGCGAGCAGCTCGCTCACGCCGCCGGCTATCTCGGGCTCGATGACGGCCTGCACACGATGCTCGCGCATCCACGTCGCGAGATGACGGTGAGCGTGCCGTTGCGCCGCGACGACGGGTCCATCGCGTGCTACGTGGGGCACCGCGTTCAGCACAACCTCTCGCGAGGTCCCGGCAAGGGCGGCGTGCGATTCAGCCCCGCCGTGGACCTCGATGAGGTGCGCGCCCTCGCGATGTGGATGACGTGGAAGTGCGCACTCGTCGACCTGCCCTACGGGGGAGCAAAAGGCGGGGTGACGATCGACCCGCGCGAGCATTCGACGATGGAGATGGAGCGCGTGACGCGCCGCTACACGAGCGAACTCGCCGACTTCATCGGCCCCGAACGGGACATTCCGGCTCCCGACATCGGAACCGACGAGCAGACGATGGCGTGGATGATGGACACCATCTCGGTGAGCCGCGGACACACCGTTCCTGGCGCCGTGACCGGCAAGCCGCTTCTCCTCGGCGGCTCCCTCGGGCGGGCCGACTCGACGTCGCTCGGTGTCGCGCAGGTGGCACTCGCCGCCTTGAGCGGCCTCACGATCGAGAACACCCAGGCGACGGCGGCCGTGCAGGGCTACGGAAAGGTCGGGAAGGGCGCGGCCCGGTTCCTCAGCGAAGCCGGCGTGCGCGTCGTCGCGGTGAGCGACCAGTACGGTGCCGTGCTGAACCGGGCCGGACTCGATCTCGACGCACTCGACAGGCACGTCGCCGAGAACCGGACCGTCGTCGGGTTTCCGCTCGCCGAACCGCTCGACAATGAGCATCTGCTCCAGCTGGATGTCGATGCCCTGCTTCCGTGCGCGGTCGAGGGGGTCATCACACACGAGAACGCGCACCTCGTCGCGGCGCGCGCCGTCATCGAGGGTGCCAACGGGCCGACGACACCCGCCGCCGACCGGGTTCTCGCGGAGCGCGGGGTCGTCGTCGTTCCCGACATCCTCGCCAACGCGGGCGGCGTGATCGTCAGCTACTTCGAGTGGGTGCAGGCGAACCAGGCCTACTGGTGGTCGGAGACGGATGTTCGCGAGCGGCTCCGGGAGCGGATGGCGCTCGCCTGGAATCAGGTCAGCACCGAGGCGACGCGTACCGATCGCACCCTGCGGGACGCCGCGACGACGCTCGCCGTGGGGCGCGTCGCCGAGGCCCACCGCGTGCGAGGCCTGTACCCCTGACCCTGGGGGTCAGTCGGAGGTCGGCCGCGCCGGGTCCAGGAGGGTCGCGAGGTGGCTGCTGCCCCGCGATGCGTCGATCTGACCCACCTGCATCGCACAACTGAAGCCGTCGGTGAGCACCGGGGCGTCCGGTCCGGCCGCCTGGAGCGCGGGGATGATCGAATGCTCGGCGACTTTCATCGACACGTCGAAATGCTCGGCCTCGAACCCGAAATTGCCGGCGACGCCGCAGCACGACGACGATTCGATGATGTCGGCGACGCCCCAGCCTTTCAAGGCGCGGCGCTGGGATTCCGACCCGAAGACGGCGTGCTCGTGACAGTGCGTCTGCACGACCGCCTGCTGCGGCGGGGTCGCGCTCGGCGTCCAGCCGCGGGTGAGGGCCTCATCGACCGCGACCGCGAACGATCGCACCCGCGCCGCGACCCGGCCCGCCGCGTCTCCGCCGACGAGTTTCGGCCCCTCGTCGCGGATGGCGGCGGCGCAGCTCGGCTCGAGCACGACGATCGGCCGGTCGGTTCCGTCGTCGAAACGGGAGATCAGCCGCTTGAGCCGGCGTCGGGCTCCCTCGCGTTGACCCGTCGAGATCCAGGTCAGCCCGCAGCACGCATCCGGCGTGCATCCGACGGTGTCCCCCGACTCCTGGAGCACCCTCGCCGCCGCGGGAATCACTTCGGGGCGGAAGGCGCGCGTGAAACTGTCGGCGAAGATGAGGATGTCGGCCTGGTCGGAGAATCGGGCCTCGGCGATGCTACGCCGGGCCGTCCGAGCGGCGACGAAGGACGGTAATCGGCGCCGGGCGCTGACGCCCAGCCACTCCCCGACGCTGCGGAGCACGCGGTTCCGGGTCGCGACGTTGGTGACCCCCGCGATCTTCGTCAGCACGGGTAGCCAGCGCGGCAACCAGCCGATCGAGTAGTGGGTGAATGGCCGGATGCGGCCGCGGTAATGGTCGTCGAGGAGTTCGGATTTCGCCTCCGCGATGTCGACGCCCGTCGGGCAATCGCTCGAGCAGGCCTTGCACGACAGGCAGAGGTCGAGAGCCTCGCGCACCTCCGGACTCGACCAGCCGTGCCGGCTGTCGCCGTTCGAGCGGACAAGCTCCTGCAGGATGCGGGCCCGGCCGCGCGTGGAATCCTTCTCGTCCTTCGTCGCGCGATAGCTCGGGCACATGAAGCCACCCGACGTGGCGCGGCACCTCCCCACGCCGATGCAGGCGTGCGAGTTGCCGAGGAACGGACTCGACAGCTCCCGATTCGAGAGCGGCAGGTGGGTGCGGGTCTCGAGCGGCGCCGGGAGACCGTCGAGCGCGAGAGCCTCGGTGAACGGCTCGGGGTCGACGATGATGCCCGGATTCAGGAGGCCCGTCGGGTCCCACGCGTGTTTGAATGCCCGGAAGAGCGCGATCATCTCGGCCGAGTACATGACGTCGAGCAGTTCGCTCCGCGCCCGGCCGTCGCCGTGCTCCCCCGAGAGCGAGCCGCCGTGGGCGACGACGAGCGCCGCCGCCTCACGCGTGAACCTCTCGTGGGTCGCGCGCCCCGCTGTGCTGCGCAAGTCGAAGTCGAGTCTCAGGTGGACGCATCCGGCCCCGAAGTGCCCGTAGACGAACGCGGAGTAGCCGTAGGCGTCGACGAGGGCCATGAGCTTCTCGAGGTAGTCGGCGAGCCGCTCCGGTGCGACGGCGGAATCCTCCCAGCCGGGCCAGGTCTGAACGCCGTCGAGCCGTCGAGAGGAGAGGCCCGCGCCGTCTTCGCGGACCCGCCAGAGCTTCGCCCGCAGAGCCGGGTCCGTCACGATCGAATGATCGAGCAGGCGACCGTCGGCCTGGAGCAGCGCGACGAGTCGCTCGCTGTCGGCGCGCGCCGCGTCGATGGTGTCGCCCGAGAACTCCACCATGAGGTACGCGTTACCCCGGGGCAGCGCGTCCACGCTCGCGGAGCCGCGGCGGTGCCGCATGATCTCGACGATCGACGAGTCGAGACCCTCGATCGCCGACGGACTCGCGGCGAGAATGGTCATCACGTCGCGTGCCGACTCGACGGTGTTCTCATAGCCGAGACACAGCAGAGCCGTCGTGCGCGGTTTCGGCACGAGTGCGACGCGCGCTCGCACGATGATCGCGCACGTTCCCTCGCTCCCCGCGAGCGCTCGCGCCATATCGAAGCCGTGCTCGGGCAGCAGCTCCCCGAGGTGGTAGCCGGAGACCTGGCGGGGGATCGTGCGCAGTTCGGTGCGGATCGGCGCGAGGTGGGCCTGCACGAGCGACCTCAGTTGGGCGCTCAACTCACCGGCCCGCGCGACCGAATGCGGATCATCGTCGATGGCGCGCAGCCCCTCGCGACCCGCTCGCAGGTAGGCACCGTCGGCGGTAACGAGGTCGGCCTCGATGACGTGGTGCGTCATCCGGCCGTAGGCGACCGAGTGGTTTCCACACGCGTCGTTGCCGATCGACCCGCCGATCGTCGCCCGGGTGAGCGACGACGGGTCGGGGGCGAAGGTCAGCTCGCCCGCGGAGACCTTCTCGACGTGCGATCGCAGCTCGCCGAGCACGACGCCTGCATCGACCCAGAGGGTCCGCGACGCTGGGTCGATCTCCCCGACCGCCGTCATCCACCGGGAGACGTCGACGACGAGCCCGGCGCCGACCGCGTTGCCGGCCATCGAGGTGCCGCCGCCGCGCGTCGTGACCGGGATCCCGGATGCGGCGCAGGCCCGCAGGATGGCGCGCACCTCACCGACGCTCGTCGGAAACGCCACCGCCGCGGGCCGCACCCGGTAGTTCGACGCGTCGTACGAATATTCGGAGCGTCGTCGATCCGAAGCGTCAACCTCGATCCCCTGCGTCCGCAGATCAGAGACGAGCGACGCGATCCCCGCGAGTTCGCCGACGGCGGTCAGCACCATGTGAAATGTCTCCCCATACCGTCGGTGACTCGAAAGCGGGGCGGCTCTCCGTGAGGAGAACCGCCCCGCCTGTATTTCGAACGGTCAGACGTGCTGCTTACTGGAAGTCGGCAGCGTTGTCGATCGTGATGAGCGTGAACGGCAGCGTGTAGCGGTCGTCCGTCTCCTCGCCCTTGAGGAAGTTGGTGACAACCTCAACGGCCTTCGCGCCCTGACCGGCGGAGTCCTGACGGACCGTCGCGCTCATGTCACCGGCGATGATCGCTTCGACAGCCGGCGGGGTGCCATCGACACCCACGATCGCCTTGAACTCGGCCAGACGGCCGGCTTCCTTGATCGCCGACGCGGCGCCGATCGCCATCTCGTCGTTGTTCGCGACAACGGCGATGATCTGGCCCGCACCGAAGCGCTGGAGGGTGTCCTCCATGTTGCGCTTGCCCTCGGCACGGTCACCCTTGGCCTGGAACTCCGCGACGATCTCGAAGTTGTCGTTGATCGTTTCGTTGAAGCCCGACAGACGACGGTCGGTCCACGACGCGCCGTACGCGCCGGCGGCCATCACGATCGGCCCACCTTCGGGGAGCAGCTCGTTGAGGTACTCGGCCTGCATGACGCCCGCGAGGGTGTCGTCGACGCCGATGTAGCTCTTGTAAGCGACATCCGAGCCGTCAGCGAACTCGGTCGACAGGATGAACAGCGGGATGTCCGCCTCGATGACGCGGTTGGCCGCGGTCTGGCTCGCCTCGCCGTCGAGCGGCTGCAGGATCACCGCGTCGACGTCACGCGTGATGAGGTCCTCGACCGAGTTGAGCTCGGTGGCGACATCCTTCTTCGAGTCGGCGGGGACGAGCGTGACGCCCTGCGCCTCGGCCTCGTCTTCCATAGCCGAGTACATGATCGCCAGGTCGGGGTCCTGGAGGTCCAGAATCACGACACCGATCTCGAACGCCTCGTCAGTGCCGCCGTCTTCGGCAGCGGGAGCACAAGCGGTAAGGCCCAGCGCGCCAGCGGCCAGCATCACGGCCGCAGTAGTAATGCCACGTCGCATTCTCATTGGTGGTTCCTTTCAGTGGTGATTGGTGTGCAAGAGATATTCAGTTATCGGGTGAAGCAAGTGCGGACAGATAAGTCTTTAGTCGGTTCGCCACCGGTTGAGCAGGACCGCGAGCACGAGGATGATGCCCTGCACGCCGAGCTGGAAGTACGACGAGATGCCGAGCAGGTTCATGCCGTTCATGACGACGCCCAGCAGGAGCACACCGACCACGGTGCCGCGGATGGTGCCGACGCCACCGAAGAGGCTCGTGCCGCCGATCACGACGGCCGCGATCACCTGGAGTTCGTACCCCGTTCCGGCCACGGGAGCCGCGCCGTTGAGCCGCGCCGTGAGCACAAGGCCACCGAGGGCCGCCATGACGCCGCCGATGAGGTAGACGCTCAGCAGCACACGGCGCACCGAGATACCGACCTTGCGCGCCGACTCCTCGTTGCCGCCGACCGCGTAGACGTGCGATCCGAACTTCGTGCGGCTCAGCACGAAGTCGCACACGATCGCGGCGAGGACGAAGATGATCACCGGGATCGGCACCGGGCCGAGGAACCCCGAGCCGAGCCACTCGGCGGGTTCGCTCAGGTTGGAGATGACCTGCCCTTGCGTGATGACGAGCGCCGCGGTGCGGGCGATCGCCATCGTCGCGAGTGTCGCCAGGAAGGGGAGTATCTTGCCCCACACCACCAGCGCGGCGCTGAAGAAGCCGACCAGCAGGCCGACCGCGAGGCCCGCGATGAGGGGAATCCAGAAGGCACTGCCGCTCGCCGGGGCGAGCATCGCGAAGACGATGCCAGCGACTCCGACGACCGATCCGACCGACAGGTCGATTCCGGCGGTGATCATGATGAACGTCATCCCGAGGGCGATGATGCCGATGATCGACGACTGCCGCACGACGTTGACGATGTTGTTCAGCGTCAGGAAGTTCGGGGCGGCGAGAGCCAGGAAGAGGATGATCAGGGCGAAGAAGACGAGGATGCCGTAGTTGCCGACAAAGTGCTTGATCTTGGCTGAGCGCGACCCTTCTTTGAGGTTCGCCTTACCCAACAGCACCATGACGTTCTCGGTGTTGAGGCTCACGATCGGCCCTTCTTCTTCGGGGTGTCGCTCGCCGCTGCGGGCTCGTCGACGACGGGGATGGACGAGGTGCTTCCGATCTTGCGCTTCTGCCCCGACTCGGTTCCCTCCGCCTCGACATAGTCGTCGAGCGTGCCGTGGGAGATGAGGTGCGCGACCTGAGTCTCCGTGACCTCGCCCGTGCGGTAGCGCCCGACGACTTCGCCCTGACGCATCACGGCGAACCGGTCGGCGACCGCGAAGGCCTCATCGAGGCGGTGCGTGATGATGATGACCGCGATGCCGAGGTCTTTGAGGCGCTGGGTCACCTCGATGAGCTTGTCGACCTTGGCCACCGAGAGGTTGGCCGTGGGCTCGTCCATGATGACGAGTCGCGCATCGAACGCGAGCGCCCGGCCGATCGCCACTGCTTGGCGCTGACCACCGGAGAGCCGCTTGACCTTGAGCCGCGGCGGGATCGGGATGTCGAGCCGCGCGAGGACCCGCGCGGTCTCGGCTTCCATCCGCTTGCGGTCGACGATCTTCACGAGAGGACCGAGGAAGTTCTTCTGCGGCTCCCGGCCGAGGAAGATGTTCGATCGCACGTCGAGGTTGTCGGCGAGCGCGAAGTCCTGGTACACCATCTCGATCCCGCGATCGCGGGAGGCGGACGGGGTGGGGAACTCGACGCGCTTGCCGTCGATCTCGATCGTGCCGCCGTCGGGCTGGTAGACGCCGGTCAGGACCTTCATGAGGGTGGACTTGCCGGCGGCGTTGTCGCCGAGCAGAGCGAAGGTCTCTCCGGGCTGGACATCGATCGTCACGCCGCGGAGCGCGACAACCGCTCCGAAGGTCTTGTGGATGTCAGTGAGGGCCACCAGGGGCGGGGCTGTCGCCGATGTTTCGGTCATCTCATCCTCGTCGTTGAAATGTGGCCGGTGAGCTTTCCGACGAGACGTCGTGCCGGCGGCCACGCTGGCATAGGAGACCTAAGTCTCATCGATTCGCTAAGTGAACTCTCCCCCATGACAGACGGATCGACGTGTGCCAGTTTGGAACACGCCGGGCCACGTCGCCGAGAGTCGATGTCCGCCATCCTCTCACTCCCCCGACGTCAGCGCCGGTCCGGTCACCCCGAGTTCGCGCACGTTGACGACATCGCGGAGCGGCTCGTTCGCCTTCCACCTGCGCAAGTTCTCAGCGAAGCAGTCGACGACCCGGTCGCGCCAGCCGACGAGGTCGCCCGAGGCGTGCGGCGAGACCAGGATGTTGCTCCTGCTCCAGAACGGGTGGTCGGCGGGAAGCGGTTCTTGCTCGAACACGTCGAGCGCAGCGCCCCCCAGGTGGCCCGAGTCGATCGCCGCGAGCAGATCCGGCTCCACGACGACCGCTCCGCGCCCGACGTTCACGAGGCGGGCGCCGGGACGCATCCTGCCGATGCGGCCCGCATCGAACAGTCCCCGGGATTCCTCGGTGAGCGGGACAGTGAGGACGACGTCGTCGGCGAGCCCGATCAGCTCGTCGAGGCGGTCGAGGGCGGCGATCGGGCCGAGTTCCGCGTCGACCCGTTCCGAGCGCCCGACGACCGTCACGTCCATGCCGGCTGCCCGCAGCAGCAGCACCGTCTCCCGGCCGACTCCGCCGGGGCCGACCACGAGGACTTTGCGCCCGAGAAGGGGTTCGGTCTCCCGGTGCAGCCAGGTGCGCTCCTGCTGCAACTCGATCGTGCGACGGATGTCTTTCACGAACATCAACAGCACTCCGAGGACCCACTCGGCGATGGGTCGCTCGCAGACGCCGCGCGAGTTGCTGACGATGATGTCGCCGTTCACGATCTCGGGGGTGAGGAGCGCATCGACGCCGATGCTCGACGTGTGGATCCAGCGCAACTGCCCCGGCCCGACGTCACGCAGCAGATTGCTGCGGAAGTCGTTGAGGAACAGCAGCTCGGTGCCCGGCAGCGCGGCGCGGAGCTCGTCGGCGGTCTGCACGATCGTGAAGTCGGCTTCCGACTCGAGTCGCGCGACCGGGGGCACCGGCCGGCCCTCGGGGATGACGACGATCGCTTTCGGCCGGGATGCGCTCTCTCCCTGCACCGCCATCACCAACCGCCCTGCCAGCCGCTCATGAGGCCGTAGGGAAGCCGCTGCGGCTCTTCGTCGGGGAGGCTCTGCAGGAAGTCGAAGTCGCACCCCTCATCCGCCTGGGTCACGTGGTCGAGATAGAGCCGGCCGTACCCCCGCCGGTACTTCGGCTTGGGCAGCGTGAGCTCGGCGAGGCGCCGCTCGATCTCCTCCGCCGGGATGTCGAGATCGAACCTCTGGTTCTCGACGTCGAGCACGATCGGGTCGCCGTCGCGCACGATCGCGAGGGGGCCGCCCACCGCCGATTCGGGCGAGACGTGCAGCACGGTCGTGCCGAACGCCGTGCCGCTCATCCGCGCATCCGACACCCGGACGACGTCGCGGATGCCGCGGCGCAGCAGCTTCTCGGGGATCGGCAGCATGCCCCACTCGGGCATGCCCGGTGCCCCGACCGGCCCGCTGTTGCGCAGGACGAGCACCGAGTCCTCGGTGATGTCGAGGTTCGGGTCGTCGATGCGGGCGCCGAGATCGTAGATGTCCTCGAACACGACCGCCGGACCGCGGTGCTGCAGCAATTCCGGCGAGGCCGCACTGCGCTTGATGACGGCGCCGTTGGGGGCGAGCGAACCGCGCACAACCGCGATCCCGCCCGACGCGTCGAACGGCGTCTCGAGGGTGCTGACGACCTCGCCATCGGGTGCCGGAGCGGAGGCGTAACCGTGCTCGATGGTCTGACCGGTCACCGTGATGGCGCCGGGGTGCAGCAGGGGCGCGAGCTCCTTGAGCACCGTCGGAATGCCGCCGGCGCGGAACAACTGCTGCACGAGGTGCTCCCCCGACGGCCGCAAGTTGACGATGCGCGGCGTGCGCTCGGAGATCTCGTGGAAGCGGTCGAGCTTCAGTTCGTACCCGACCCGACGCGCGAGGGCGAGCAGGTGCACGACGGCGTTCGTCGAGCCGCCGACCGCCATGAGCAGCGTGATCGCGTTGTCGAACGCCTCCGGGGTCAGCACCTCGCTCGGCTTCGGTCCCTGCGAGAGGGCCATCTCCACGGCGCGACGACCGGTCTGCTCGGCGGCCTGAGCGCGGCGGGCGTGCACGGCGGGAATGGATGCTGTGCCCGGCAGGCACATCCCGAGCGCTTCGACGATGGATGTCATCGTCGACGCGGTCCCCATCTCGCTGCAGTGCCCCGCGGTGGGCTTGGCGCTTGCCTCGAGTTCATCGAAGTCGGCTTGCGTCATCTTGCCGGCGCGCAGCTCGTCCGCGTACTTCCAGGTGTCGGTTCCGACTCCCAGCTGGCGACCGCGGAAGAACGCGGGCTCTTGCGGGCCGCCCGTCAGCATGATCGCCGGAACGTCGGCGCTCGCGGCACCCATCAGCTGGGCAGGCACGGTCTTGTCGCACCCGCCCATGAGCACGATCGCGTCGAGGGGGTAGGCGCGGATCGACTCTTCGACATCCATCGCCATCAGGTTGCGGAACTGCATCGCCGACGGCTTCATGAGGCTCTCGCCGAGCGAGATCGTCGGGAACTCGAGCGGCAGCCCGCCCGCCATGAGCACGCCGCGCTTGACCGATTCGGCCAGCAGTTTGAAGTGGATGTTGCAGTTCACGAGCTCCGACCACGAGTTCGCGATGCCGACGACCGGCCGGTCCTTGATGGCGAAGTTCGAGAAGCCTTCGGCCTGGATCGCGGTTCGGTGAACGAATCCGGTCAGGTCGTGCGGGCCGAACCACCGCGCGCTGCGGAGGTTGCTGGTGTTGGAATCGGACATGACGGTGGCGCTCCTTGAATGGTGGTGATGATCGGGTTCGGCCTCTCGCCGCCGCTAGGCGGCCGAGGTTCCTCCGTCGAGGGCCATGCTGGTGCCCGTGGCGAATGTCGCCTCGATCGCGAGGAAGTAGATCGCGCGGGCGACCTCATCCGGATCGGCGAGCCGGTTGAGCGGCACGGTCGCTTCTTTCTCGCGCATGGCGCGTTCCGGGTCGTCCGCTTCGTCGATTCCGGCTCGGAGCATGGGCGTGTCGATCGGCCCCGGGCACACGACGTTGACGCGCACGTGGGGAGCCAGTTCGATCGCGAGGGCGCGGGTGAGTCCGACGACTCCGGCCTTCGACGCGCAGTACGGCACGAGGCCGGCGACCCCCATCGTCGCGAGATCGGAGGCGACGTTCACGATCGCGCCGCCACCTTCGGCCCGCAAGTGCAGCCCCGCCTCCCGCGCGACGTAGAAGGTGCCCGAGAGGTTGGTGTCGACGATCTGCCGCCACGCCGCGGCGTCGAGATCTTCCAGCAGGGCGTGTCCGGCGACGCCGGCGGAGTTCACCGCCACGTCGAGACCGCCGAGTTCGCGGATCGCGACGCGCACCCCCGCGGTCGCCGACTCCGGATCGGAGACGTCGGCGACGATCGCGCGGGCTGTGTCGCCGATTTCGGCAGCCACCCGCTCGAGTTGATCCGACCGTCGCCCGAGCAGTGCGACGCGGGCCCCCCGACTCGCGAAGAGCTTCGCCGTCGCTGCCCCGACCCCCGTACCGGCGCCCGTGATGAGCACTCGCGCACCCTCGGGAGCGATCTGATGAGGAGTCGGTGCCGTCATGGCTCGTCAACCTCCTTCATCCTTCGGGCGTGCGCGGCAAGCCGCCGTCACGCGCCTGAGACAAGTAGATCAGCGACAGCCCCACGCGCGATGTTCCACATTGAAACATCCTGGTCACCCGGAAGGTTCGTAGGCTGAGGCCACACAAGTCGGGCCACGGCCCAAGAAGGAGTCGGCGTGCAAGGCACGGACAACATCGGTGTCGGTCTCATCTCGGTCGGTTGGATGGGGCGTCTGCACTCGCGCGCCTACCTCGCGACGCGCCAGTTCTACCCGGAACTGACTCGCCACGCCGAGCTGGTGATCGCCGCCGACCCCGATGACGCGGGTCGCGGCTACGCCGAGAACAACGTCGGCTACCGCGAGACGACGACCGACTACCGCGAGGTGCTCGCGCATCCGGATGTCGACGTCGTCTCGATCTGCTCGCCGAACTTCCTGCACCACGAGGTCGCCCTCGCCGCCATCGCGGCGGGCAAGCACTTCTGGATCGAGAAGCCCATGGGGCGCAGCGCGCGCGAGTCGCGCGAGATCGCCCAGGGCGCGGAAGCCGCGGGGCTCATCACCGCCGTCGGCTTCAACTACCGGCACGCCCCCGCCGTCGCCGAGGCGCGCCGGCTCATCCGCTCCGGCGCCATCGGCACCGTCACCAACGTGCAGATCCGGCTCATCACGAGTTACGCATCCGATCCCACTCAGGGCTTCACCTGGCGCTACGAGACGGAGTTCGCCGGCTCCGGCGTGCTCGGCGACGTGCTCAGTCACGGCTTCGACCTCGCCCAGTTCCTCATCGGGCGCATCTCCTCGGTCAATTCGATCACGGAGACTTTCATCAAGGACCGCCCCCTGCCGGACGGTTCGACACGCGAGGTCGAGAACGAGGATTACGCCGCCGTCCTCGCCCGATTCGACAACGGCGCGGTCGGCGTGCTGGAGTCGACGCGCGTCGCGATCGGCCCGAACGCCGAGTACACGATCGAGGTGTACGGCACGACGGGCTCGCTGCGCTGGAACTTCGACCAGATGAACCAGCTCGAGGTGGCGGAGGACGTGCGCGGCTACCGCACCATCATGACCGACACCTCCTTCGGCGACTTCGGGCGGTTTCAGCCGAACGCCGGCCCCGGCATCGGCTTCAACGACCTCAAGACGATCGAAGCCGCGCTCTTCTTGCGCTCGGTGGCCGAGGGCACGCAACTCGCCCCGTCGGCAGCCGACGGCTGGTCGGCCTCCGAACTCGTCGATGCTTCGATCACGAGCGCCGCATCCGGGGCGTGGGTCGAGCTTCCCGAGGTCACAGGCACCACGACCTACCAGGCGTAGAAACGTCCCTCGACGGGGTCCGGAGTCTCAGCGAGAATTCCGGGCCCCGTCGAGGCGCACCACGGCGCCGTCCTCGGCGGAGCGCTGCGCGGCATCCGCGATCATGAGCGCCGCGCGGCCGTCGTCGAAGCCGGGGCTGCTCGACTCCTCGCCACGCACGAGCTTCACAAACTCGGCGAGCTCGAGGGCGTAGGCGTCGGCGTAGCGCTCCAGGAAGAAGTCCACGTAGGGCCGCTTCGTCTCGACGCCGGATGCCGTCGAGACACTCACGAGGCTCGACGGCGCGTTCGCCACCTGAAGCACGCCGTCGGGACCGAACGCCTCGAGTCTCTGGTCGTAGCCGATCGCGCTGTGCCGCGAGTTGACGATCGTCGCGAGTCCGCCCGCAGCGGAGCGCAACGTCACCACGACCGAATCGAAGTCGCCCTGATCACGAGCGCCCGCATCGAATAACTGCCCGCCGACCGCGCTGACCTCGATGATCTCGCCGAGAAAGAATCGCGCCATGTCGAAATCGTGGATCGTCATGTCGCGGAAGATGCCGCCGGAGACGCCGAGATACTCGGCCGGCGGCGGGCCGGGGTCGCGGCTGATGATCGACAGGAGTTCGAGCGCGCCGATCTCGCCGGTGGCGACGCGACGGTGGACCTCGGCGAACGCCGGGTCGAATCGCTGATTGAAGCCCAGCGCGACCGGCACCGGGCTCGCCGCCACCTTGGGCCGCAGGGCGTCGACGCGCGCGATGTCGAGGTCGATCGGCTTCTCGCACAGCACCGCGACACCCGCGTCGACGCACGCCTCGATGAGGTCGATGTGGGTGGGCGTCGGCGACGCGACGAGGACCGCGTCGACCTCTCCCGAGGTGATCACATGCTCGGGCGACTCGGCGACCCTCCCCCCGAACCGTGCGGCGAGGGACTCGGCTCCCGACACCACGGGGTCGGCGACCCACGCGAGCGAGGTGTCAGGATTCGCGGCGATGCTCGCCGCGTGCACCTGACCGATGCGTCCGGCCCCGATCAGGCCGATGCGAACGTTCTCCCGAGCCATCCCGGCACCTCTCGTCGGTCGAGTCAGACCGCTACTTGAGGAACTCGTCGACATTTTCCGCCGTGACGAGGATGGCCGGCGTCACGATCTCCGGCTCGACCTCTTCGCCTTTGAGGTGCGCGATCGCGGTCTGGGCGCTGGCCAGCCCCTGTCCGCGGAAATCCTGCGCGACGGTCGCCGTCAGAATGCCTTTCTTGACGGCTTCGAACCCTGCCGGGTCCCCATCGACGCTCACGAAGGCTGTGAAGTCGTCCTCGCGCCCTGCCTCCTCGATCGCGAGCGTGGCACCGATGGCGATCTCATCGCACGACGCGTAGGCGCCGTCGATCTCGCCCGCCGGGAAGCGCTGAAGCACGTCCTCCATGCTCTTGACCGACTTGTCGCGGGAGCAGTCCGCGGCGTACTCGGCGATGATCTCGATGTTGTCGTTGATCGCCATGTTGTAGCCATCGGTGCGGCGGTCGGTCCACGACGCGCCGATGGTGCCGGCGATGAAGACGATCTTGCCGCCGTCGGGAAGTTGCTCGTTGAGATACTCGGCCTGCATCTTCCCGGCTTCGATCTCGTTCTGACCGATGTGGCTGACGACGTCGATCCCGGCCTCTTCAGGGAAGCCCGTGTTGACGGTGAAGAGCGGAATGCCCGCCTCGTTGATGAGAGCGGCTGCCTTCGCGCTCACCTCCCCGTCGATCGGCTGCAGGATGATCGCATCCACGCCGCGCACGATGAGGTCCTCGATGTCGGCCCGTTCCTTCGCGGTATCGCTCCGGGAGTCGGTGACGACGACCTCGACACCCTCCTCGTCCGCCACCTCCAGGATGGCTTCCCTGATGGGGGCGGTGTTGGGCGACGACTCGTCGTAGAACACCGCTCCGATCGTGAAGTCGTCATCCTCGCCGTTGGCATCTCCGCCGGGGGCGGCGCATCCTGCGAAAAGCAACGCCGACAGACCGGCGAAGCCAATCGCGGCTGTGATCCGAGTCTTCATTGAAATCGGTCCTCTCGTGTGCTGAGTCCATGACGGCAGCCGAGCACGGCAACGGACCGTGCCGTTGCATGACCGATCGTCGCTCAGCTTTCCTGCGCCCAGTCTCGCCGCCGGGCGAGATATCGGATGTGCCAATCTGGGACGGGTCGACGGTGGACGACGCACGCACGACGCGGCCGTCGTGTGACGGCGCGCGCCGCGACCTCAGGAGGCGGCGAAGCGGAACAGTTTCTTGTTCGCGAACTCGAGCATGCCGACCTGGCCCATCTCCCGGCCGTAGCCCGACTTCTTGACACCGCCGAACGGGATGTCGGGGCCGCCGAGACCCATCGCGTTGATGAAGACCATGCCGACATCCAGCTGGTTGCCGACGCGCTCGGCACGCTCCAGGTCGTCGCAGATCACGGCCGAGCCGAGACCATACGGCGACGAGTTCGCGAGCTCGATCGCTTCTTCGTCACTCGACACGCGGTAGAGCTGGGCGACGGGGCCGAACAGCTCTTCGCTGTAGACATCCATCTGGGGCGTGATGCCGGCGAGGATGCCCGGCGTATAGACGTTGCCGTTGGGAGTGTTGTCGCCGACGATCAGCTCGGCTCCCTGGTCGAGAGCCGTCTGCACTTGCGACGTGAGCGTCGCGGTCGCCGAATCGGACGACAGCGGGCCGAAGTCGCCGTTCTCGTACGACTGGGCCTTGATCGCGGCCGTGAACTTGGCCGCAAACTCGTCGAAGTGCTTGTCCATCACGACGATGCGCTTCGACCCGTTGCAGCTCTGGCCCGTGTTGTCCATGCGACCACCCACCGCGTGCTTCACCGCGTTGTCGATGTTCGCCGTGTCGAGCACGAGGAACACGTCGGCACCGCCGAGCTCGAGCACGCACTTCTTGAGCGCCCGGCCCGCGCGCTCCGCGACGATCGCGCCGACCCGCTCGGAGCCCGTGAGGGAGACCCCCTGCACGCGGTCGTCGTCGATCATCTGACCGATCTGATCGTGCGACGCGAAGACGTTGACGTAGGCACCCTCGGGGAACCCGGCGTCGAGGAAGAGCTGGTGCAGCGCGAGCGCCGACTCGGGGCACTGACTCGCGTGCCGCACGATGACGGTGTTGCCGAGGATCAGGTTGGGCACCGCGAAACGTGCGACCTGGTAGTAGGGGTAGTTCCACGGCATGATGCCGAGGATGACCCCGAGCCCCTGGAACCGGAAGAAGCTCCGGAGCCCGTCGGCGGTCTCGAGCACCTCGTCGGCGAGCCACTTCTCGCCATTCGTGGCGAAGGCCGCCGCGATCTTCGCCGAGAAGTCGACCTCACCGATGCCCTGAGCGACCGGCTTGCCCATCTCACGATTGATGATCGCCGCGAGCTCATCCTGGCGCTCGATCATCAGATCGGCGAGGCGCTGGGCGAAGACCACGCGCTCGGCCACCGTCGTCGCGCGAGACCACGTGCGGTAGGTCTCGTGCGCCGACGCGAGTGCCGACTCGACATCGGCCGCCGTCGCCTGCGGGTACTCGGCCACCTTCTGTCGCGTGGCCGGATCGATGACGGCGAACGTGCCCATCTGCTGACTCCCTCTAGTTCTTGTTTGGAACGGTGGTGGCCCCGTAGTACCGCTGACGAGCGCGACCCTCGAGGTGCTGGGCGGTTCCCTTCTGGCTGCCCGGGCGCTGCGAGGTCAGCGGCACGCCGACATCCCAGAACGCACCGCTGCCGGTGAGGTAGCGCCACGGCTCCACTTGCGCAACGATAACCGCGGGACGGTCGGTAATATTCCGAGCTTCCGCGAGAGCCGCCGTGAATTCGTCGACCGTCGTCGTGTTCCACGACGCGGCACCCAGGCTCGCGGCGTTCGCCGCGATGTCGACATCGACGATCGGCCCGTTGAGGCGACCCGTCTCCGGGTTGCGTTCACGCAACTGCGTTCCGAACTCGGCCTCGGGGCCACCGCCCTTCGCCGCCTGAAGCGGCCAGATGCACTGGTTTCCACGGTTGTCGATGATGACGACGGTGATTTTCTGCCGCAGCTGGGTGGCCGTGAGCAACTCGGTCGGCTGCATGTAGTACGTGCCGTCTCCGATGAGCACGAAGACGTCGCCGGGGGCATCCGGTTGCGCGAGCTGGACTCCGAGCCCCGCGGGGATCTCATGGCCCATGCACGAGTTCGCGTACTCGAAGTGGATCTCGGTGCGGTTCGAAGGATCCCATGCTTTGTGGATGCTTTCGACGACGCCACCCGACCCGAGCACGAGTGTGTCATCGGCGCCCGTGTGCGCGTTGAGCGCGGCCACGACCTGAGCCTGGCTCATGATCTCGCCCGGGAACTCCTGCAGATCGTGCGCGAGCCGCTCCGCCGTCGCCTTCTGCGCGGCCGCGATGTCGTCGGCATACGACGCCTCGGTGTGGTACCCCGTGGCCGCGAGTCCCTGGTGGATCGCCGTGAGCGACAGCTTCGCGTCGCCGACGACGGGGAACGACCCCATCTTGTGCGCATCGAAGGAGTTGACGTTGAGGTGCACGAACCGCACGTCGGGGTTCTGGAACAGCGAGTGCGACGCCGTGATGAAATCCTGCAGTCGCGTGCCGACGCTGATGACGCAGTCGGTCTGGTCGGCCAGCTGGTCGGCGCCGAAGGTGCCGGTCACCCCGAGCCCGCCGACGTTGAGTTCGCTGATCGGGCCGCTGCCCTTGCCGGCGAAGGTCTCCGAGACCGGAATGCCGAACTCGGCACTGAACTTCGCGAGCTCGTCGCGAGACGACGAGTATCGCACGCCGCCACCCGCGATGATGATCGGGCGCTTGGCGGAACGGATGATCTCGATCGCGTCGCGGATCTCATCCTCCGCGGCGGGACGACGACGGATCGGCCAGACGCGCGGAGCGAAGAAGGCCTCCGGGAAGTCGAACTCGTCGCCCTGCACGTCTTGCGGCAGACACACGACGACGGCACCGGTCTCGACGGGGTCGGTGAGCACGCGCATCGCCTCGGGGAGCGTCGACAGCAGCTGCGACGGGTTCGTGATGCGGTCGAAGTAGCGGGCCACGGGGCGGAAGCAGTCGTTGGCCGAGACATCCCGCTCGATCGGGTGCTCGATCTGCTGCAGAACCGGGTCGCCCTTGCGGTTGTTGATGATGTCGGCCGGGAACAGCAGCACCGGGAGCCGGTTCGTCGTCGCCGTCGCCGCGCCCGTGACCATGTTGGTCGAGCCCGGACCCGCCGACGCGGTGCACGCGAGCGTCGACGCCCGGTTGGTCGCCCGGGCGTAGCCGATCGCCGCGTGGACCATCGACTGCTCGTTCTTGCCCGGGTAGAAGGGGAAGTCGACCCCGTACTCGTCGGTGGCCTGCGCCAGGCCGACTGAGTTGCCGTGGCCGAAGATGCCGTACAGGCCGGGAATGAGCCGCTGACGTTCACCGTCCAGCTCGCTGTATTGCACCTGCAGATACTCGACGATCGCCTGCGCGACGGTGCGGCGACGAACGCCTCCGGTCGATGCCTTCGTGCCAGCGGCGGTGCTGCTCATGCGCTCTCCTCAGTGATTCACGGCTCAGTGGTTCACGACTCAGTGGTTCACGGCGACCTGTCGAGACCTGAGCCGACAGGGCCAGAGGGACCAGCCTGTCACCGCGTCCCGTCGCCGAGCTGTCCCAGTTTGATACGGCTCGTCGAGCGTGCCGAAGAAAACGCTACAGCTCGTCGATGAGGAAGCGCGATTCGACGGCGAGCCAGAGCTCGAAGGCGTCCCGATAACTCTTCAGATTGCGGCCGGTGAGCTGCTCGATCTTCTTGAGCCGATACGACAACGTGTGCTCGTGGACGAAGAGCTGCGCCGCCGCCGTGCGCAGCCGCCCCTGGTTCTGGAAGTACACCGACAGAGTGTGCACGAGATCCGTGCCGTGGTCGGCGTCGTGGGCGATGATCGGCCCCAGCGCCCCGTCGGCGAGATGCTTCATCATCTCGACATCCGGGTTGAGCCAGCGCCCGATCCCGAACTGCTCCTCGGCGAGCACGAGCGCGCCATCGGAGGACTCCCGGGCGAGATTGAGCGACCAGAGCGACTGGCGTTGCATCCGCGGCAACTCGTCGAGGTGGTGGAAGGGCTGACTCGAGCCGATATGGATGCCGAGGTCGGTGACGATCGCCGCCAGATCGACGTCGTTCGCCGGCACGGCAACGAACAGCACGCCCTGATCGCGCAAGAGATGGGCGTGGCCGCGATCGCTCAGCCAGTCGCGCATCGCGATCTCGCCGCCGTCGCCCTCCGGTGTTCCACAGGCGAGCAACCGGATGCCGCGCGCCGGATCGAGTCCCGCGGCGGTGAATCGATCGGTCAGTTCCTCGGAGTCGAGGTCGCGGTCGAGAGCGCTCGACAGCAAGGCGCTGCCCTGGCGGTGCAGTGCCTCACGGCGTCGCTGATCGTCGACGGCATCCAGTGCCGCCAGAGTGCCGACATGCTGCAGGGTCGCGAGTCCCCCGGGATTGGCGGCCAGGTGCTCCATGCCCACGAGATAGGCGGTGACCCGATCGCCGACGACGAGCGGCAGGATGTACCCGCCGGGGATGACCTGCAAGCCTCCGGCCAGGTCGGCATGTTCGAGTTCGAGGCCGTCCGGAACCCAGGGCCAGTCGGGAAGCAAGGGCCTCCCCGCCGGGGAGAGGAGCGCCAGCCGGTAGCCGGAGACATCCTCGAGCTCCGAGTAGATCTCGACCACGTTGCTTTCGACACTCGTGCGATGGCGCAGCGTCTCGAACACCCGCAGATGTCTCGAGAGCCGCCCCCGCGTCGTCTGCACGCTCGCGTTCGCCACGAGGTGCGAGATCTCGATGAACGGGATCTGACGCGGAACGCGCAACACCGGGAAGTCGAGCCGATCGGCTTCCCGCAGAAGCTCCTCGGTCAGCTCGGGGGCTTTCACGCTCACGGCGAGGCCGGCGAGCCGGTGATGCGCGAGGCGCGCGACGTAGGCGACCTGCCCGGCGGCATCCGCCGGGATGCCGAAGCCGTTCACGATCAGAAGCTCACCGCCCTCCATCCAGGGGCCGGGGTCTTCCAGCTCGGAGGTGTGCGTCCACAGCACCGACGCTCCCGCACCGCCGCTCCCCGCCCGGAGCTCGAGCCCGAGGTGGGACATGGCGACGAGGTCGGCGACCGTCAGGTAGTCGTGCACGCCTTCTTCTCCATGCCTGGTCGGCACGGCGGCCGCCCTAGTCGAATCGATACGGTTCGTGCGGTCCCACCGACGGCAACGGCCGGGGCCGAGCGCACGTGCTCTCGATCTCGATGTGCTTTCCTTGCGCCGCCGAGGCTTCGAACGCCAGGAGGATCTCGAGCGTATGGTACGCGAAATCACCTCCGGTGCGAGGCTCCAGCCCGTTGCGGATCGCGTACCCGAACTCGGCGAGCCCGATTCCCCGGTATGCGTCGTCACGGTGCGTGATGGGCGTCTGGCGCCAGTCGCCACCACCCGGAGGAGTCATGTCGAGCGACAGGTCGCGCGGCTCGCCGCGCCGCAGCACGGGCGCCCCCTCGAAGTGGTCCGGGTTCGGCGTCGCGAGCGAGCCTCCCGTTCCGTAGATCTCGAGGTGCGGCAGATTGTGGTTCCACACATCCCAGCTGACGATGACCGTCGCGACGCCGCCCGACTCGAACTCGATCGTGCCGGTGACGTGCGTCGGCGTCTGGATCTCGATGACCCCGTCGAATCCGCCGTCGGCCGTCGGCCGGGGGCGGGTCTCCGACGACTTCGGCGCCGACGCCGCGACGCGCTTCGCGGGGCCGAAGATGTTGACCAGGTTGGTGATGATGTACGGCCCGATGTCGAGCATCGGCCCGGCACCCGGGCTGTAGAAGGGGTCGACGTTCGGGTGCCAGTACTCGTAGCCGCGGCACGCGAACGAGCCGAACGCCGCCACCGGACGGCCGATCCAGCCGTCGTCGATGAGCTTGCGGCTGGTCTGCATCCCGGAGCCGAGGAACGTCGTCGGCGCGGATCCGACCTTCACCCCCGCGGCACGAGCGGCATCCAGAATCTGCTGCGCCTCGTCGAGCGTCGTCGCGAAGGGTTTCTCGGACAACACGTGCTTGCCCGCGGCGATCGCCTGCAGGGTGACCGGGGCGTGCAGCTTCGGCGGAGTCAGGTTGAGCACCAACTCGACCTCGGGATCGGCGAGAAGCTCGTCGGGGGTGAGAGCCTTCCGCACCGAGTACTCGGCGGCTCGCGCCTTCACGGCCTCAGCGTTGACATCGGCGAGGGCGATGACGTCGACCTCGGGGTGCACGCCGATCTTGTCGAGGTACTGGTTGAGCACGTTTCCGACGCCGATGATGCCGACTCGAATGGGTTCCATGACTACTCTCTGCTTCTGGTTTCGGTGACGTCGGTCTGGTTACCGAGCGGCGAGTCGTTCGGCCCGCACCTTCTCGGTCGCGCTCTCATCGAGAACACCGTCGGCCGAGACAACACCATAGACGGCGAGGGCCGCCTCGGGGGTGACTCGGCTTTCACGCAGATCATCCAGCACCGCGAGCGCGTCCCGCTCGAGCGGGTCGCCGTAGCCGCCGCCGCCCGGGGTGAGCGACACGACCTTCTCGCCGCGCTGCAGGTCGTAGCGCCCGACGATGGGAATCTCGCGGCGTTCGCCTGTCGCGAGGTCTTCGACCCATGCGGCCGGCACCGCCCCCACCTGACCGCCGCGCACACCCCGCGGCGGGTTGAGGAGACCCTCGAGGCCGTAGGTGAGGGTGACCGAGTCGGCGCGCGGTTCCATCGTCACCCGGGTCGCGAGACCGCCGCGCTGCCGACCGGCGCCCCCGGTGTCGGCGACGAGCGTTCGCTCGTGGATCAGGATCGGGTAGCGCTGCTCGTCGACCTCGACACTGTCGTGGTAGAGCAAGGCGCCGCAGACCGGGCGCTGGTAGGTCGGCCAGCCGTCGACGAACGGTGTCGCCGGGCCGCCGACACCGCCGACGAGGATCTGGTTGACGTAGGCGTTGCCGTTGCGCTCGTCGATTCCCGAGATCACCGACTTGGCGGGAGCCTGTCCCGACGCACCTTCGGCAGCCCCGTAGCCGTCGGAGATCTGGGCGAACGCGGCCTGGACCATGTTGACGACCCGGTCGGCGAGGTTGGTCGTGCCCGACGAGCACGAGAAGGGGTGCTTCGGAACGCCGACGGCGCAGCCGTCGCGCAACAGCACCTCGATGCGGCGGAAGGTGCCCGCGTTGCTCGGCAAGGACTCGGGAAGACCCGAGAGGATGCCCGCGAGCGCCGACCCGACCGCGGTCGCGCGCGTGAGGTTGAGGCCGTTGGGGAGGTTGTCGGGGTTGTCGCGCAGGTCGATCGTGACCCGGCCCTGGTCGGGCTTGACCTCGATGACCGCCTTGAGCGGAACCCCGTCGGGTCCGGTGCCGGGGAACGGGTCGTGCGACGTCGAGCCGGTGAGCACCGACGCCGGCAGGGACTCGATCGCGCTCACCGCGAGGCGCTCCGAGTAGTCGAACCACGCGTCGACGAAGCCGAGAAGGTCGTCGATGCCGAACTTGTCGGCGAGTTCCTTCACGCGACGCTCGGCGATGCGCGACGCGCCGACGCTCGCGAGGTAGTCGCCGTACCACTGGTCGGGCACGCGGATGCGCACGCGGCACATGCGCACGATGTCTTCGATGTCGGTGAAGTCGCGCTGCACCCGCACGCACGGGAAGATGAGCGCGCCCTCTTCGTAGACATCGCGCGCCGTCGCCGAGAAGGTCGTCGGGATCGCGTTGCCGCAATCCGCCTGGTGCGCCTTGGTCACCGCCGTGAAGACGTGGCGGCCGCCGACGAAGATCGGCACGAGGATGACGTGGTCGGCGGCGTGCGAGTTGCCGCGGTACGGGTCGTTGTGCAGGAACGCATCGCCTTCGCGGATGTCGTCGTGCAGTTCGACCATGTCTTCGCCGAGCGGGCCCGCACCGAACACGTGCACCGGCACGCCTTCGGCCGCCGCGAGCAGCTGGTTGTCGGCGGTGAGCACGGCACACGAGAAGTCGCGCGCCGTGTTGATGACCGACGAGCGCGCCGAACGCAGGAGCCCGTTCGTCATCTCGCGCACGATGCCGTCGAAGGCGTTCGCCAGCACCGAGAGCTTTACAGGATCGAATTCGCGTGACACGGTCATGCCCCCTTGAGGGTCAGGTAGATGTTGGATCGGCTGTCGAGGGTGGCATCCCACTCCGGCGGCACGACGATGGTCGTCGTCGGTTGGTCGATGACGGCGGGGCCGACGATCGTGTCCCCGGGTTCGAGCGTCACGCCGCGGTATCGCTTGGTGTCGTGACTCTGGCCGCCGAAGACGATCGGGTCGACGCGGTGGACCTCGCTGGTTCCCGCCGCCGGCGCCGGCGCCTTCAGCCGTTCGGGACGCGGGATCTCGACGCGGACACCCCACGTGATGATCTCGACCCGGCTCGCGGCGTCGTGCGTGCCGTTGCGGCGATCGTGCTCCTCGTGGAAGGCGCGTTCGATGACGTGCGCCGCATCATCCGCGGCGTTGGGAGCGGCACCGAGGTAGACCCGCAGATCCCAGGCCTGACCGGGGTAGCGAGCGTCGACGAAGTAGGTGACTTCGGCCCCGCTCGACACCGCCGTGAACCGCTCGGCGAACGCCGCCGCTTTCTCGCCGAGTTCGGTGACCGCAACGACCGCCGAGCTCACGTTGAAGTGGCGGGTGTCGTTATGAAGCGGGGACAGGAACTCGGTCGCGATCGGCGCCCGATGAGCGCCGTAGGCCGCGAGCACGCCGGCCGTCGACGGGATGAGGATGGTGTCGGTCTCGAGCAGCCGCCCGATCACCGCTGCGACCATCGCCCCCGCTCCACCGCCGGCGACGATGAGCGCGCCGCGCGGGTCGACGCCCTGCTCGAGCGACGCCTGACGGGTCGCCGTGGCCATGTGGTTGGCCGACACGTCGAGGATCGCTTGCGCGGCCTGCATCGTGTCCATCTTGAGCGGCCCGGCGATCCGCGAGTCGATCGCGCGCACGGCGGCCTCGCGGTCGAGCGTGAACCCGCCTTCAAAGCCTTCGGTGTCGAGGTATCCCAAAGCGACGCACGCGTCGGTGACCGTCGGCTCTTCGCCGCCCCGCCCGTATGCGGCAGGACCGGGCGTGCTTCGCGCACTCTGCGGACCGACGCGCAGCAGGCCGCCGCTGTCGATCCAGGCGATGCTGCCACCGCCCGCGCCGATGCTCGTGACGGCGACCGACGAGAGCCCGGTCAGGTGCCCGACGAACGGTTCGCCGAGCCACGCCTCCCGCGTGTGCCGCACGACGCCCTTCTCGACGAGGGAGACGTCGAACGTCGTGCCACCCATGTCGCATACGACGACGGTCTCCCGATCCGGGGCCGCGGCCGCGCCGACGAGCGGCGCCATCGACGGCCCGGAGTTGAGAAGCAGGACGGGGCGGTCGAGCACGTCGACGACGTCGAGGACAGCGCCTTCGGAGGTGACGACGAGCAGGTCCCCAGCGAAACCGAACGCGACGAGATCCGAACGCAGGTTGCCGAGGTGATCCGCCATGAGCGGCTTGAGCGACGCGTCGATCGCGGCCGCCGACGACCGCCGGTACTCGCGGATCGTCGGGTTCGCCGCGTGCGAGAGCGTGTAGGGCACGCCCGGGAGGATCTCTTGGATCAGCTCGCCGAGACGGCGCTCGTGAGCGTCGTTGATGATCGACCACAGGAACGAGACGGCGATCGCCTCGATTCCTTCGTCGGCGAGGCCCCGGAGCACGCCCCGCACCTCGTCGTCGTCGAGCGCGACGAGCACGTCACCCTCCGCCGAGATGCGCTCGTTGATCTCGAACGTCAGGTGGCGGGGGATGTAGGGCGGCGGGTAGGCGGCCCGGGAGTCGAACGCATCGCGACGACCACCTTCGCGAAGCAACAGCGTGTCGGCGAAGCCGGAGGTCGTGAGCAGAGCGGTGCGTGCCACCTTGCCGGTCAGAACCGCGTTCGTGGCGTGCGTCGTGCCGTAGACGATCACGTCGGCGTTGCGCAGCACCTCGTCGCCCGACCATCCGACGGATTCGGCGGCGCGGCGCACCGAGGCTTCGAAGCCCGTGAAGACACGGTCGTAGGTGGTCAGCGCCTTGCCGACCGCCATCTCGCCCGCGTTGGACCCCACCACGACGTCGGTGAACGTTCCCCCGGTGTCGACGGCGATGCGATACCTCGCCTCACCACCGCCGGACGGCGTCTGAACTGTGCTCATAGGTCTTCGCTACCTCCATAGAACCTGCCAAAAGATGCTGACGACGCGCGGAGCTCGCTTCGAGAAGTCATCGCTCGCCGACCCGGTTGCGCAACAGCCCGACCCGCTCGAGGTCGATGTCGACCGTGTCGCCCGGCTGCAGCCAGACGGGCGGAGTGCGCTTCGCGCCGATGCCCTGCGGCGTGCCCGTCGCGATCACATCGCCGGGCGCGAGCGTCAGGAAGTTCGAGATGTAGGAGACGATGTGCGCGATCGAGAAGATCTGATACTTCGTGTTCGAGCGCTGCATCTCGACGCCGTTGACGCGCGTCACGACGTCGAGGTTCTGCGGGTCGCCCACTTCATCGAGCGTCACGAGCGCGGGACCCCACGGCGTCGACCCGTCGACGGCCTTGCCGGCCAGCCACTGCGTGCCCCGGTATTGGAGGTCGCGAGCGGTCACGTCGTTGAGCGGCGCGAGACCCGCGACATACTGCAGCGCGTCGGATTGCGACACCCGCGTCGCCGTACGCCCGATGACGACCGCGACCTCGCCTTCGAAGTCGAGGTTCTCACTCACGGCTGCCCCGCCGATCTCGTCGTCGGGACCGATGAGGCTCGACGAGAACTTCGCGAAGAGGTCGGGATACTCCGGAAGCGCGCGTCCGGTCTCGGCGACGTGGTCCTTGTAGTTGAGCCCCACGCACAGCACCTTGGCCGGATCGGTGACCGGCGCGGCGAGACGCACGTCGGAGCGCGGCGCCACCCGGGCGCTATCGTCGCGCTCGGCCTGCGCCGTGAGGGCCGTCGAGATCGGTGCCAGGTCGGCGCCGTAGAGCTCGAGGAACTCGCGTACGGATGCCGTGCTGCCGGACGTCGCCTCGGGGGCGGCACTCAGCAACCGCTCGAGGTCGAACACCGACTCGCCGAGCAGCACTCCGCCCCGGACGCCGGACTGGTCGTGGTACGAGACGATTCTCATTCTTCGTGAATCCTTTTTTCGAGCCTTACGGCTGAGGAGTGCTCTCGGCGATCGCGAGAACCGCGTCAGCGAGACGATCGGCGATGTCGGTCACGACCTTGTCATCCATCGGCGTGGAGAGCGAGAGCAGGTTGGCGGGCGAGGGCAGGAGGCCGCGCTCGTAGGATGCCCACCAGAGGCGGTGCTGCACGCTCTCCTCGACCTTCTGCGCTCCGGCAGGAACCGCGCGCAGCAGCGAGCCGCGCCCCCGGATCTCCCAGCCGGCACCCTGGACCCGAGCGTTCACGGTCTCGCGCGCGGTGTCGCCGAGCCGGTTGAGGCGCTGAATCTCGTCTTCCGTGAGCAACCGCATCGCGACGGCACCCGCGGCCATACTCACCGGGTTTCCCGAGAAGGTGCCGCCGTGAGGCAGGCTGCCGGGCCGCGTGGGATCCACTTCGGCCATCAGCTCGCCCTTGCCGGCGACGGCGCCGACCGGGAAGCCGCCGCCGATCAGCTTGCCGGCGGTGAGCAGGTCGGGAACGATGCCGTACTCGCCGCTCAGGCCCCGGAATCCGAGCCGCAGGCTGATCACCTCGTCGATGATCAGCACGATGCCGTAGCGCGTCGCGAGGTCGCGAGCCGTGCGCACGAACTCCTCGGTGATGTGCAGGAGACCGGCGCGGTTCGGCAGCAGATCGAGGATGATCGCGGCATACGCCTCGGGGGCGGCTTCGACGGACTGCACGAGGAACTCGATGTCGTTGAGCGGCACCGCCGTGACGTCGTCGATCACTCCCTGCGGAACGCCTCGCGTGTAGGCAGGGCCACCGGGGACGAGGGCGACCTCGGACGTTCCGTGATACCCGCCCTTCGTCACGAGCACCTTCTCGCGACCGGTGCTGGCGCGCGCGATACGAATCGCCGACATCACGGCTTCGGTGCCGGAGTTGGTGAAGCGAACCTGGTCGAGGCCGGGCAGCCGCAGCAGGAACAGCTCGGCCGACTCCCACTCGTAGCGGTTCGGGATGCCCCAGCTCGCACCCGACGAGAGCGCCTTGATCGCGGCCGCCGTGATCTCGGGGTGCGCGTTTCCGTGGATGAGCGACGTGAAGTTGTTGTTGACGTCGATGAGCTCGCGTCCGCGGTCATCCCAGACTCGGTAGCCTTCGCCGCGAATCGCGTACGGACTCGGCGCGCCGGTGTAGTACGTCGAACGTCCGTATCCCCCGGGAAGCAGCGGGAATCCGCGAGGGCCGCGACGGAGGTGAGGATCGCTATCGGATCCGCCGATGCCGACAGGATCAGTGTGGTGCGTGGTGGTCACTTCTACTCTCCGCTCGTCAGTTCACGACATCGATCAGCGGCTGATCGGTGAGGGCCAGCCGAACACGCTCGACCGCGCCGTCCTGCAACGCCCCGGTCGACCGGTCGGAGCGCCACGCGATGTGTGGGGTGAGGATGGTGTTCGGCGCATCGCGCAGCGGGTGCTCGGGCTCGAGCGGCTCTTGCGCGAAGGTGTCGATTCCGGCGCCCGCGATGTGTCCCGATGCGAGCGCTTCGGAGAGGGCGATCTCGTCGATGAGACCGCCGCGCGACACGTTGACGATCGTCGCGCCTTTGCGCATTCTGGCCAGCACACCGCTGTCGACGAGGTGCTGGGTGTCTTTCGTCAGCGGAAGATGCAGCGAGACGACATCCGAGTTCTCGAGCACGTCGGCGAGGTCGGCCATCTCGACGAAGCTCTCGGTGACGAAGGGGTCGTAGCCGCGAACCCGGGCGCCGACGGCCGTCCACATCCGTGCGACGTGCTGCCCGATCCGTCCCATGCCGACGACACCGACTTCGAGCTCCGACAGAACCGGCGTGTCGAAGCCGATGATGCCGGCCCAGCTCAGGGCTCGGATCGCCGCGTCGCCCGCCGGCAGCCGCCGAGCGAGCGCGAGGCCCATCGCGAACGCGTGAGAAGCCACCTCTTCGGAGGCGGTGCCCGGAACGATCGACACCGGGATGCCGGCCTCCTTCGCGGCATCGACATCGATGTTGTCGTAGCCGATCCCGTAGCGGATCACGGCCCGGCATTTCGCCATGACGGGGAAGTCGGCGGCGGTGAGGCGCGCGTACGGCGTGATCATGACGATCTCCGCATGCGGAAGCTGGGCCCGGAACTCGTCGACATCGGCGGCGGCGACGAGTTCGTAGTCGAACTCCTTCGCGAGCGCGATCTCGCGGTTCAGATCCGGGAAGTGGTGAGGCGCCACCAAAATGGTTCCCTGGCCAGCGCGGTTCATCTTCTGCCGTCCTGTTCGTGTCGGTGGATCGTTCTCAAGCGTCACCTGAGTCAGGTGTCGTCCCTCTATTACACGGGGCCACGGCGCACGTCATCCGTGCCAAATCGGTACACATCTGATACGCCGCGAAACGGCTCGACGCTCTCGAGGGGTCCGGGGCGACCAACCCCGGGAGATGACTAGACATCGAAGCCGCGGCTGCGGAAGTAATCCATCCTGCGATAGAGGGTGGATCGGCCGATCTCGAGCATCTCGGCCGCGAGACGTCGATTGCCGTCGGCCTCTCGAAGCGCGCTGCGGAGTTCGCTCAGTTCGGCATCCTCGAGCCGTGAGAGCCGCCCGCCGTTGGTGACCGTCTGGAACCCGTGCGGAAGGTCGTCGACGAGGGCTTCGGGACCTTCGGCGCGCGCGAGCGCGTGAGACAACACGCCGCGCAGCTGGTCGACGTTGCGGGGCCAGTCGGCGTTGGTGAGCGTCGCGATGAGGTTGCGCGACAGGGTGCGGTCGCCGAGTTCCGCGGCGATCGCGTCGGCGATCGCCGGGATGTCTTCCCGACGCGCGCGCAACGGTGCCACCGGAATCTCGAGGGCGTCGCACGCGTCGACCAGCAGCTGGGTCGACTCGGTCGGCCGCGTACTGGTGAGGATGAGCACGGTGCGCGGGTTGTGGCGCACGTGATGCGCGATCTCGGTGGCGTCGAGCGCGGAGAGTTCGTCGGCGCCTTCGATGATGAGAGTCGCGGGAGCGACCTCGGCGGCCGTGCGAAGCACGTCGCGGAGGCGTGGATCCCGCGGTGCACGGTTGGCCACGTCGATGTCGAGATAGTCGCCGCGCAGTGCGGCCATGGCGTCGGCCAGTCGGCGCTTGCCGCATCCGGCTTCGCCGATGATGGCGACCGACCGGGACTGTTCGATCGCCGTACGTGCCAGGCCCACGGCGCGCTGATGCGACGTGCTCGTTCCCGCGAGGCCCGCGAGCGGGTCGTTCGCTTCGGCGCGGGTCGCCGCGTCGTCGGTCGTCGTCGGGATGTCGGCGACGCGAGCGCGCGAACGCGGCTTGACGACGATGATCGCACCGGCGTTGGCGTCGGAGTGCATCACGGGCGACACTTCGAGCGTCGCATTGCCGACGCCCTTGAGGGTCACTTCGCGGGTCAGATCGCGACCCGACGACATGACCTCTTTCGCATAGCCGAGGATGACCGAGAAGTCGCTGTCTTCGAGCGAGCTCGTCGCACGCGAGTTCATGAGCGAGTTCTTGCCGTCGACTCCGATCACGGCGGAGTTTCCGCGACGCCGCGACACGGTGAGGTACTCGTGGAGCAGGGCGCGTTCCTTCGACGAGGTGCGGTTCTCGATCTCGCGCTCGATGCGCGACGTGACTCCTTCGAGCATGAGCAGCGTCGAGCCCGGATCCATCCGGCTCACCCGCGAGGCGGGGAGGGTCAATCCGATGACCGCGCGGACGCGATTGTGGAACGGATCCCGGATGAGCGACGCGAAGCACCAGTTGGCGCGCATGTCCTCCCGGAAATGCTCCTCGGGAGCGAGCCAGACCGCTCGTCCCTCTTCGATGGCGAGCCCTTCGCCGTTGCTGCCGCAACTCTCTTCCAGCAGCGAGTACCCCACCGGGAAGCCGTCCTCGTCGCGGAGGAAGGTGGGTTTCACGAGCGCTCCGCTCGGCGCCGTCAGACTCACGTATCCGCCGATGTCGGCGGCGACCTCGTCGAGCTTCAGCAGGTGCGGGGCGGCCGCTTGACTCGTCGGTTCGTCGACGCGTCCTTTGTCGAAGATCGCGCGGTCGGCGACGGGGTCGACCCCGGCCGCGCGGCTTCGGAGCCAGGATCGGGCGACGACCGGCCGAACGCCCGTGAGATCGTCGCTGGAGCGGCTCAGGTACAGGTCGCGAACGCGAGCGACGTGGCGGAACCCTCGGTGAGCTTCGGGGATGCGCAACTCCGTCGCCATGCGAGAGCCTCCTTGTTCTCGATCCGAGGTGTCCGAAAAGTAGCACAGACCGATCGGCGAATTCGTTGGATTTCTGCACAACACGAGCCGCGTCTATTGGTGACACCTCGAAACCGGTCGGCGCCCCTCACGAGGGTGCCGACGCGCCCCGCTCGGCTGGGCGTTCGCCCCCGGCCGCCTCGCAGAGGCGACCGATACGCTGAGGCCATGTTCAGCCTCCCCGCCGCCGCGAACGGTCTCATCCCCTGGCTCGACCCGGCCGCGATCATCCAGGCCGCCGGGCCCTGGGCCTTGCTCGTGGTCTGCCTCATCGTGTTCGCCGAGACGGCATTGCTCGTCGGCTTCATCCTGCCGGGCGACACCCTGCTCGTCATCACCGGACTCCTGACATTCACCGGCACGATGACGGTGAGTCAGGCGGGCATCCTCATCCCCATCTGGCTCGTCTGCCTCTGCATCGCGGTCGCGGCGTTCGTCGGCGGCGAAGTGGGCTACATCATCGGCCACAAGGCAGGGCCGCGCATCTTCGAGCGACGCGAGAGCGGCTTCTTCTCGAAAGACAACGTCATCCGCACCAACAAATTCTTCGATCGCTTCGGACCGCTCGCGGTGATCATCGCGCGCTTCGTGCCGGTCGTGCGCACCATTACCCCGATCGCTGCGGGCGTCGGCCACATGAATTACCGCAAGTACTCGCTCTACAACGGGATCGGCGCACTCATCTGGGGCGCGGGACTCACGTTCGGCGGCTTCCTGCTCGGTTTCATCCCGCCCGTCGCCGAGTTCGTCACCGAGTACATCGACCTCATCCTGTTGTTCGCCGTCGCGTGCGCGATCGTGCCCACGGCGTACCACTACATCTCATCGAGCCTGAAGGCCCGCAAGGCGCGACGCCTCGGCGTTCCGCCGCTCGGTGACTCCGAGGCGATCGCCGACATCTTCGAAGAGGGTCAGTCGGGGCGTCTCAAGGAGCGCTGACCCGGCGCCGCGCGGCGGCGAGCCGGGAGAGTACGCCGTGCCGCGGTGCGACGAGGAACGCGAGCGTGAACAGCACCCCCTGGACGAGCACGATCATGCCGCCCGAGGCGACGTCGAGCCAGTAGCTCAAGTAGATGCCGACGATGGCGGATGCCGCGGCCGTCGCGGGCGCGATCACGAGCATGCGACCGAACCGCTCGGTCACCAGGAACGCCGTCGCGCCCGGGATGATCAGCAGAGCGACGACGAGCACGACGCCGACCACCTGCAGGGCGACGACCGCGGTCACCGCGAGCAGCCCCAGGAGCAGCGCTCCGAGCACGCGAGGCGACAGCCCGATCGCGTGCGCGTGGGTGGGGTCGAAAGCGTAAAGGGTGAGGTCGCGGCGCTTGAGGAGCAGCACCGCGATCGCGACGACCGCGAGAATCGCGACCTGCACGACGTCGCCCGTCGACACCCCGAGGATGTTGCCGAACACGATGTGCGCCAGATCGGTCTGGCTGGGGGTGACCGAGATCAGCACCAGTCCGAGCGCGAACAGCACGGTGAAGACGATGCCGATCGCGGCATCCTCTCGAATGCGTCCCGGTGAACGCACGGCGCCGATGAGCACGACGGCGAGGATGCCGAAGACGATCGCGCCGAGCGCGAACGGCGCGCCGACGACGTAGGCGAGCACGACGCCGGGGAGTACCGCGTGCGACACGGCGTCGCCCATGAGCGACCAGCCGATGAGCACGAGCCAGCACGACAGGAGCGCGCACACCACGGCGGCGAGCACGCTCGTGACGAGGGCGCGCACCATGAAGTCGTAGGCGAGCGGTTCGAGCAGAAAGTCGAGGGGATTCACGATCGGCTCCCGGTGTCGCCGAGACCGAAGGCGCGACTCAGGTTCTCGGGGGTGAGCACCTCGGCGGGAGTGCCGTGCACGAGCACGCGCCGCAACAGCAGGATCGCTTCGTCGGCGAGGTCGGTGACCGCGGCGAGGTCATGCGTCGTCACGAGCACCGTGCGCCCTTCGGCCGCGAGGTCGCGGAGCAGCCGCACGATCGTCGCTTCGGAGGGCTTGTCGACACCCGCGAACGGCTCGTCGAGCAGCAGGATGCCGGCATCCTGCGCGATTCCGCGGGCGACGAACGCGCGCTTGCGCTGCCCGCCCGAGAGCCGGCCGATCTGCCGGTCGGCGAGGTCGGTGAGGTCGACGCGGGCGATCGCGTCGGCGACGGCAGCGCGGTCCTCGGCGCGCGGGTGCCGCGTGAGACCCTGCCGGCCGTAGCGCCCCATCATGACGACGTCGCGCACCGACACCGGGAATCGCCAGTCGACGTCTTCGCTCTGCGGAACGTAGGCGAGAACGCCGCGGCGCCGGGCGGCCGCGGGCGGCTCACCGGCGACGCGCACCGCACCGCTCGTGGGCCGCACGAGGCCGACGATGGCCTTGAGCAGGGTCGATTTGCCGGAGCCGTTCATCCCGATGAGCGCACAGACCCGTCCGGGCTTGAGGTCGAGGTCGACCCCGTCGAGCGCGACGACGTCGCCGTAGCGCACCGACAGCCCGTCGACCGCGATGGCCGAGGTCATCCGGCGCTCCCGGCGAGCGCATCGGTGATCGCGGTCGCGTTGTAGCGGATGAGGTCGAGGTAGGTCGGCACCGGGCCGTCTTCCGCCGAGAGCGAGTCGACGTACAGCACGCCCCCGAACGCGGTGCCGGTCGCGTCGACGACCTGCCGCATGGCGCGGTCGGAGACGGTCGACTCGCAGAACACCGCCGGGATGCCGTCGGCCTTCACGGTGTCGATGACGGCGGCGATCTGCTGCGGCGTGGCTTGCTGCTCAGCGTTGACCGGCCAGATGTAGACCTCGGTCAGGCCCGTGTCACGCGTGAGATAGGAGAACGCCCCTTCGCACGTCACGAGCGCGCGAGCTCCCCGCGGCAGCGTCGCGAGTCGCGCGACGAGGTCGTCTTGCACGGCACGCAGCTCTGCCGCGTACGACTGCCCGTTCGCCGCGTAGTCGTCTGCGTGCTCGGGGTCGAGCTCCGAGAAGGCGGCGACGAGGTTGTCGACGTAGATCTCGACGTTGAGGGGCGACATCCAGGCGTGCGGGTTCGGTCGTCCCGCGTACGCGTCCGCCGCGATGTCGATGGGTTCGACGCCGTCGGACACCGTCACCCGGGGGGCGTCGACATCCTGCAGGAACTGCTCGAACCACGCCTCGAGCCCGAGCCCATTGTCGACGATGAGGTCGGCGCCCGCCGCGCGCCGCAGATCGCCGGGGGTCGGCTCGTACCCGTGGATCTCGGCTCCGACCTTGGTGATCGATTCGATGTCGAGGTGGTCACCCGCGACGTTGCGGGCGATGTCGGCGATGACCGTGAAGGTCGTGAGCACGAGCGGGCGCTCCTTCGGCGCCGCGTCGGGCGTCCCGCACCCCGCGAGCGCCGCGACGAGGAGCGCGGCGATCGGGATGATCACCCGACGACGAAATTTCGGCACACCGAAACTCTACCGAATTCTTCGGGCGCCCGAAATCTACGGTTCGTCGACCACCCAGACGGCACGCGCCGCCTCAGTCGGCAGCCCGCCCGGGTCGATCCGGCTGCCCACCCCGATGCCCCGGCCCTCCAGCAGCCGCAGCACGCCGGGGTCGCTGTCGCTGATCCGCACGACGCGCAGCGAGGAGGCCGTTCCGACCTCGCTCAACCTCACGCCGCGGATCGGCGACACCACGCCATCGGCGCTCGGAATCGGATCGCCGTGCGGATCGGCGGTCGGATGCCCCAGCCGGGCGTCGATCGCGTCGACCATCCTGTCGCTCACGACGTGCTCGAGCACCTCGGCCTCGTCATGCACCTCGTCCCAGCCGTAGCCGAACTCGCTCACGAGCCAGGTCTCGATCAGACGGTGACGCCGCACCATCCGCAGCGCCTCCGTGCGGCCGGCCGGGGTGAGCACGATCGTGCCGTAGAGCGCATGCTCGACGAGACCCTGAACCGTGAGCTTCTTCACCATCTCGGTGACGCTCGACGGAGCCAGGCCGAGCCGCGCGGCGAGTTGCGACGACGTCATCGCGTCCGGCTGCCACTCGGTGTGGGCGTAGATGACCTTGAGATAGTTCTCGGCGACGGTCGAGAGCGTCCCGGGCACGGACTCAACGATGGGACGGCTCCTCGCGCTGGGAATGACCGGCGGGTTCCAGTTGGAACGTCGAATGCGCCACATCGAAATGCCCGTGCAGGCACTCCGCCAGCCGGTCGAGCATCTCGCCGGTGCGGCCGCTCGCGAACACCTCGGGCTCGCATTCGACGTGCGCCGTGAACACCGGCGCCCCCGACGTGATCACCCACACGTGCACGTCGTGAACGGCCACGACACCGGGAGTCGCCACGAGGTGCTCCCGGATCAGCGCGACATCGGTCTCTCGCGGCGCCGACTCGGTCAGCACTCGCACGACATCGCGCAGCAGCAGCGCCGCCCGCGGGACGATGAGCGCCGCGATGACGAGCGACGCGATCGCGTCGACCGCGGCGAAACCCGTCGCGAGCAGCACGACGCCGGCGATGACGGCGGCGATCGAGCCGAAGAGGTCGCCGAGCACCTCGAGCGTCGCGCCGCGCAGATTCATCGACCGACGGTCGCCCCCGCGCAGCACCAGATATCCGGCGACATTGGCGAGCAGGCCGATCCCGGCGACGACGATCATCGGGATGCCGTCGGGCGCGTGCGTGTCGCCATCGGTCAGCCGCCGGACGGCCTCGACCGCGACGACCACCGCGACGACCGTGAGCAGAACCCCGTTGAACAGGGCCGCGAGCACCTCGACCCGGCGAAACCCGAACGTATGCCGATCAGTCGCCGGCCGGGTCGCCCAGACGCTCGCCACGAGAGCGACGAGCAGCCCGATCGCGTCGCTCGCCATATGACCCGCGTCGGCCAGCAGCGCGAGCGAGCCCGAGATCCACGCCCCGAAGATCTCGACGACGAGCACCGTCGTGACGATGGCGAACGCGATCGCGATCCGACTCCTCGTCGACGCGCCGTGCCCATGATCGTGCCCCACGGCATCCATTCTCCCGGCATCGGCTCGTGAAATGCCCCGATCGGCCGCACATCACCCGCGATGCGCGGCCGGAATCGGTAGCTCGCCGGTCGTTCAGCCGAAGCGACGGCGCAGCTCGGCCGTGAGGGCGATGAAGGCACGGGCACGATGGCTGTCGGCGTCCTTCTCGACCGGCGACAGCTCTGCGGCGCTGCGGGTCTCGCCGTCGGGGCGGAAGATCGGGTCATAGCCGAAGCCGCCCGCGCCCGAGGGTTCGCTCAGCACCTCGCCCGGCCACTCGCCGCGTACGACATGTTCACCGTCGGCGTCGACCAATGCCGCGGCGCAGACGAACGTGGCGCTGCGATCGGCGGCACCCGCGAGGTTTCGCAGCACGAGGCGCAGATTCGCCGCGTCGTCGCGCACGCCCGAGTAGTGCGCCGAATCGATGCCGGGAGCTCCGCCGAGCGCCGTGACGACGATTCCCGAATCGTCGGCGAGCGCCGGCAGCCCGGTGTGCGCGTGCGCGGCGCGAGCCTTGATGAGGGCGTTCGCCTCGAACGTGTCACCATCCTCGACCGGGGCCGGACCGTCGTACCCGACGAGGCCGTGCGGCCCCAGCCGGTCACCGAGGATGCGCCGCAACTCCTCCACCTTGTGGGCGTTATGCGTCGCGAGAACGAACGTCGTCATGTGCTGAGCGTCGCGGCCTGGATCTCGGTGAGCCGTGCCGCACCGTCGCCGGCCAACTCGAGCAGCGCATCCAGTTCTCGCTTGTCGAATGGCGCACCCTCGGCCGTGCCCTGCACCTCGACGAACAGCCCGCGGCCCGTCATCACGACGTTCATATCAGTTTCGGCGCGCACATCTTCGACGTAGGCGAGGTCGAGCAACGGCACCCCGTCGACGATGCCGACGCTCACGGCCGCGACCGAGTCGATGAGTGCGGCCGCGTTCTTGCCGATGAAACCCTTGGTGCGACCCCATTCGATGGCGTCGGCGAGCGCGATGTACGCGCCCGTGATCGCCGCGGTGCGGGTGCCACCGTCGGCCTGCAGCACGTCGCAGTCGATCACGATCGTGTTCTCGCCGAGCGCCTTCGTGTCGATGATCGCGCGCAGGCTCCGGCCGATCAGCCGGGAGATCTCGTGCGTGCGTCCACCGATGCGGCCCTTCACGCTCTCCCGGTCGTTGCGATCATTGGTCGCGCGGGGCAGCATCGCGTACTCCGCCGTCACCCACCCCTTGCCCTTGCCGGCGAGCCAGCGCGGCACCCCGTTGGTGAAGGATGCGGTGCACAGCACCCTCGTGTTGCCGAACGAGATGAGCGCGCTCCCCTCCGCCTGCGTGCTCCAGCCGCGTTCGATCACGATCGGGCGCAACTCGTCGGCGGTGCGGCCGTCGGCGCGGGGCGTGTCAGTCATGCGAGTCCAATCGTCGGGAGCTGGATGGTTCCGGTCTCGAAAGTCTCGACGCGCGAGACCTCCGGACCGAGAAATCGGTGGGCGAGCTTCAGAAAGGCGGGCTTGTCGTCGCCGGTGCACTCGAAGGAGTGCCGGGGCGGCGCCGAGTCGGTGCGCTCGAGGCCTGCGGAAACCAGTCGCCCGTAGACATCCGCCGCCGTCTCCTCGGCGCTCGACACGAGCCGCACGCCCGAGCCGATGACGTACTGGATCGCCGCCGACATGAGCGGGTAGTGGGTGCAGCCGAGCACGAGGGTGTCGACATCCGCCGCCTTCAGCGGAGCGAGATACTCCTCGGCGACGGCGAACAGCTCCGGCCCGCTCGTCACTCCCGCCTCGACGAACTCGACGAAGCGCGGACAAGCCTGACTGAACAGCTCGACGGCCGGGGCGGCGGCGAACGCGTCGTCGTACGCCCGGGACTGGATTGTTCCCGCCGTGCCGATCACGCCGACGCGGCCGTTGCGCGTGGCGCGGGCCGCTGCTCGGACGGCCGGCTGGATGACCTCCACCACCGGGATGCCGAACGCCACCTCGTAGCGCTCCCGAGCATCCCGCAGCATCGCCGCACTCGCCGTGTTGCACGCGATCACGAGCGCCTTCACACCGTGCTCGACGAGGTCGTCGAGCACCTCGAGCGCGTAGGCGCGCACCTCGGCGATCGGTTTCGGGCCGTACGGCGCGCGCATGGTGTCACCGACGTACATCACCTGCTCACGCGGCAACTGGTCGAGAATCGCCCGCGCCACGGTCAGCCCGCCGACCCCGCTGTCGAAGACGCCGATGGGCGCGTCGGTCGTCGGGGTCACGGGAATCAAGGGTAGTGCGCGTCGCTAGGCTCGCAGGATGACGAGCGCGCTGCTCACCGATCGCTACGAGCTGACGATGATCGACGCGGCGCTGCGCGACGGCACCGCGTCGAGACGCTGCGTGTTCGAGCTCTTCACCCGGCGGCTCGCCCCCGGCCGGCGGTTCGGGGTCGTCGCGGGGACCGGACGCCTGCTCGACGAGCTCGCCGCGTTCCGTTTCGGCGACGCCGAAATCGACTGGCTGCGCGCCGAGGGCATCGTCTCGCCGCAGACCCTCGAGTGGCTTGCCGCGTACACGTTCACCGGCTCGATCTCGGGATACCGCGAAGGCGAGGTCTACTTTCCGGGCTCGCCGATCCTCATCGTCGAGGGCACCTTCGCCGAGGCCGTCGTGCTCGAGACGCTCGCGCTCAGCATCCTCAACTACGACTCCGCCGTCGCCTCCGCCGCCGCCCGCATGGTGGCAGCCGCCGACGACCGCCCCCTCGCCGAGATGGGCTCGCGGCGCACCGGGGAGCGCTCCGCCGTCGCTGCCGCCCGCGCCGCCCACATCGCCGGATTCGCGGCGACCTCGAACCTCGAAGCGGGCCGCACCTGGGGCGTGCCGACGATGGGCACCGCCGCGCACTCCTCCACGCTGCTGCACGACAGCGAAGAGGACGCCTTCCGCGCCCAGGTCGACGCGATGGGCGTCGGCACGACGCTGCTCGTGGATACGTACGACATCGAGCAGGGGATCGCAACCGCCATCGAGGTGGCGGGGACGTCGCTCGGCGCGATCCGGATCGACTCGGGTGACCTCGGGGTCGTGGTCACCGCCGCCCGCGCGCAGCTCGACGCGCTCGGCGCCACCGGCACCCGCATCACCGTCACCAACGACCTCGACGAGTACACGATCGCGGCGTTGCGGGCCGCGCCGGTCGACTCCTACGGCGTCGGGACATCCGTCGTCACCGGTTCCGGCTCCCCCGCGTCGGGGATGGTGTACAAACTGGTCGCGCACCAGTCGGATTCGGGGTCGTGGCTCTCCGTGGGGAAACGGTCGGACGGCAAGGCGACCGTCGCCGGCCGGAAGGTTCCCGTGCGCACGCTCGACCACGGTGTCGCGGCAGAAGAGACCGTGTACGTCGAAGAACCCGAAACCCTGCCCAAGCCCGGACGACCGCTGCTCGTCGACTACGTGCGGGACGGGATCGTGGATGCCGCGTGGCTCGGCGCCCCCGGAGTCGCCGCCGCCCGGGAACACCACGCCGCCGTGATCGCGGAACTCCCCCTCTCCGCGTTCCGTCTCTCCCGCGGCGAGCCCGTCATCCCCACCGTCTACGTCTGACCCCCACCATCCGCTCCGCCCCGTCTCGCGCGAAGGTCTTGCTCCATCCGTGACTTTTCGCGCGGATCAACGCTTCGGGAGGACGAATTTCGACGGATGAACGGATCGCACCGGCACGCCTCGCTCCGACAGGCGACTGCGCACCTTGAGAACCAGGTGATGCGGGTGATCGTAGAGGTCCGTCTTGGTGATCTCGATCGACTCCCAATCGATCGACCTGATGAGCTCACGCCGTCCGACGTCTTTCGCGAATTGGGTGGGGGATCGGTGCTGATCGCCGAGATAGTCGAGCCCATATCGTGCCCGCCACCAGGCCAGGTCGAGTGTCGCGAACGGGCTGATTCTGAGATTGGGCACCGGCGTCGGGCAGCCAGCGGAGACAAGAAGAACACGGCAGTGGGATTCGGGGCGTGACAGCGGCCCCGGCAGCGCGAGCGAGGCAGCACGCAGAAGAAGGGGGCGACCGAGGATGCGCGGGTGAGCGACCGCGTCGTGGATGCCGGCCAGGGTTGCGAGCGCAGGCTTACTCGAGCCGAAAGAGGGGGTCAGGATGAAGTCAGCCGCCGCCACCAGATCGGGAAGCGCGAGCACACGGCCGAGCGACAACCACGTGTCGACCGGCGAAAACACCCGCAGTGACCCGAGGTTCCAGATGTCCACCCTGTCGGGATCGTGCTGATAGCCCCGTACCCCCCGCCCCGTCGGTCGCGGGCCGGTGTGCGGCGACGAAACGTGGACCAACTCGGAGTCCATGGATGCCGGAAGCGGCATTCCCCAAAGGTGGGCCGCCGTTGGACCGCAGAACGCAGCATCCGGTCGCATCTTCGTCGCGTAGGCATGACTCAATGCGATCGCATCGCGCGGAGGGGCGACCGAACGCACACCCTGAAACGGCGCAGCCAGATGCTGCGAACGTAGTGCTCCGGCACCGACGCCTCGCGCCAGTGCATCCCTCACTCTGAACGATCCTGTGAACTCCGTCATCCTCGGATGCTGGCCCGATAGGGCTGCCGCGGAAGGAAGCCGTCATCGATCCGTGAGTTTTCGCGCGGATCGATGCCTCGGAAGGACGAAAAGTCGCGGATGGGAAGAGGGGGACAGCCCAGGGGCGGCGTCAGGCCTTCAGTCGCTCGTAGATCTTCTTGCAGTCAGGGCAGACGGGGAACTTCTCGGGGTCACGACCGGGGATCCACTTTTTGCCGCACAGGGCGCGCACCGGCTTGCCCGTGACAGCGCTCTCGAGGATCTTCTCCTTCTGCACGTAGTGCGAGAAGCGTTCGTGGTCGCCATCCTCGAGTTGCGCGTCGTCGAGCAGCTGCTCGAGCTCGCGATCGAGGGTGTCGGTGCCGCCGCCGACGGTGTCGGGTCCGCGATCCAGATCGGCCATGCCTCCAGGGTACGGCGACGACGACGCGTGCGCATCGCGCGGTTCGCTGCTCAGTGGCGCGCCGAGAACTCGAGTAGCTCCGGGGCGCTGCGATCGAACGTGGTGCCGCCGGATCGGATGCCGATCGCGAGCATGAGAGCACCGGCGGCGAGCCCGGTGACGAGCGCGATCCACGTCCACGACACGGGGCCGGGCGTCGGCGCGTCGACGACATGCAGCACGGTCGCGGCGATCGCAGGAGCCGCGACGATCAGGATGAGCACGAGCGACCAGAACTGGATGCCGCTCCCGCTCTCTCCCGGCACTTGCGGTTGCTGGAAGGGACGGTCGCCGGGCCTCGTCGCCGGGTAGGGGAACCGCGACGAGGTCAGGCTCGAGACGCCGATCCCCCCGAGCAGCATCGCGCCGCAGATCCCGAGCACCGCCGGCACGATCCGCCAGTCGCCGTAGCCCCACGCGGTGAGTGGGGTGCCGATGAGCACGAGCGGCACGCCCATCGCGATCACCGGCAGCATGCGGCCGATGCGATCATGCACGCCTCGCGTCTGCGCGGCGAGATGCATCCAGATCGCGGTCGAGTCGAAGGAGACGTCGTTGTGCAGGGTGCCCCAGGCGAGCAGCATCACCATGAGCGGCAGGGGCACGAGCGCGGCGATCGGGAACGGGATGCCGCCGATCCACATCGCGAGCAGGGTCACGACCGGCACGACCGGCAGCACGACGAGCGCCGCCCGGTAGCGCGGGTCACGCGACCAGTAGGTGAAGCTGCGGGCGGCGACGGCGCCGGTCGGGGTGGACGGCATCCGTCGGAACCATCCCGGGACGAGGGCGGCGCGCTCGCGCGGGATGCGCCGCGTCGGCCGGAGCTGGTACCCGAGGGATGCGATCCAGACGAGCGCGAGGGCGGCGATCGTGAGCGCGCCGAGCAACAGGTCCTGCTGGACGAGAAAGTCGTCGCCGGCGGCGAGGTGGGAGGGGACGCGCCAGAACGTGCCGATCGGCAGCGACGTGAGCGTGTCGACGATCGCGGGATCGCGCAACGGTGCCGTCGCCCCGAGGACGGCGAGCACGGTGGGCCACCACGATCCGGGCAGCAACTCGGCGAGCGCCGGGGCGAGATGCGCGGCGATCACGACGAGTCCCGCCACGAGCAGCAGGGCGGCGAAGATCCGGATGAGCCGGCCGACGGCACGGCGGTGGCGCAGCACCGCACCGAGGGCGACGCCGATGCGGGCGGCGAGTATCCCTTCGATCACGATAAGCGGCACGGCGAGCGCGGCGGTGACCGCCAACGGGCCGGTCCACAGCAGGAGCGGCGCGAGCGCGAGGGGTATCAGGATCAGGGCGGGGCCGATGAGCGTGGTCAGCAGCACGGCGCCGGCGATCGTGACCGGCCGAAAGCCGAAGAACGACAACGCGCGCGGATGCAACAGTTGCGACCGGGCGATGACGAGGGGCAGGAAGAACGCTCCGAGCGACACGAGCACGCCCACCATGACGACGACTCGGTGCCGGGTGACGTCGTCCAGGTGGCTCGCGAGGGCCGCACCGCCCCACAGCAGCGCGACTCCGGCTCCGGCGAGCAGGATGCCGACGACCGCCCAGGCCGCGGCGCCGGGAACGCGGAACGCGTTCACGAGCAACCGCACCTTCAGTCGGAGTAGCTCTGCAACCACTCCATGCCTTCCACAGCGCCCGCACCACCGGCGAGTTCCACGAATCTGGTCTCGAGACTCTCACCGTCGAGAACCTGCGCGAGCGGTCCCGCTGCGAGCATCCTGCCGTCGGCGATGATCGCCACGGAGTCGCACGTGCGCTCGATGAGCCCCATGCTGTGGCTCGACAGAACCACGGTGCCGCCGGCCTCGGCGTATTTCTTGAGAATCGAGATGACGGCTGCCGCCGACACCGGGTCGACCGATTCGAACGGTTCGTCGAGCACGAGCAGTCGCGGCGAGTGGATCATCGCGGCCGCGATGGCGATCTTCTTCACCATGCCCGCGGAGTAGTCCGAGACGAACCGGTAGAGCGAGTGCCGCAACCCGAAGGCGGCGACGATGTCGTCCAGCCGGCGGCTCGTGGTCTCGCGGTCGAGCCCGCGCAACGCCCCCGCGTGATGGAGGAACTCGGCGCCTGTGAGGCGGTCGAACAGTCGCAGGTTGTCGGGAAGGACGCCGAGGGATTTCTTCGCGACGGCGGGGTTGCCCCAGACGTCGGCGCCGTGGATGCGAACCTCCCCCGAGTCGGGACGCAGCAGTCCGGTGACCATGGCGAGGGTCGTCGTCTTGCCGGCGCCGTTCGGGCCGACGAATCCATAGAACGTGCCGGCGGGCACCTCGAGGTCGACCGCGTCCACGGCCGTGATGTCTCCGAACCGTTTGGTGAGATTGCGCACCGAGAGCGCGATCGCGGATGCCGGGGCGGGCTGGGTGGTCGCCCGCGCCGGGCGGCGCACGACTTTCTGCGCTTGCACGGGCTTCGGCGGATTCGTGGCCTTCGGCGGATTGGCCGCCTTCGGAGGATTGGCCGCCTTCGGAGGATTGGCCGCCTTCGGAGGATTGGGAGCCTTCGGTGGGCTGGCGGTCTTCGGCGGGCTGGCGGCCTTCAGCGCTTTCGGGGCGGCCGCGGTCGCCGCGGGTCGTGCCGTCGACGCGGGTGCAACCGACTCGGCCTCAGCGCTGCCGGCTTGGGGGGGACGACTCTTCGACGAGGTCGCGCCGCGGGCGGCGCCCGGACGCGCAGCGGTCGAACGCCCACCCGGACCCTTGCGGGATGAGGCGTCGGACTCGGGTTCCACCGGTCAACCGTATCAACGCGAAATCTTCACGGATTTCATCACGATCCGAGAACGGTCGCGTCGGCGACCTGGGGTTTTCCCGAGGCCCGTCGATAGAATCCGGTGACACGACGGGGTGTCTTGCACAACGGTCGCGCGGTGAACAGCGGGTGAATTTCACTCCATCGCGTTGCCCCGACACCCAAGGAGACCAGGACCATGACGACTCAGATCGTGATCCTCGCAGCGGGCATGGGAAGCCGACTCGGTCGGTCACTGCCCAAGCCGCTCACCGAACTCAGCGACGGTCGCAGCATCATGCGGCAACAGATGGACAACATCCACCAGGCCTTTGGCGCCGACGTAAGCGTGACGACCGTTGTCGGTTACAAGCTCGAGCACATCGTCGAAGCCTTCCCCGACAACAACTACGTCTACAACGAGCGGTACGACCAGACCAACACGAGCAAGTCGCTGTTGCGCGCCCTGCAGGCGTCGAAAGACGGCGGCGTGCTGTGGATGAACGGTGACGTCGTGTTCGACCCCGAAGCGCTCGTGCGGGCCGGCGACCTCGTCGCGCGGAACACGAGCTTCGTGAGCGTCAACACCGCCAAAGTGTCCGACGAAGAGGTCAAGTACACGACCGACGCGAACGGCCACATCAAAGAGCTCTCGAAGACCGTCGTCGACGGCCTCGGCGAAGCGGTCGGCATCAACTTCGTGTCCCGCGACGACAAAGCGGCGCTCATCCGGCGCCTCGGCCAGGTCGACGACCAGGACTACTTCGAACGCGGCATTGAACTCGCGATCGAGAAGGATGCCGTGCGCTTCACCCCCGTCGACATCTCCGACCTCTACGCCGTCGAAATCGACTTCGCCGAAGACCTCGAGCGGGCCAACCTCTTCGTCTGAGCTTGTCTGTTCGCGCGTCCCCGCCACGCGAACCCGCTCCGGCGACGTACACGCCGCCGCCTCCGCTGAACTTCTCGCGTTCGCCCGCCACTAACCTGGGGGCGTGACTGTCGACGATCTCGCGCGCCCCGGCGCGCGACCGCGGTGGTCGCCGATCGGCCGCTATCGACGGTCGCTGTGGATCCTCACGACCCGTGACCTCAAGGTGCGCTACTCGACGAGCGCGCTCGGCTACCTGTGGTCGATCCTCGACCCGCTCGTCATGGCGGCGATCTACTGGTTCGTCTTCACCCAGGTGTTCGACCGCCCGGTGGGGCACCAGCCGTACATCGTCTTCCTGCTCGCCGGGCTGCTCCCGTGGATGTGGTTCACGGGGGCGATCTCCGACAGCACCCGCGCCTTCACGAAGGAAGCGAAGCTCATCCGCTCGACGACGATCCCGCGCACCATCTGGGTCGCCCGGCTCGTGCTCAGCAAGGGAATCGAGTTCATCGCGAGCATCCCAGTGCTGGCGGTTTTCGTGATCTTCGCGGGCGCGACACTGCACGTCGACGCTCTCTGGTGGCTCCTCGCCATCCCGCTGCAGGCGGGCCTCACCCTCGGCATCGGGCTGCTTGTGGCGCCGCTTGTCGTGTTCTTCCGCGACCTCGAACGCGCCGTGAAGCTCGTGCTGCGCTTCCTGTTCTACGCGTCGCCGATCATCTACGGGCTGCACGACCTGCCCGAGGAGCTGCGGTTCTGGGGCGCCTTCAACCCGCTCGCCGGCATCTTCTCGCTCTACCGCGCCGCGTTCTTCCCCGAGCAGTTCGACGGGTTCGCGGTCGCCATCAGCGCCGGGATGACGGTGCTCTTCCTCATCGTCGGATTCCTCGTCTACCGCGGCAGCATCCGTCGCGTGCTGAAGGAGATCTGATGCCGAACGATGCCGCCCCCGAGGGCGCGATCAGCGTGCGGAACCTCGGCATCCGCTTCACCCGCAACCGCGGAGCCCGCCGCAACTTCAAAGACCTGTTCGCCGGGCGCACGCGGCGACGCCGTCCGGACGAGTTCTGGCCGCTGCGCGACGTCTCGTTCGAGGTGGCCCCGGGCGAGGCGATCGGCGTCGTCGGCCGCAACGGTCAGGGCAAATCGACGCTGCTCAAGCTCGTCGCCCAGGTGATGCTGCCCGACGAGGGGACGGTCACCGTCGCCGGCGGGGTCGCTCCGCTCATCGAGATCACCGGCGGGTTCGTCAACGACCTCACGGTGCGCGACAACGTCAACCTCACGGCCGGCCTGCACGGCATGACGACGCGCGAGATCGCCGAGCGCTTCGACGAGATCATCGGCTTCGCCGAACTCGAGAAATTCGTCGACACCCCTTACAAGCATCTGTCGAGCGGGATGAAGGTGCGGCTCGCGTTCGCCGTCATCTCGCGGCTCGAGGAGCCGATCATCCTCGTCGACGAAGTGCTCGCGGTCGGCGATGCCTCGTTCAAGGCGAAGTGCTACACGCGCATCGAAGAGCTGCTCGCCGGGGGGCGCACGCTGTTCTTCGTGTCGCACAGCGAGAAGGACCTGCTGCGTTTCTGCACGCGCGGCCTCTACCTCGACAAGGGTCAGCTCGTGATCGACGCTCCGATCCGCGAGGTCGTCGCCCGATACAACGCCGATTACGGTGTGAAAAGGTAACAGCATGACCGGCGACCTGGAGGTGCGAGGCCACGACCGGTCGCTCTCGGCGGCCGAACGGGGTTTCGACGCGCTGCTCTCGGTGCAGCGACCGGTCGTGCTCGCGCACATCCGTAGCATCCGCTCCCGCCGGCCCGACGCCACCCCGGGGCAGATCGTCGCGATCCTCGAGCGGCGCTACCTGACGGCGGTCACGACGGGCGGCGCGCTCGTGGGCGCAAGCGCCGCGATCCCCGTCGTCGGCATCGGCACCTCGATCGTGCTCTCCGGCGTCGAGACGGCGGGGTTCCTCGAAGCCACGGCGCTGTTCGCGCAGTCGGTGTGCGAGATCCACGGCATCGCGGTCGACGAGCCGGAGCGCGCCCGCACGCTCGTCATGACGATGATGCTCGGCAACGGCGGGCAGGAGCTCATCCGCCAATTCGCCGGCCAAGCCGTCGGCGGAGCACAGACGCGCCCCGCGTTCTGGGGCGAACTGGTGACCAAGAATCTCCCCTCCGCGGTGTTCGGACCGATCGCCGACCGGGTGCAGAAGGCGTTTCTGCGCAAGTTCGCGGTGACGCAAGGTTCGTCGGTGATCGGCCGCGCCATCCCGTTCGGCATCGGGGCCCTCGTCGGCGGCAGCGGCAACCACCTGCTCGGCCGCCGGGTCGTGCACTCGTCGCGCACCGCGTTCGGTCCCGCGCCCGCCGCGTTTCCGGCATCCTTGGACGCGGTCGTGAAGGAACGCAAAGCGCCGCGCGCCCCGAAGGTGAAGGCGATCACGGCCGCGAAGGATGCCTCCGCGCCCACGCCGCGCAAGCTCCCGCGCGGGCGAAATCGGTTCCCGATGCTACCGCCCGCGAGTTAGTCGCTGCCGGGAACGACGACGTCGATCTCGGTGATGTGCTCGCCGAAATCCTTCGTGTTGTGGGTGTAGAACCGCTCGGCCCCCCAGACGACCGCGGTCGCGAGGTGGATCGCATCCGGGGCCCTCAACCCGTACTTCGCACCGAGCGTGACGGATGCGTCGGCGATGTCCTCGTCGACCGGTTTGAGGTCGATCCTCGCGAGAATCTCGGTGAGGTTCGCGAGTTCGGCACTGTCGCCCCAGCGGAACGGCTTGATGGTCGTCTCGGGGAGGAGCACGACCGACCCGATGCAATCGATGCTCCCCTTGAGCACCGCACGGTCGATGTCGCCTTCGCGCGTCGGCTTCGCGGCGCGAATGAGAACGTCGGAGTCGAAGGCGTCACTCACCCCACAGCTCCCGCCGATCGGCTTCGCGCTCTTCTTCACGTTCGCGGAGCATGCGATCGTAGACGGCCGGATCGCCGCGAGGACCGCCCCAGGGCTTGCCGCGCGCGGCTTCCCGCCTTCGCCGAAGCTCCCGGGCCTGGATGAGCACATCATGCTGTTGGGTCTTCACCCAGCGAGCGTGACCGATGAGCACCCCGACCGACGTGCCGTGGCGCAGGATGTGGATTTCCTCCCCCTCGGCCGCCTTGGTGAGGAGTTCCGGCAGCCGGGCGCGAGCCTCGGTGAGCGAGACGCTGATCATGCCCGAATTGTACATCTCTGTACAGAGTAGCGGGACGCGCTTCTCCTTCTCGCGGATGACCTCTCGCACCGAGTCCAACGTCACGGCCGCGTCGATCGAAAAGGCGGCCACCACCGGAGAATCGAGTCTTCTTCCCCGCCCAGCACCTAGATGGTTCCTCGGCCTCGAGCAGACGCTTGTCCGCGAGCTCCGGCAGGCTGATGCTGTCATCGGCGCGGGGAAGGTGCTCCCCTTCGGTAGACAACCGGCGGAGAAGGTCGAGCCGCTGCCGCCTATTGCACGGGGTGACGTACGCCTCATCGCATGGATGGCAGTCGAAGGGACACGCGAAAGCTGACCCGACTCGCCGGGTAGCCGCTCACGGCGTCCTCCACACCCGTTGTCGCTGCGCCTATTCCCGCTCATCCGAGATTCTCGCGAACCGTCGGTTGTGCCT
>CBFGZU010000002.1:0-63435 GCA_965653335.1 uncultured Pseudolysinimonas sp.
CGCGACCGAGTTCGAGCTGCTCCGCTTCCTGATGCGCAACCCGCGCCGGGTGCTGAGCAAGGCGCAGATCCTCGACCGGGTGTGGAGCTACGATTTCGGCGGCCGGTCGAGCATCGTCGAGATCTACATCTCGTATCTGCGCAAGAAGATCGACGACGGCCGCGAGGCGATGATCCACACGGTGCGCGGGGTCGGCTACACGATCAAGCCGCCAGCCCCGGGACCGGCGGCGTGATGTCCGCCCGCCCGCCGTGGTCGCTGCGTCGCCGGCTCGTCGTCGGAATCGTCGGACTGCTCGCGGTACTGAGCATCGTCATCGGCATGTCGAGCGTGCTCGCGTTGCGACAGAACCTGCTGGCTCGGCTCGATGACCAGGTGATGGATGCCGCCCGCCGAGCCGCGGGGCCGGCGTTCGGCGGTCAACCGGATCAGGCCGACGCGCCCGGCAACCGCATCGGCACTCTCGTTGTGCGCGTGCGCGACGGGATCGCCATCCGAGCCGAGTACGTGACGCCGAGCGGGACCGCCGACGCGTTGGACGCCGCGCAGATCGCGCGACTCCTCGCGCTCGACCTCGGCGAGCGGCCGGTCACCGTTGACCTCGGCGATCTCGGGGAGTTCCGGGTCGCCGCGCGGAACGCGCCCGGGCGGGACGACACGGCCATCGCGGGCCTCCCCACCGACGAAGTCACGGCGACGACGACGAACCTCGCGCTCATCTTCGCCCTCGTGACTTTGGTGGCCATCGCCGTCGCCGCTCTCACCGGGGCCCAGGTCGTGCAGGTCGCGCTGCGACCGCTCGACCGCGTCACGGCCACGGCGCGTCGGGTCGCCGAGCTGCCGCTCGCTCACGGTCAGGTCGCGCTCGCCGAGCGCGCGCCCGACACCGATCCCCGCACCGAAATCGGTCAGGTGGGGGCGGCGTTCAACCGGATGCTCGAGCACGTCGAATCGGCTCTCCTGTCTCGCCACGAGAGCGAAGAGCGGGTGAGGCGGTTCGTCGCTGACGCGAGCCACGAGTTGCGCACCCCGCTCGCGTCGATCCGCGGCTACTCCGAACTGACCCGGCGGTCCGGGTTCGAGCTCCCCGACGACATCGTCTACGCCCTCGCCCGCATCGAGTCGGAGTCGGTGCGCATGACGTCGCTCGTCGAGGAGCTGCTCCTGCTCGCCCGCCTCGACGCGGGGCAGGAGCTCGTCCACGATGTCGTCGACCTCGTGCCGTTGATCGCCGACGCGATCGCCGACGCGCACGCCGCGTCTCCGGAGCACCGCTGGACGATCGAGGTCGGCGACGAACCGGTGCTCGTCGCGGGTGACGCGAATCGGCTCCAGCAGGTCGTCGGCAATCTGCTGACCAACGCGCGGGTGCACACCCCCGGGGGGACGGCGGTCACGGCGAGGCTCGAGCGGGAGGGCGACGAGGCCGTGGTGACGGTCGCCGACGACGGTCCCGGCATCCCCGGCGATCTTCAGCCGGTGCTGTTCGAACGGTTCGCGCGCGGCGACGGGTCGCGGTCGCGGTCATCCGGCAGCACGGGGCTCGGCCTCGCGATCGTCGCGGCGATCGTCGACGCGCACCGCGGCACCGTCGCCGCGCGGAGCCGGTCCGGCGACACCAGGTTCATCGTGCGCCTCCCACTCGCATCCCCGGTGCGGTGAGAACATGGGGAGTCCCCTCCCCCTGGAAGAAAGCCGCACTCGGATGACCCGATCCCGCAGCGCGCTCGCGATTGCCCTCACCGCCCTGCTCGTGCTCGCCCCCGTAGCGGCGTCAGCCAAGACGGGGACGGCCGCCGAAGGGTCGGTGCCGTCAGAGGTCGCCCGGTACGTCGCCGATGGTTCTCTCGTCGCTCAGCTCAACGACGTCTACGGCGTCAACGCAGAAGGCGACGGCCTCGCCTTCGACGAGACGACGAAGCCCGGAGTCGTCGAACGCGTTCACGTCTGGAGCGACGCCATTCGTGCGGGTGAGGACACCGATCATCCCCTCGATCTCGTCAACGAATGGGTCGTCCCGATCACGATCGCCGATGCCCCGGTGGGGCTCGCGACCATCTGGATCAACCCCGCGACCTCTCGGCCCGAGCTCGCGTCGTTCGAGGCCGATCCCGACCTCGCGACCGCGCTTGCGGCGGTCGCCGACGGCTCGTCGCTCGTGCGCGACGCCGAGAGCGCGGCGTGGCTCGCTCTCGCCCCGGACGGCACGCTGACGCCGCTCGTGGCCGGATCGACGGGCCTGAGCACCCCGGTTCCGATCGACGATGTCGCGCTGCTGCCGGCCGACGGGGGTCCCCCCGCTGCGGGCGGCGACCCCGGGACGGGGATCGGGTTCGCCCTCGCCGTGCTGTTGCTCCTCATCGCGGTCATCGTCGTCGCCCTCGTGCTGCCGGGGATCCGGGCGAAGAGAGGCGCGAAAACCGAAACCGAAACCGAACCCGAAACCGACGGCGAGGAGGTGCCGGTCCTCGAACTCGAAGCGGCCCCGGCTGCCGACGTCGAGCCCGAGGATGCCGCGACCGGCGACGCCGAGAACGCGGGTGACGGTGACCCCGAGCCCGCTCCGAAGCCACCGCGCACGAGGAAGAAGAAGGCTCCGCCGTCGGGCGACTGATCCTCGCCTTGCTCAGTCGGCATCCGTCGCGTATCCTTCTCGAGGCCGTAGACCGCCGGTTCTCCCGCTGGGGAGACGAAATTTCCCTGTGTTTCTCGTAAGCACGGTGAAAGCCTGCGCAGGTGTGTGAAGTGACTGCTCCTTCTGGGGCCTGAAACTCCGTGCGCGTGCGCCGGAGTTTTTTTCGTCGGTCCGCAGCCGTCACTCACTACACATAGAACGGAACGCCATGGCGAACAAGGAAGCCACTGTCGCTGAGCTCGCGGAGAACTTCCGCAGCTCGAACGCGATCGTGCTCACCGAGTACCGCGGGCTCACGGTGGCGCAGCTCAAGGAGCTGCGCGCGAACCTCCGTGATCACGCGAGCTATGCCGTGGTGAAGAACACGCTCACCAAGATCGCGGCGAACGAGGCCGGCATCAGCTCGTTCGACGACCAGCTCGCTGGTCCGTCCGCGATCGCGTTCGTGCACGGCGACACCGTCGCCGTCGCGAAGGCACTGCGTGACTTCTCCAAGGCGAACCCTCTGCTGGTCGTCAAGGGGGGCTATTTCGATGGCGCCCCGTTGACCTCAGCCGAGGTGGGCAAGCTCGCCGATCTCGAAAGCCGGGAGGTGCTCCTGGCGAAGCTGGCGGGCGCCATGAAGGCCTCGCTGTTCGGAGCCGCCTACATGTTCAACGCACCGCTCGCGAAGGCCGTTCGCACGGTCGACGCGTTGCGCGCCAAGCAGGAAACCAACTAAAGGAGTTAAGAAATGGCCAAGCTCAGCACGGACGACCTTCTCGAGGCGTTCAAGGACCTGACCCTGATCGAGCTCAGCGAGTTCGTCAAGAAGTTCGAGGAGACCTTCGAGGTCACCGCCGCCGCCCCCGTCGCCGCCGCTGCGGCCCCGGCCGCCGGTGGTGCCGGTGGCGCCGCGGAGGCCGTCGAAGAGAAGGACTCGTTCGACGTCGTTCTCGAGTCGGCCGGTGCCGGCAAGATCGCCGTCATCAAGGAGGTGCGCACCCTCACGAGCCTCGGACTGGGCGAGGCGAAGGCTCTCGTCGATGGCGCGCCGAGCAACGTGCTCGAGGGTGTCAACAAGGATGCCGCCGAGAAGGCCAAGGCCGCTCTCGAGGGCGCCGGCGCCACGGTGACCCTGAAGTAGTCACTCACGCACAGCGAGAAGGCGTCGTCCCGCACGGGGCGGCGCCTTCTTTCGTCGAGGCGAGAAGACGGCGGATGGGGCCACCGGTAACCAGCCGGAAGACCCCACCCATGTCGTACGGAGCGCCGGGATCAGGAACGGCGCCCGCATTCAACGTTCACATCAAATCACTACGTCCTGAGCGACTGATCTGTCTAGGCGGGTGAATCCGGGGTGACTGATGGCCCCAACCCGAGGGACTTCGCCTTTCGGATCGCCTCCGCCCGCGTTGTGACGCCGAGCTTGCGGTAGAGCCGTCGCAAGTGCGTCTTCACCGTGTTCGGCGAGATATACAGTGCCGCGGCGATGCTCCCGACCGTCGACCCCTTCACGACTTCGGCGAGGACGAGCAGTTCACGCTGGCTGAGCGGTTCGATGAGCCGGGTCTGACCCTGCGTCGACTCCGCGAGTTCGGTGAGCACCTGGGTCGCTTCGGGGCCGTGGCCTCGCGTGAGCGCCCGGGCGGTGAGCGCCGCGAGCGTGCCCTGCGGGATGAGCCGCCACGGAGCCCGGGACCCCGTTCGCGCGACCGCCACGAGCGCGCGGTCGAACATCACGTCGGCGAGCCGGAGGTCGCCGCGCCCCAGCTCGATCGCCGCGCGCACCACTCTCACGTCGAGCATCGTGCGGGGGGAGTGGTCGTCGGCGATCTGTTCGCAGCCCTCGAGGGCGTCGGCGGCACCGCTCAGATCGCCGTGCCCGAGACGCAAGTGGGCGACGATCCGCGCCGGGCACAGGATGTGATGTTCGTAGGGCGGAAGGGTGCGCAGAATCTCCCACGCCTCATCGCCCTGGTCGAGGTAGACGAGGATCGTCGCGCGGCACAGCCCTTCCGCCGAGGCTCCGAGCCCCGGCGGCGACCAGGCCCGGAAGCCGACCCGGGCGCGCTGGAGCAGGTCGAGGCCCTCCGTCGGTCGCTGATCGGCGATGCGCAGGTAGGCCGCCGCGACGAACGACAGGGGTTCCCAGTCGTTGTGGAGCGACGCCTCGAACATCTGCGCTTCGAGCGCAGCCGACTCATCGAGATCCTGTCGCTCGGCCGCGATGAGGGCGTCGGCGACGAGGGCGGGGGCGGCGTACCCGGTTTGCCAGAGGTCGGAACCCTCCGCGAGGGCTCGAGCTGCGACCGTGTGCCGGGATGCCGTCGAGAGGCCCGACTGGACGAACTCGATGAGGGCGAGGCCGCCGAGACACTCGATGCGTTCCGCGCGCGTCAGGTGGTCGGCTGCGAGTCCGTGCGCGTACTCCAGGTGGCCACGGGCGGCATCCAGGTTGCCGAGATGGAGGTCGATCATCCCGGCTTCGAGTCGGCCGCGAGCACCCAGCTCGATGCGCACAGAAATGGGAAGGATGCTGCAGTCGGCGTCGAGGTCGAGGGCGCGCTGCACCTGGCGCTTCGCCGCGTCGAGGCGCCCGAGGGTGCGCAGAGCAGCGGCGTGTCCGAGCCAGGCCGTGACCCGATCGGGATCCGCCTCGCGTCCCGCCACCGCGAGATTCGCCTCGGCCGCTTCGAAGTAGCCGATCGCGGAGGACCCGGGCGGGGAACCTTTCGATCGGTAGCTCGCGCCCATCGCGCTCGCAATCTCGGCATCGCCGTGCCACGCGGTCGGCGGAATGCTGCCGATCAGGGCACGGAACTCGGCACCTCGCTCGGCCGCCATGGCGCGGGCGTGCGGTCGCACGGTGGCGACGGCGGCAGCGGCGTCGTCGGCGGCCACCGCGGCGGCGACCGCTCGTCGCAGCTCTTCGAACTCGTGGTGCACTGGTCTCCTGCGGGTGCCCGCTCGACGAGGTCGTCGGCGTGCGGGCGCGTGTTGCTGTGCGGTGGGCGACTGTCGCCGGCCTGTCGGGAGAGCTCCCAGTGCTCGAAAGGTCCGGCTGATGCAGTCGAGAAGACCCTAGTTGCGGGCCGTCGGTCTGTCCATCATTGTGAGGACGCCCTCAGCTGTTCCCCTGCGGGTCCCGAGACCCGGTGCGCCGGGGGCCCGTCACGTAGGCTTCCCCGGTGAGCTTGGGCACCCACGGGTTGACGCCACCCGGCGGTCGCCGGGCCGGCGCCCGGGACGCCGCCGCGCTGCGGGAACTCAACGCGCAGGCTCCACGCATCCCCGATCTGATCCAGCGCATCGGCGACCTGTTCCGCCCGCACCGCCGGGCTCTGACGATCACGATCGTGCTCGTGCTCGCGGGGGCCGCCCTCAGCGTGCTGCCGCCCCTGCTGACGCAGCAAGCATTCGACCGCGGCCTCTTTCCGCCTTCGGGGCGCCCCGACGTCCCCGTCCTGCTGGAGCTGGTCGCCTTCATGCTGCTCGCCTGGCTCGCCTCGGCGGGGCTGGGCGTCGGGCAGACCTACCTCACGGCGCGCATCGGCAACACCGTCATGGGCGCGCTTCGGGTCCGGTTGTTCTCGCATCTTCAGGCGATGGAGCTCGGCTTCTTCACCCGCACCAAGACCGGCATCATCCAGTCGCGGCTGCAGAACGACGTCGGCGGCGTCGCGGGGGTGCTGAGCAACACCATCCAGAGCGTCGTCGGCAACACCGTCACCGTCATCGCCGCCCTCGTCGCGATGCTGCTGCTGTCGTGGCAGATGACGATCGTCGCCGTCGTGCTGCTGCCCATCCTGGTGCTCGTGCAGCGGCGGGTCGGGCAGGCCCGCGCCCGCATCGCGACGAAGACGCAGGAGTCGCTCTCCGACATGACGGCGATCACGCAGGAGACACTGAGCGTCTCCGGCATGCTCCTCGCGAAGGCGTTCAACCAGCAGAACGCCGAGGTCGCGCGTTATCGCGACGAGAACGACCGGCAGATCCGGTTGCAGGTGCAATTGGCGATGACCGGCCAATGGTTCTTCGCGATCGTCAACGTCGTGCTCTCGGTCGTCCCGGCAGTCATCTACCTCGTCGCGGCGTGGCTGATCTTTCAGGATGTCCCGGTCACCGCCGGCACGATCGTCGCGTTCACGACGGTGCAGACGCGGCTCATGTGGCCGCTCATGGGGCTGCTGCGAGTCGCCCTCGACCTGCAGACCTCGCAAGCGCTGTTCGCCCGCATCTTCGAGTACCTCGACCTCGTGCCCGCGATCCGGGATGCCGACGACGCGAAGCCGGTGGACGCGCGCCGGCTCGGTGAGGTCGCCTTCGAGAGTGTCGTGTTCCGCTACCCGGATCAGCCGGCCGACGCGCCCGCGACGCTCACGGGCATCTCGTTCGACCTCGCGCCGGGAACCTACGCGGCGTTCGTCGGGCCTTCCGGCGCGGGCAAGACGACGGTGTCGTACCTGCTGCCCCGGCTCCACGAGGCCACCGAGGGCCGGGTGCTGTTCGCCGGCGAGGATGTGCGGAACCTCCGGCACGCCTCCCTCATCGATTCGATCGGAATCGTGAGCCAGGAGACGTACCTGTTCCACGCGACGATCGCCGAGAACCTGCGCTATGCCAAGCCGGATGCCGCCGACGCCGAACTCGAAGCGGCGGCGCGGGCGGCCAACATCCATGACACGATCGCGTCGTTCCCCGATGGCTACGACACCGTCGTCGGGGAACGCGGATATCGCCTCTCCGGCGGGGAGAAGCAGCGGGTCGCGATCGCTCGCGTGCTGCTCAAGGATCCGGCGGTGCTCATCCTCGACGAGGCGACGAGTTCGCTCGACACCGTCTCGGAACGCGTCGTGCAACGCGCTCTCGACGACGCATCCAAAGGGCGCACGACTCTCGCGATCGCCCATCGCCTGTCGACCGTCGTCGCGGCCGACGTGATCTTCGTCGTCGAGGCGGGGCGCATCGTCGAACGCGGCGGGCACGCCGAGTTGCTCGCCGCGGGCGGCGTCTACGCCCGGCTGTTCGCCGAGCAGCTCGCCGCGACCGCGGAGGGTGAGTTCACGCCGGAGGCAGAGCAGCCAGCAGGTCCCGCATCGCCAGGATCTCGGCCTGCTGGGCCCGGCGGATCCCGGTCGCGAGGCTGATCACCGGCGGCACGTCGGTGCGCACGAGGACGGCATCCGCCATCTCGAGCCCACCCTCGTGGTGCCGGATCATGAGCTCGAGGAAGATGCGCACGGCGTCGTCGCCCGAGGCGGCACGGAGCGCGTCGAGTTCGGCGGCGGTCGCCATCCCGGGCATGCCGCCGGGCAGCTCGGGATCCATCTGATGTCCGCTGTCGGAGCCGTCGATGGCCGGCAGCTGGGTCCAGGCCATCGCCGGCTGGGACGAGCGCTGCGGGAGACCCCAGGCGTCGAGCAGGCCGTACATCACGCCCGACTGGGAGGCCTGGGTGACCGCCATGTCGTACGAGATGGTGCGTACCGTCTCGTCGTCGGTGCGATCGCGAGCGAGCAGGGCGATCTCGACCGCTTGAGCGTGATGCACCTGCATGTCGCGCAAGAAACCCGCGGCCGCGCTGTCGGTCGTCGGCGTCGTGACCGTCCCGTTTGCGGTGAGCCGCCCCGCCAGGAAGATCGCGCCGGCGAGGATGGCCATGACGAGCACGAGCGTGGCGATGCGCCGACGGCTCATCCGGTCACGAAACCCTGGGGTTGAGGAGCGCCCGGCTCCGGCGGTCGCGTCACGAAACCTTGCCGGGACCGTCGAGGGCGCCCGTGCACGGGGCGTTCGGCTCGGGGGAGTCCGGGGACCGCCAGAACTCGGTGAGGAAGTCTTCGATCGCAGGGTCGTCGACATCGGTGAAGAGCAACTGGGCGCCCCACGCGGAGATCGCTTTCGCGTCGCCGAGCCCGTCGTAGGGCGAGACGACCGAATAGGTGTCGGGTGCGAGCGCGACGAGCGCCGCGACCTCGTCGTCGCTCGTCGTCGCCGGGTCGTAGGCGATCCAGATCGCACCGTGCTCGAGGGTGTGTACGACGTTCTCGTTCTGCTGCTCTTCGTCGTAGACGCCGCAGTTGAGCCAGGCGGGGTTGTGCGGTCCGCCGACGGGGGGCGACTGGTCGTAGGTCACCCGGGTCTCGGTGTGCGTCGCCTCAAGGTCGGGGTAGAGCTTCAGCCGATCCTGGTAGTCGCCGCTGATCACCTCACGCTCACCGCTCTGCGGAGCCGCGTTGAGGATGAGGACCGTCGTGACGGTGCCGGCGACGAGCAGCAGGGCCACGACCGCGGCCACGATTCCGAGGATGCGGTTGCGCTTCGCCGCCGCCTCCCGCTTCTTGAACTTCTCCAGCTGGGCGGCGCGCTTCTCGGTCCGCTGCTCCTTGATGGTGGGCGGGCCGGGGCGGTTCGAGGGGGAAGACAAGCGCGCTCCTGGGAGTGTGGGAAAGGTGGACTTGTCTCCATATCATCCCGGATCGCGGCGGGGGATGCGCTGAACGCGGCACCCGCTAAAGTGAGGCAACTCTGTGAAGAGCCCTTGCTCATGCCCCCAGGAGGCCTGCGGTGACGGTCGATGACGCTCCCGGCGACCACGTCGCCACACGGGTGCGCCGACGCCACTCCCTGAGCATCAAGTCGCTGCTGCTGATGATGCTGCTCCTGGTGAGCGTCGGGTCGAACGTCGTCGTCGGAGTCATCGGCTACATCAACGGCACCGAGTCGCTCACCGAGGCGGCCCGGGACCGCCTGACCGAGGTGCGCGACTCCCGCGCGCGCGAGATCGTCAACCTCTTCGACTCGATCGAGGCGTCGCTGCTGCTCGCGAGTCGCGACAGCGCTGTCGTGGATGCCCAACTCGCGTTCACGAACGCCGTCGCCGAGCTCGACGCGGCAGCGATCGCGGATGACGCGGTCACCGCGGCCGGCGGCGAGTCCGCCCCGGTGCTGACTCCGGAGCAGGAGGCCGAACTGGTCGCCTTCTTCACCGATGACTTCGGCCCGCGACTGAACGCGGCCAGCGACGAGGAGGTCGACGCGTCGAGTTTCATCCCGGCTTCGGCGTCGGCGCGCTACTTGCTGTATCACTACACGGTGAAGGGCGGCGACGACGCGTCGGCGGTCGACGACGCGGGCGATGGCAGCGCGTGGTCGTCGGTGCACGCCGAGCATCATGACTACCTCCGCCGCCTCGCCCGCCTCTCGGAGTACCCCGGGCTCGTGCTCGTCTCGACCTCTGGCCAGGTCGTCTACACGGTCAACAAAGATGTCGACCTTGGCGCCGATCTGGTCGACGGTCCCTACAGCTACACGAACCTCGCCCTCGCGTTCCAGCAGGCGATGTCGGGCAGCCGACTTGATTCGGTGACGTTCGCCGACTTCGAGGAGTATGCCCCCGCCCTCGACGCGCCGACCGGGTGGGCCGTCGCTCCGATCGCGAGCGACGACGCGATCGTCGGGGCGATCGGAGTGCGCCTGCCGTCCGCTCGGATCGACGCCATCATGACCGGCGGCGGCGATTGGGAGAACAGCGGCCTCGGGGAGACCGGGGAGGCCTACCTCGTCGGTCGGGATGGCACGATGCGGTCGCTCTCGCGGGACCTGGCCGAGGATCCCACGGCCTACCTGGCGGCGGCGACCGCGATGGGGCTGTCCCTTGACAAGGCGGAGCGCGCCGTCGAGACCGGTCAGACCCTCCTCATCCAGCGGGTCGACACCGCGGCAGCTGGGGAGGCCTTCAACGGCGAATCGGGCATCGAGACATCGCGGAACTATCTCGGCGCCCAGTCCATCGCGGCGTACGCTCCCGTCAAACCCGCCGGACTCGAATGGGCGATCGTCGCCGAGATCGACGCTCGTGAAGCCCTCGCCCCCGTCGACGACTTCACGAGCCGGCTCGCGATCTCCTCGGCCATCCTCGTCGGCATCGTGTCGCTCATCTCGGTCTTCATCGCGGGCTTCGCGGTGCGTCCGCTGTACCGCCTACGGGATGCCGCCCGTCGCATCGCCGCGGGCGAGAGCGGCGTGCAGGTGGAGGCCGGCGAGAGCGACGAACTCGCCGACGTCGCCGCGGCGTTCAACGAGATGAGCCGCAGCCTGGAACTCAAGAACACTCTCCTCGAGGAGCAGCGGCTCGAGAACGATCGTCTGCTGCGCACCCTCATGCCCGAAGCGGTCGCGAAACGCTATCGCGAGGGTGCGCGCACAATCGTGCAAGACCACCAAGAGGTCACGGTGCTCTTCGCCGACGTCATCGGTTTCGAGGAGTACGGGCGCGGCATCGACTCCGAGAAGTCGCTCGACCTGCTCAACGAGATGTTCCGCGCGTTCGACGACGCCGCCGAGCTGCACGGAGTGGAGCGCGTGCGCAGCACGCGGGCCGGATATCTCGCCAGTTGCGGGCTCACCGTTCCCCGGGTCGACAACGCGCGTCGCGCCGTCGCGTTCTCGCTCGACATCGCCCGCATCGTCGAGCGGTTCGGTGCGCAGCAGGGCGCCGACATCCACGTGCGGGTCGGCATGGACACCGGAACGGTGACGAGCGGTCTCATCGGGCGCACCTCGATGGTCTACGACCTGTGGGGTGACGCGGTGAGCCTCGCCTTCCGCCTGCAGGGGGGCGCGACCGAGTCGGGAGTCTTCCTCACTCAGCGCGTCGTCGACAAGATCCCCGACTCCCTGCCGTACACGGATGCCGGAGTCGTCGAGACGGCGTCCGGTTGGCAGCGGGTGTGGCGCGTCGATCCCGTCTCCACCGAACTCTGATTCGACATGTTCGAGATCCTCACCGACATCGCCGCCGAGCCCTGGTTCTGGCCGGCCGTCTCGGTCATCGTGGGCCTCCCGGTCGCCCTGCTCGTGCTCGGCGAGATCCACACCGCGATGGTGCGCCGCGGCTCGCCCGGCGCGCGCATCGTGCTGCTCATCCGCAACGTGCTCGCACCGCTCGGGGCGATCATCATCCTGTTCACTCAGATCCCGCAAGAGGCGGGTAACGCCGAGTTCACGTGGCCGAAAGTCGCCGCGACGGCGTTCGGTTTCGTGCTCATCCTCGTGTTGCTCAACGGCCTCAACCTCGCCGTCTTCGTGACCGCCAAGCAGGGCACGTGGCGTAACCGCATCCCGTCGATCTTCGTCGACATAGCTCGCGTGCTGCTCATCGCCGTCTGCCTCGCGGTACTGTTCGGCTGGATCTGGCAGGCCGACATCGGCGGATTCTTCACCGCTCTCGGCATCGGCTCGATCGTCATCGGCCTCGCGCTGCAGAACGCCGTCGGATCGGTGCTCTCCGGGCTGTTCCTGCTGTTCGAGCAGCCGTTCGAGATCGGCGACTACATCCTCACCCCCGACGGTAAAGGGAGGGTCATCGCGGTCAACTGGCGCGCGACCCACCTCGACACCAACAACGGCATCCTCGTCATCCCCAACTCGACGCTCTCCGGCGCCTCGTTCAGCAACCTCACGCGGGCGACATCGCCGTTCGAGACCGACACCCTCGTGCGCTTCGCGACCGACGACCCGCCGCAGCAGGTGATCGACGTGCTCGTCGACGTCGCCAACGGGCTGCCGGAGCGGCATCCCGACGTCGAGGCGTCCGCGGTGCCGATGGGAAAGTCGTGGTACGAGGTGAGCATCCCGCTGTCGAGCCCCGGCAAGTCGTACGGAACGCTCGGTCTCTTCCGCAAGCGGCTCTGGTACGCCGCGCGCCGGGCAGGGCTGCACCTCGACCGCGACCTCACCGACAACTTCGCGACACCCGAACGCACCGAGGAACACCTGGCGCGACTCGCTCCCCGGTTCTACCTGAGCATTCCCGAAGCCGTCGCGCTCGCCGAACGGGGCGCGCGCCTGCAGCAGTACGGCGAGGGCGAGATCGTGCAGCGCGCCGGGTCGGTGCCCGACGGCATCCGCGTCATCGTCAGCGGCAACGTCGAGCTGTCGGTTCCGGCCTCGCGCGGGGCGATGCTTCCCGTCGGTCAGCTCGGTCGCGACGACATACTCGGGGTCACCGCCCTGACCCGGCAGGTCGCGGGAGCCCGGGTGATCGCCCTCGTCGATCTCGCGGTGCTGTTCGTGCCGCTCCCCGTGATCGACGACCTCGTGCGCACGCATCCCGATCTCGCCCGCGACATGGGCCAGGCGATCGACGCGCGCCTGAAGCTGGTCGCCCAAGCCCTCATGGATGCCGGCGAGCCCCCGCCCGTCTCCCTCCCTGTCGCCTGAGGACCGACGCCCGAGACGGGCGTCGGCGCTGGCGTCGCAGGGAAGGCCAGAAATGGCCTTCCCTCTTCTGCTCCAGCGCGCCGGTAACACACCGAGGGTCAACCGTAGGATCGGGGAATGAAGTACGCGCAGACGGTGCTCGACCTCGTCGGCAACACGCCGCTCGTCAAGCTCAACAAGGTGACGGAGGGCATCCAGGCGACGGTGCTCGCGAAGATCGAGTACGTCAACCCGGGCGGGTCGAGCAAAGACCGCATCGCCGAGCGCATCATCGACGCCGCCGAAGCGGAAGGGAAGCTCAAGCCCGGCGGCACGATCGTCGAACCTACCTCGGGCAACACCGGCATCGGTCTCGCCCTCGTCGCCCAGCAGCGCGGCTACCGCTGCGTCTTCGTGTGCCCCGACAAGGTCTCCGAAGACAAGATCAACACCCTCAAGGCCTACGGTGCCGAGGTCGTCGTCACCCCGACCTCCGTCGCGCCCGACAGCCCCGACTCCTACTATTCGGTCTCCGACCGGCTCGTCACCGAGATCCCCGGCGCGTTCAAGCCCGACCAGTACTCCAATCCGAACGGTCCCTTGAGCCACTACGAGACGACGGGTCCGGAGATCTGGCGCGACACCGACGGCAAGGTCACGCATTACGTGGCGGGCGTCGGCACGGGCGGCACGATCTCGGGCGCGGGCAAGTACCTCAAAGAGCAGAACCCCGACATCACGGTGATCGGCGCTGACCCGGAGGGGTCGGTCTACTCCGGCGGCACCGGGCGCCCGTACCTCGTCGAAGGCGTCGGCGAGGACTTCTGGCCGACGGCGTACGACCCGAGTGTCGTCGACGAGATCATCGCGTCGAGCGACGCCGAATCCTTCGAGATCACCCGGCGCCTCGCCCGCGAAGAGGGGTTGCTCGTCGGCGGCTCGTCGGGGCTCGCGGTGAGTGCCGCACTCAAAGCCGCGAAAGACCTCCCCGCCGACGCGGTCGTCGTCGTGCTGCTGCCCGACGGCGGGCGCGGCTACCTCGGCAAAGTCTTCAACGACAAATGGATGCGGTCCTACGGCTTCCTGCCCGCCGAGTCCGGCACGACCGTCGCCGACATCGTGGGGGCGAAGGAAGGCGACCTGCCCGAACTCATCCACGTGCACCCGAGCGACACGGTGCGTCACACGATCGACAAGATGCGCCGCTACGACATCTCGCAAATGCCCGTGCTCACGGCCGAACCGCCCGTCGTGATGGGCGAGGTGACAGGGTCGATCGATGAGAAAGCCCTCGTGGATGCCGTCTTCTCCGGCCGTGCGCAGCTCACCGACGCCCTTGAAGCGTTCGTCTCCCCGCCGCTCAAACTCATCGGGGTCAACGAGTCAGTCGATGCGGCGCGGGAAGCCCTGACCGCCGTCGACGCGTTGCTCGTGGTGGACGACGGCAAACCCGCGGGCGTGCTCACGCGCCACGACCTGCTCACCTTCCTCGGCGCCTAGGACACCTTCACCCATGAACGTTTCAGACAGCGGCTTCTCGACGCGCGCGATCCGCGCCGGTCAGGACTTCGATCCGACGACCGGCTCGGTCATCCCCCCCGTGTACTTCACGACGACCTTCGTGCAAGACGGCATCGGCGGGTTCCGCAACGGTTACGAGTACGCGCGGGGAGGCAACCCGACGCGCACGGCTCTCGAGACGCTGCTCGCGAGTCTCGAGGGCGGCGACCGGGCGTTCTCGTTCGCGTCGGGTCTCGCCGCCGAAGACACGCTGCTCCGCGCCATCCTCGCCCCGAACGCGCACGTGCTCATGGGTAACGACGTCTACGGCGGCACGCACCGCCTGGTGAGCCGGGTGTTCGTGCCGTGGGGGGCCTCCCTCTCGACGGTCGACATGAGCGACCTGGATGCCGTGCGCGCCGCGATCCGGCCCGACGCGACGAGGGTCGTCTGGGTCGAGACGCCGAGCAACCCGCTCATGAAGATCACCGACATCGCGGCGGTCGCGGCGATCGCCCACGAGGTCGGCGCGATCGTCGTCGTCGACAACACGTTCGCGACCCCCTACCTGCAGCAGCCGCTCGCGCTCGGCGCCGATGCCGTCGTGCATTCGACGACGAAGTACCTCGGCGGACACAGCGACGTGCTCGGCGGTGCGGTGATTCTTCGGGACTCGACCGAGGTCGACGGCAAGAACCTGGTCGAAAAGGTCGAGTTCTTGCAATTCGGTGTCGGGGCCGTCTCGGGGCCGATGGATGCCTGGCTCACCATTCGCGGCATCAAGACGCTCGCGGTGCGCATGGACCGGCATTCGGCGAACGCGATGGCGATCGCCGAACGTCTCGTCGGACATCCGAAACTCGCCGCGATCTACTACCCCGGCCTCCCCGCCCACCCCGGACACGATCTCGCCGCCTCCCAGATGAGCGGGTTCGGCGGGATGCTGTCGGTGCAGTTCGCCGACGAGACCGCCGCGCGAAAGTTCGCGGAGTCGACCCGCCTGTTCCAGCTGGCGGAGTCGCTCGGCGGGGTCGAGTCGCTCGTCTGCTACCCCGCCGAGATGACCCACGCGTCGGTGCGGGGCACCGAACTCGAGGTGGAGCCCTCGGTCGTGCGGCTCTCGGTGGGGATCGAGGATGTCGACGATCTGATCGCCGACCTCCTCATCGCACTCGACGCCGTGTGAGCGCCCGGCGGAGGCGCGGCACGGCGAGCTAAAGTCGAGCCCGGAGACGTCATCGAGGGAGCCGGCGCATCCGTCCGCCACCACCTTCAGATCGCGATTCCATGACCTTCTTGACCCATCCGGGTGACGCCTTGTCGCGTTCCTCCCGCGTGCTGTACGTCGTCGTGCTCGGCGCCCTCGTCGCCCTCGGCCCGTTCACCATCGACCTCTACCTGCCGGCGTTCCCGATCGTCGCCGACGAGCTGCGGGCCTCCGAGTCGGCCATCCAGCTCACCCTCACGGCGACGATGATCGGTTTCGGCCTCGGGCAGCTCGTCGTCGGGCCCTGGAGTGACACCGTCGGTCGGCGGCTGCCGCTCATCCTCGCCACGAGCCTGCACGTCGGCGCGAGTCTCGGCGTCGCCTTCGCACCCGACATCACCGGGGTGCTCGTTTTCCGCGTGCTACAGGGGATCGGAGCGGCCGGCGGCGGCGTCGTGGCGATGGCCACCGTGCGCGACCTCTTCGGCGGCCAGCCTCTCGTGAGGATGCTGTCGCGCCTCGCGCTCGTCACGAGCCTCGCACCGATTCTCGCCCCCGTGATCGGCTCGCAGCTGCTCGCCCTGCTCGACTGGCGCGGGTTGTTCGTCGCCCTCGCCGCCTACGGCGTCATCGTCGTCGTACTCGCCGCGACCCTCATCGCCGAAACCCTCCCACCCGAGCGACGGCGGGTGAGGGGGCACAGCACGACGGCGCAGCGCTACCGCGCCGTCCTCTCCGATCGGGTGTTCATCGGGGTCGCGCTCATCGCGGGTCTCATGTTCTCCGGCCTGTTCGCCTACCTGTCGGCGTCATCGTTCCTGTTCCAGGACGTCTACGGGTTCGACGCCCAGCAGTACGGCATCCTCTTCGCCGTCAACTCGATCGGGCTCGCCGTCTCGTCCCAAGTGGCGTCGCGGCTCATGCGCCGCTTCCCGCCCCCGCGCGTGCTCGCGGTGGCGCTGCCGCTCATGGCGCTCGCGGGATTCACCGCCGCCGCATCCGCCGTCCTCGGCCTCGGGCTGGTGCCCCTCGTGGTGAGCACCTTCGTGTTCCTCAGCGGGGCGGGGCTGAGTTTCCCGTGCATCCAGGTGACCGCGCTCGCGCCCCACGGCGCCGAGGCCGGCACGGCGGCCGCGCTTCTCGGCGCGATCAACTTCGGCCTCGCGAGTCTCTCGGCTCCCATCGTCGGGGTGTTCGGTACCGAGACCGCGATCCCGATGGGCCTGGGGATGGGCATCCTGCTGACGGTGGCGACCGCCCTGCTGTGGCTCGTCGTGCGTCCGCTGCGCGCGCTGCGTGTCGGCGAGGAGCCGGCGGAACTCGCGGCCGCCGCCCACTGACCGTCATCACCGTTCGCCGCACCCGGGCCGTCGCCGCTGACCGAGCCGTCGGATGGCTGTCGCGCTCTGGGGACGGATCGCACGACGCGCCGTCGACGCGCCGCGCCGCGGCCATCCGGTCCTCTGTCGGCGACATTCGGGTACCCGGTTCGCGGCAGCTACCGTGGAAACGTGCAGTCCGGCAGCGACCTTCGTGAGTGGCCTTGGCGGCGGATCGCCGGGATCACGGCCGCCGTCGGGGTCGTCGCCGTACTCGGGCTCGGGCTGCTCGTGCGTATCGACGCGATCGCCGACGAGGTCGACGGCGAATGGATGGAAGATCTGCTCGAGCTACGCGGCTCGTTCGGGGAGGCCGTCTCGCGCATGTTCGACTTCCTCGGCGGCGGTTGGTTCGCGTTCTGGCTCGTGCCGATCGTCGTCGCGGTCGCCTTTCTGCTCGCCCGGCGACCGTGGGCCGCGGGAATCTTCGTCGTCGTCTCTGCGGCGAGCGCCGGCCTGGTTCAGGCGCTCAAGGCGCTCTTCGGGCGCCACCGGCCCGACGACATCCTGCTCGACCTCACGAGCGCCGCGTTCCCGTCGGGGCACGCGGCGAACGCGGCGACCGTCGCGACGCTCCTCGCCGTGCTCGTGCCGCGCTGGTGGGTCGCCGTCGCGGGAGCGGTCTATGTCGTGCTCATGGCGCTCAGTCGCACCTACCTCGGCGCGCACTGGCTGAGCGACACCGTCGGCGGTGCCGTGCTCGGAGCATCGGTCGCGCTCGCCGCCTGGGCGATGTTCGCGCCCCGGCTTCGTCGCGAACATCGTCGCGCGCCCGCTAGCTTCGGGTCATGAGGATCCTCCTGGTCGGCGCCGGTGGCGTCGGTGACGCGATCGCGAAGATCGCCGCCCGCCGCGACTTCTTCGAGGTCATGGTCGTGAGCGACTACGACCTCACCCGTGCGGAGCGCACCCTTCGCTGGGTGGCGGCGAAGCACGGCGACCAGGGCGGGAGGTTCGTCGCGGCGAAGATCGACGCGTCCGACCCGTCGTCGGTCGAGGCAGTCGCTCGCGAGTACGGCGCGACACACGTCATGAACGCCGTCGAACCGAAATTCGTCCCGACGATCTTCGCGGGTGCGCTCGCCGCCGGAGCCGACTACCTCGACATGGCGATGAGCCTGTCGGAGCCGCATCCCGATGAGCCGTACGCGCGCACGGGCGTCAAACTCGGCGACGACCAGTTCGCGCAAGCCGGCGACTGGGAGGCGGCCGGTCGCCTCGCCCTCGTCGGGATGGGTGTCGAGCCCGGGCTCTCGGACGTGTTCGCGCGTTACGCCGCTGACGAGCTGTTCTCGTCGATCGACGAGCTCGGGGTGCGCGACGGCGCGAACCTCGTCGTGCGCGACGAAAACGGCGAGGAGATCTTCGCCCCCTCGTTCAGCATCTGGACGACGATCGAGGAGTGCCTCAACCCGCCCGTCGTCTGGGAGAAGGACGTGGGATGGTTCACGACACCACCGTTCTCGGAGCCCGAGGTGTTCGAGTTTCCTGAGGGCATCGGCCCGGTCGAGTGCGTCAACGTCGAGCACGAGGAGGTGCTGCTCATGCCGCGCTGGGTCGACGCCCGACGCGTCACCTTCAAGTACGGTCTCGGCAACGAGTTCATCGGCGTTCTCACGACCCTGCACAAGCTGCACCTCGACTCGACGGCGCCGATCCGGGTGCGCAGCGCGAACGGCCCCGTCGAGGTGGCGCCCCGGGATGTCGTCGCCGCCGCGTTGCCCGACCCCGCATCCATCGGCCCGCGGATGACCGGCAAGACGTGCGCCGGAGTCTGGGTGACCGGCACCGGCAAAGACGGCAAACCCCGCGAGGTGTACCTGTACCACGTGAGCGACAACGAGTGGACGATGGCCGAGTACGAGAGCCAGTGCGTCGTGTGGCAGACGGCGCTCAACCCGGTGATCGCGCTCGAGCTGCTCGGGACGGGCGTGTGGTCCGGTGCCGGCGTGCTCGGGCCCGAGGCGTTCCCGGCGTCGCCCTACCTGGAACTCATGGCGAGACCCGAAGCCGAGGGTGGGTACGGTCAGGCCTGGGGCCTGCGGGAATCGGCAGTGGAGTAGCACCGCCCGCGTGTCTCCGGGGTGGTCGGGCCTGCGCGTCAGGAGTGTCGGGTCTAGCGCCAGGATGCCGGATCACGCAGTAGTTGCCCGAAGGCGAGTTCAGCCGCGCCGATGAGCAGGCGGTTTTCGCCGAGGGCGGCCGGCACGATCGAGACTCCTTCCGCGGCGGCGGGAATCGTCGCGGCGGTCACGGCGTTGACGAGGCTCGGCGGATCCCACGCGAGGTGCGTCGCGAGGTAGCCGCCGAGCACGACGAGGTCGGGGTTGAAGACGTTGATCGCGTTGCCCAGGGCGACGGCGAGGATGTCACGCTGCCGCCGGAGTTCTGCGGTGATCCGGGGATCGTCACTCGCGGTGATCGCGGCAGCCAGCTCCGGTTCGTCGGCGTAGGAGAGTCCGAGCAACTCAAGGATCCGGGCTCTGTTGACCTCGTCTTCGAGCGTGCCGCGCTCGGAGAGCTGTTCGCCCACACCGGGGCGGTTCTGCCCGAATTCACCTGCGTAGCCGGCGCGACCGGTGAGCAACTGACCGCGCACGACGACGCCTCCGCCGATTCCCGACGCGCCGCCGTTGAGATACACCAGGTCGGTCACGCTCCGGCCGGCACCGAACAGGTGCTCCGCGAGCGCGCCGAGACTCGCGTCGTTGTCGGCGTGCACGGGACGGCCAAGGGCGTCTTCGACGAGCCGTGCGAACGGCACTTCCCGCCACCCGAGGTGCGGCGCCCAGCGTACGGTCCCGTCGGAGGCGCGCACGAGGCCAGGGATCGCGAGACCGATCGCAACGACGTGCCGGTCGCGCGGCGAGCCGGCGAGCAGCTCATCGACGACGGAGCCGATGACCTCAACCGCGGTCTGCGGATCGGGCACGCCGTCGACGGGGCGCCGGATGCGGCGTTCGACCCGCGCGCCCAGCCCGACGACCGCCGCGGTGATGGCGTCGACCTCGGGGTTCACGGCGATCACGACGGGACGCACGTCGACGCGAACCCCCGGTGACGGGCGACCGACAGCGCCGTTCGCGACGGGGTCGCCCTCCCGAAGCAGACCGGTTTCGCCGAGTTCGGCGACGAGCGCGGCGACCGTCGAGCGGTTGAGGCCAGTGAGGGCGGTGAGTTCGGCGCGGGACGCTGCCCGACCGTGATGAACGTGCCCCAGGACCGCGGCGAGGTTGCGCCCCCGGACGCCGTCGGCACTGTTCCCGGCGGTCATGCGCCCCACCTTAGAGCCGTGCGGCGTACTGGGCGCGGATGACCGGGTGATGATCGGATGCCGACGATGCGCTGAGCGGCACGATCCAGTCCGGGCGGGCACCGGTCGCCACCCAGGCCGCCTGCACGGCTGCGCCCCGCGCCACATACTCGCCCGGCTCGGGCACGACGACGGGCACGTCGAACACCTGCGCGGCAATCGCCGACACGGCCCGGTTCTGTGCGGCCCCGCCGATGAGCAGGATGCGTCGGGCCTCGACCCCCACAGCGCGCACGGCGTCGAGGCCGTCGGCCAGTCCGCACAGCAGCCCCTCGATCGCCGCGCGGGCGAGATTCTCGCGAGTCGTGCCGGCGAGGGTCATGCCGAACAGCGTCGCCGTGGCATCCGGGCGGTCGGGGGTGCGCTCGCCCTCGAACCACGGCTGCAGAACAAGGCCGCCCGCTCCGGGTTTCGCCGCGAGGGCGAGGCGGCCGAGCTCGTCGTGGCCGACGCCGAGCAGCCCGGCGATCGCGTCGAGTACGCGTGCGGCGTTGAGGGTCGCGACGAGCGGCAGGAAGATCCCCGACGCGTCCGCGAACCCGGCGACGGTGTCGGACCCGGCGGGCGAGCCGGTCACCGCGAACACGGTGCCGCTGGTGCCGATCGAGACGACGACATCCCCGTCGCGTGCGCCGAGGCCGAGCGCGGCGCCCGCGTTGTCGCCCGCGCCGGGGCCGACGAGAGCTCCGGATGCCAGGGTGCCCGCCGAGTCGCCCGGGCCCAGCACGCGGGGCAGGATCGCGTCGTGCCCGAGGGCGGCGACCAGCAGCTCGCGGTCGTAGTCGTCGGTGTGCGGGTTCCAGTACGAGGTGCCCGACGCGTCGGAGCGGTCCGTCGTCAGCTCGGCGAAGTCGGCGTTGCCCGGCCCGAAGCCGCGCAGGCGCCAGGTGAGCCAGTCGTGGGGGAGCGCGACGGCATGCACCCGGGCGGCGTTGTCGGGCTCGGCATCCCGTAGCCAGCGCAGCTTCGTCGCCGTGAACGACGCGACCGGGCGCGAGCCGGTGCGGGCGACGATGTCGGGGAACTCCTCCCCCAGCTGGGTCGCGGCGGCGGCCGAGCGGGTGTCGTTCCACAGCAAGGCGTCGCGGATGACGTTCCCGTCGGCGTCGAGCACGACCATTCCGTGCTGCTGTCCCGCGATCGACACGGCGACGACGTCATCCATCCCGTCGGCGTCGGCGATCGCGTCCTGCAGCGCGACCCACCACGCCTCGGGGTCGACTTCGGTGCCGGCCGGATGCGCCGCGCGCCCCTCCCGCACGACGGAGCCGCTCGCGGCATCCACAATCACGATCTTGCAATTCTGGGTCGACGAGTCGATCCCCGCGACGAGTGTCACGACGCATCCTCTCGGCTATTTGCCCAAGTTTGTTGCTTTTGGGCGTGGGATAGGCACGAAGTTGGGCAAACAGCCTTAGCGCGCGCCCATGAGGTGCTCGGTCGCCAGCTGCTGGAGGCGCACGAAGCCGGCACCCATGCCGCCGAGATACACCGAGGTGTCGAAGTCCTCGTAGGCCGTGCGGTCGGCCAACAGGTCGGCGTAGGTCTCGCCCGGGCTGAGGGTGGGCACGGCGAGCTCGGGCACGCGAGCCGCGGCGAGCGCCTCCTGCACTTCGGGATCGGCGCGGAACGCCGCGGCGCGTTCCTTCAGCAGCAGGTAGGTGCGCATGTTGGCTGCCACCGAGTCCCAGACGCCCGTCTCATCTTCGGTGCGCGAGGGCTTGTAGTCGAAGTGCCGCGGGCCGTCGTAGGCGGGCACGCCGCCCGGGCCGCCGTTCTCGAGCAGGTCGACGAGCGCGAACGAATTGTGCAAGTCGCCGTGCCCGAACACGAGATCCTGGTCGTACTTGATGCCGCGCTGGCCGTTGAGGTCGATGTGGAAGAGCTTGCCGTGGTACAGCGCCTGGGCGATGCCGGCGGCGAAGTTGAGGCCCGCCATCTGCTCGTGCCCGACCTCGGGGTTGAGACCGACGAGTTCGGGGTGGGCGAGCGAGCCGATGAAGGCGATCGCGTGGCCGAGGGTGGGCAGCAGGATGTCACCGCGCGGCTCGTTCGGCTTGGGCTCGATGGCGAAGCGGATGTCATAGCCCTGGTCGAGTACGTATTCGCTGAGCAGGTCGACGGCTTCCCGATAGCGCTCGAGCGCCTGCCGGATGTCTTTCGCGGCGTCGTACTCGGCGCCTTCCCTTCCGCCCCACATGACGAAGGTCTGTGCCCCGAGTTCGGCGCCGAGGTCGAGCTGCCGGAACACTTTGCGCAGCGCGAATCGGCGCACGTTCCGGTCGTTCGCCGTGAAGCCGCCATCTTTGAAAACCGGTGCCGAGAACAGGTTCGTCGTGACCATCGGGACTTTCAACCCGGTCGCGTCGAGCGCACCTTTCAGGCGGTCGATCTCTTTCTGCCGCGCGACTTCGTCCGCGCCGAACGGGAAGAGGTCGTCGTCATGAAAGGTCAGGCCGTAGGCGCCGAGTTCGGCGAGCTTCTCGACGGCGTGCACGGTGTCGAGCGGCCTCCGGGTCGGGCCACCGAAGGGATCCGTGCCGTTGTAGCCGATCGTCCACAGGCCGAAGGTGAACTTGTCGGCCGGGGTGGGGGTGAGGGTCATGGGAACTCCCTTGGTCGCGGGGGACGCGTCGGCGTCATATGTTGCGATCTACAACATATCGGGGTCGAGGGCCTACAGTGAAAGCGTCCATCGTTCCCTTCGGATCAACAGGTTTGAGCGAATGTCATCTTTGCGCGTCGCGATGATCGGCCACGGCTTCATGGGAGCCGCCCACTCCCAGGGCTGGCGGGTCGCTCCTCGCTTCTTCGACTTGCCGTCGACGATCGAGATGTCCGTCGTCGTCGGGCGACGGTCGGATGCCGCCGAGGCCGCCGCCGAAAAGTGGGGCTGGGCCGCGTCGGCGACGGACTGGCGCGAGGTCATCGCGCGCGACGACATCGACATCGTCGACATCGTGACCCCCGGGAACTCGCACGCGGAGATCGCGATCGCCGCCCTCGAAGCCGGCAAGCACGTGCTCTGCGAGAAGCCCCTCGCGAACACCGTCGAGGAGGCGGAGGCGATGGCCGCCGCTGCGGAGACGGCGTTCGCCCGCGGCGTCGTCGCCATGGTCGGGTTCACCTACCGCCGGGTGCCGGCTGTCGGCCTCGCGAAGCAGCTCGTCGCCGCCGGCAAGATCGGGCGCATCCAGCAGGTGCGCGCCGCTTATCTGCAGGACTGGCTCGCCGACCCCGAGTCGCCGCTCACGTGGCGCCTCGACAAGTCGCTCGCCGGCTCCGGGTCGCTCGGCGACATCGGGGCCCACGCGATCGACCTGTCCGAATACGTCACCGGGATGCGGCTCGCCTCCGTCTCGGGCACCCTCGAGACGCTCGTCACCGAGCGGCCCGTGATGGAATCCGCGTCGGGGCTGAGCGGCACGGGCGGCACCGAGCGCGGTCCGGTCACCGTGGATGACGTCGCCCTCATCGTGGGACGCTACGGTTCGGGCGTGCTCGGCACCTTCGAGGCGACGCGTTTCGCGACAGGTCGCAAGAACGCCCTTCGGCTCGAAGTCTCAGGCACCGCGGGAGCGATCGCCTTCGACCTCGAAGACATGAACGTGTTGCAGTACTACGACGCGACGCAGCCCGAAGGCGAGCGGGGCTTCCGGCGCATCCAGGCCACCGAGCCCTCGCATCCCTACGTCGCGGCGTGGTGGCCGCCCGGCCACATCCTCGGCTACGAGCACGGCTTCAGCCACCAGGTCGTCGACCTCGTGCGCGCGATCGCCGGGGGCACCCAGCCCGAGCCGTCGTTCGCCGACGGAGAGCACGTGCAACGTGTGCTCCGCGCCGTCGAGACCTCGGCCGGTGCGGGCAGCGTCTGGACCGCCGTCTGACCGATCGGCCCGATCTTTGTCGACGGGGAACGACGCCGGAATGGATCGGCTCATCGGTGCCCGAGGAAGCGCTGTGGTCAGGCCATGATGGGCATGCCGAGAAGCACCATCACGCCGATGGCAACCCCGACGCAAGCCGCAGCGACGATCACGAGAAGGCCCGCCATGAGCCACGGCCGGTTCTCGAACCAGTAGGCGCTCCCGGGGTAGGCGGCGAAGAACTCGGGGAACGACATGGGCTCGCTCGCGATGCGCACCGAGACGGGCAGGGCATCCGTGATCTTCGTGAAGTCACCGGCGCGCCAGAAGGTTCCGCGCAGGCGGAAGAGGCGCCGACCGTCGGCGTCGCGCACGAGCAACTGGGGCACGGTCTCGGGCGACTGACCGACGTAGACGGGGACGATATCGACCGTGGCGATCCGCTCGAGGGAAACCCGCACCATCGGGCTGAAGATGCCGCGCCCGCGGAGCTCGCCGTCGGCGACGACCGTGTCGACGGTGAGTTGGCGGAACAACAGCACGAGCGAGGCGACGATGACCAGCACTTGCATGGCGACGACCCACCAGCCTTGGCCCCGGGGGATCGCGAACCAATAGAAGACCGCTGAGACGGGAACGAGCACGACGACGATCGAGACCATCGCCGACACCAGCAGCGATCGCCGCGGCACGATGCGCACGACCGCTTGCTCCATCACGATCATGCTCTCCCTGTCGAACCCGCTGCGAAACGCGGGCGGTGTACCAGTGGCAGTGGTGCGGGTGGTGCGGAGTTCAGCGGAGGATGGGGGATTCGAACCCCCGAGGGCTTTCACCCAACACGCTTTCCAAGCGTGCGCCATAGGCCACTAGGCGAATCCTCCGAAAGGACCCTCCGCGCACCCGTCAGAGCCCGGTTACCCTTGCTACGTTTCCGTCCTGGGGGAGTTGGCCTGGATGGCGCCACGCGGAGAGCCGTCTGCCAGTGTAGGGCCTGAACCTCGTGCCAGGGGCGACGACTACTCTCGTTGTGTGGTCACCGCCCTTTATCGCCGCTACCGGCCGGAGACGTTCGCCGAGCTGATCGGTCAGGCGCAGGTGACCGATCCGCTGCGTACGGCGCTGCGCACGGATCGGGTCAACCACGCCTACCTGTTCTCGGGTCCGCGCGGCTGCGGCAAGACGACGAGCGCCCGCATCCTCGCCCGCTGTCTCAACTGCGCCCAAGGGCCGACCGATGCTCCGTGCGGCACGTGCGCGTCGTGCGTCGAACTCGCGCGCGACGGCGGCGGATCGCTCGACGTCGTCGAGATCGACGCCGCGTCGCACAACGGGGTGGATGACGCCCGCGACTTGCGCGAGCGCGCGGCGTTCGCTCCCGCCCGCGATCGCTACAAGATCTTCATCCTCGACGAAGCACACATGGTGACGCCGCAGGGCTTCAACGCGCTGCTCAAGCTCGTCGAAGAACCGCCCGAGCACGTCAAGTTCATCTTCGCCACGACCGAACCCGAGAAGGTCATCGGCACGATCCGCAGCCGCACCCACCACTACCCGTTCCGGCTCGTGCCGCCCGCGCAAATGCTCGACTACGTGCAGAAGCTGTCGGTCGACGAGAAGGTCGAGGTGGAGGGCGGCGTGCTGCCGCTCGTCGTTCGCGCGGGCGGCGGCTCGGTGCGTGACACGCTCTCGCTGCTCGACCAGCTCATCGCCGGGTCCGACCCTTCGGCCGGCTCGGGGACGGTGGTGCTGGAGTACGAACGCGCGGTGGCGCTGCTCGGTTACACCCACGGCTCCCTCCTCGACGAGGTCGTCGACGCGATCGCGGCGCGCGATGCCGGCGGTGTCTTCGGTGCTGTCGACCGGGTCATCCAGACCGGCCAGGATCCGCGGCGTTTCGTCGAAGACCTCCTCGAGCGCTTGCGCGACCTCATCGTCGTCGCAGCGACGCGGGACGGCGCCTCCGCTGTTCTGCGCGGGGTGCCGCTCGATGAGATCGACAGGATGTCGACACAGGCTTCGGCATTCGGGTCGGCCGAGTTGTCGAGGGCCGCGGATGTCGTCAACACCGCGCTCACCGAGATGACGGGGGCGACCTCGCCACGGCTGCATCTCGAACTCATGGTCGCTCGGCTGCTCGTGCCGGCCGCCGACCAGACCGAGCGCGGCGCCCTCGCCCGTGTCGAACGGCTCGAACGCCGGATGGGCATCGACGAGCACCCGTCGATGCGCGCCGTTCCCGATCGGCCGGCGGTGGAACCCGTCGACATCCGCACGGCCCGCAAGGCACGCGAGGAGACCGTCCCGGCAGCTTCACAGGCCGAGGAGCGGCCACAGGACAGCGCCAGCGTCGGCGCCCCCAACGCCGCCAGCGTCGGTGCCCCCAACGCCGCCAGCGTCGGCGCCGACAACGACCGCGACGCCGGCCGCCCTCGCGACGCCGACCTCGAGCCGCCCGCCGAGGACCCGACACCGCCCGACGTGCCCGTCGAGGCCGTACCGGCATCGACCGCGACCCCGGTGACGCTCCAGCAGATCAGGGATTCGTGGCCGGAGATCCTCGAGGTCGTGAAGAACTCGAAGCGCAACGCCTGGATGGCCCTCGTCGCGTCGACCCCACGCGCCTACGTCGGCGACGTGCTGACGGTCGCGTTCGCGACCGAGGCGGATGTGGCGTCGTTCAAGCAACCGCAGGGCCCGGGGGAGAGCATCAGCGAGCAGTTACGCGGGGCGATCCACGAGGTGCTCGGCGTGCGCGTGAAGTTCCTCGCCCGCCACGAGGTGAGCCCCGACGACGTCGCCGCCACCGCGAACCCGGCGACGCCGGAGTCGCCGACCGCGGAGGTCCCGTCGCCGGTGGGGTCTTCGGGCTCGCCGACGGTCGAGTCCGCGCCGAAAGCCGAGCCCGCGCCGAAAGCCGAGCCCCCGGTCTCGCCGAACGCGGAGTCCCGGGTCCCGGCGACGGCCGAGTCTCCGACGCCCCCGATCGCCGAGTCTCCGACGCCCCCGATCGCCGAGAACCCGCTCCCGCCCGCCCCCGAGTGGAACGTCGTCCCGATCCCGTCGAGCGACACGGCAGCCGTCCCAGTCCCAGGCGGGTCGCCCGCGGCTCCCGGCCCTGGGCTCGAGCGGGAGTCGGTCTCCGAGCCCAATGCGGGTTCCCATCCCCGTCCTGAGTCGGAGTCGATCGCTTCGGCGTCGTCGACGCCGGCCTCCGAAGCTCCCGCTCCGGTCGCCGCGAAGCGCGCGCCGCAGCAGAACACCGCCGATGGCAAGGCCCGCTACGGCGAAGCGGTCGTGCGCGAAATCCTCGGGGCGAGTTTCATCGAGGAGCAGTCGCTCCGCGCGGAGAGCGCGCCCGCGCCGCTCGACACCCCTGAGGCCTGATCCCGATGTACGAGGGGATCGTCCAGGAACTGATCGACGAGCTCGGACGCCTGCCCGGCATCGGGCCGAAGTCGGCGCAGCGCATCGCGTTCCACATTCTGCAGACCGAGTCGTTCGACACTCAGCGCCTCGCGCAGATCCTTATGGATGTGCGCGACAAGGTGCGGTTCTGCTCGATCTGCGGCAACGTCGCCGAGCAGGACACGTGCTCGATCTGCCGCGATCCGCGACGCAGTCCGGCGACGATCTGCGTCGTCGAGGAGGCGAAGGATGTCGTCGCGATCGAGCGCACCCGCGAGTTCCGCGGGCTCTACCATGTGCTTGGCGGCGCGATCAGTCCCATCGACGGTATTGGTCCCGACGACCTGCGCATCACACAGTTGGTGCAGCGTCTCGCGGATTCGACGGTCACCGAGGTGATCATCGCGACCGACCCGAACCTGGAGGGCGAGGCGACCGCGACCTATCTGACCCGTCTGCTCGTGCAGCCGGGCTTGCGGGTGACCCGGCTCGCTTCCGGGCTCCCGGTCGGGGGTGATCTGGAGTACGCCGACGAGGTCACGCTCGGTCGCGCGTTCGAGGGACGACGTACGGTCGAGGGCTGATCGCCTGGCAAACTTGACTCCCGTGACTCTTTCTACGGTCCGTCTCGTGGCCTTCGACCTCGACGACACTCTCGCCCCGTCGAAGTCGCCGGTCGACCCGCGGATGGCTGAGCTTCTCGTGAAACTGCTCGGCGTCGTCGAGGTCTGTGTGATCTCGGGGGGCCAGTTCGGGCAGTTCGAGAGTCAGCTTGTCGACAATCTTCCGGTCGATCATCCTGAGGCGCTCGCGAGGATGCATCTCATGCCCACCTGCGGAACGCAGTACTTCCTGTTCCGCGACGGTTCGTGGCTTCAGCAGTACGCCGAGAACCTCACCGGGGAGCAGAAGCAGGCGGCGCTCACCGCCGTCGAGTCGGAGGCGAAGCGGCTCGGGTTCTGGGAGAGCGAGACGTGGGGTCCGATCCTCGAGGATCGCGGTTCGCAGATCACCTTCTCGGCACTCGGGCAGGCCGCTCCGGTCGACGCGAAGAAGGCGTGGGATCCGACGGGGGAAAAGAAGAACACGCTCCGCGCCGCCGTGCAACTGCATCTGCCCGACCTCGAGGTGCGATCAGGCGGTTCGACGAGCGTCGACATCACGCGTCGCGGCATCGACAAGGCGTACGGGATGTCGCGCCTCGCCGATCTCACCGGCATCCCGTTCGACCAGATGCTCTTCGTCGGTGACCGCCTCGACCCCGACGGCAACGACTTTCCGGTGATCGCACTCGGTGTTCCGACGCGCGCCGTCGAGGGTTGGGAAGACACTGCCGCCGTGGTCGAGGAGTTCTTGATCTCCCGCTGAATCGTCCCGACCTCCCGCCGGCTCGCCCCGATCTCCCGCTGTCTCGGCATTGATCTCTCGCGGGGCCGACGAATGCACGCTTGGCTCACCCGGACTGACCGCCCGGGCTGAACGCCACCGACTGACGGGCAGAGCTCTCCTGAGCGCCGGGTTCAGGGTGTTCGGGTGACATGTCGTCGACGGAGCGGGTTCTTGGTGATGAGTCGGAGGGTCCGACCATCGGGGGAGGTCATCCTCCAGCCGGCGTGGCCTCGGCCGGGTGGTCGGTGGATTCTCCAGTGGTTGTCGTGGAGCAGCATGTGGTGGTGCCGGCAGAGCAGGATGCCGTCGGCGATGTCGGTGCGGCCGCCATGTGACCAGGGGACGCTGTGGTGGGCTTCGGTCCAGGACGGGGGTCGGTCGCAGGTCTCGACGGCGCAGCCTCCCCAGATCGCGGCGAGGGCGATGCGTTGCCGGGATGTGAAGAGTCGTTGGGTGCGGCCGACGTCGATGCTGCCGTCGGAGTGGAAGATGACGGTCTGGTAGCCGTCGGCGCAGGCGAGGCCTTCTGCGGTGGCGATGGAGATGGTGGCGGTTTGGCCTTCGACGGTGGCGTAGCCGTCGCGGTCGCCGGTCTCGAGGTCGCGGGCGTCGACGTGGACGCGCACGGCGGGTTTGCGGATTCCGAAGACCCGGCCGGTGTCAGCGGCGCCAGCGATGCGGATCATCTCGACGAGAGCATCGAGGGCGATCTGCTCCGTCGTGCGGGGATCCTTCTCCAGTTGCTCGGCCCGCGCGAGTTCGTCGGGGTCGAGGAAGCGGGGTCCGCCGCGGCGGGGCGCCGTGACGCAGTCGATCGCGTCGGTGACGAGGGCAGCAGATTCGGGGTCGAGCATGCCGAAGATGCGGGTCATCCCGTCGACTTGCGGGGTAAGGCGCAGAAACCGTTTGCTCCGCAGGAGCGCTTCGCGGTCGGCGACACCGGCGACATCGAGTTCGTCGCGCACTTCCCGGGCCCGTCGGGCGACCTTCTCCGGCGGCAGCCCGGCGGTCTCGATGAGCAGCCGTTCGGCGGCATCGAGCAGATCATCGGCGGCGACCGAGTCGGACGGCGCCCCCAGTCCCGTCGTGATGGCGGCTGCGGCGCCGACCGAGACCTCTCCGGATGCGACCTGCGTGGCAACCCCCGCGAACCACGGGTCGGGAGCATCCAGCAGCTTCCCGACCGTTACGAGCTGCCGCGCCTCCGCACCCGAAGACCCGGTGACGCGGGCGACGAACCCGTCGGCGGTGCGATCCCCGGAGCGTTGCGCCAACCCCGAGTACCCGAGTTCACGGTCCGAGCGTCGCTCGACCTCGCCGGCGAGCGCTGCGGCGCAGGCATCCACGCGCCGTTTCGCCGCCGCGACCACTCCCAGCAGCCGCTCCAACTCGGAGTCGGACGCGCGCGGTAGACCGGAGAGCTCGGGCAGCTCGATCACGGTACCGCTAGGCATGCTCACGCCGACGTTCCCTTCAGGTAGCATCTCGAAGAACATAGATGCTAATCGCTCGGCACGAGCAAGCCCAGTATATCGAATACCAGTACCCATCCGCAACACAACTTCCGCCCCGGTAAACTGGGCCGCCGGGCCATCGCCCCCCATCCCAACTCAGGAGCACCACCGTGAGCCTCATCGTGCAGAAGTACGGTGGATCGAGCGTCGCCGACGCCGAGAGCATCAAGCGGGTCGCGAAGCGCATCGTGCAGACTCGCCGGGCGGGCAACGACGTCGTCGTGGCGGTTTCGGCGATGGGCGACACCACGGACGACCTCATCGACCTCGCGCACCAGGTGACGCCGCTGCCCGAGCCGCGTGAGATGGACATGCTGCTCACGACGGGGGAGCGCATCTCGATGGCGTTGCTCGCCATGGCGATCAAAAGCATGGGTCTCGACGCGCGGTCGTACACAGGTAGTCAGGCTGGCATGATCACCGACGACCGGCACGGGGCGGCGCGCATCGTCGACGTCACGCCGGGCCGCGTGCGCGAGGCTCTCGATGACGGCGCCATCGCGATCGTCGCGGGCTTCCAGGGCTTCAACCGCGACAGCAAAGACATCACGACGCTCGGTCGTGGCGGGTCCGACACCACGGCGGTCGCGCTCGCCGCCGCCCTCGGCGCCGACGTCTGCGAGATCTACACGGATGTCGACGGCGTGTTCAGCGCCGACCCGCGCATCGTTCCGAAGGCTCACAAAATCGATCGGGTGACGAGCGAGGAGATGCTCGAGCTCGCGGCCGCGGGGGCGAAGGTCTTGTACATCCGCGCCGTCGAGTACGCTCGCCGCCACGGGGTCACTTTGCACGTGCGATCGTCATTCAACAACAGCGAGGGCACGTGGGTGCTGCCGGTGGAGCAGCACGACACGACGCAACGCGACGCGAAGGAAGGGGATTCGGTGGAAGAGCCGATCATCACCGGCGTTGCCGGCGACCTCAACGAGGCGAAGGTCACCGTGGTCGGGGTTCCCGACGTGCCCGGCAAGGCCGCCGACATCTTCACCATCGTCGCCAAGACCGGCGCGAATATCGACATGATCGTGCAGAACGTCTCGGCGGCCGCCACCGGCCTCACCGACATCTCGTTCACGTTGCCGAAATCCGACGGCGAGAAGGTCGTCGCCGCGCTCACGGGCGAGCAGGATGCGGTGGGCTTCGAGTCGCTCCAGTACGACGACCAGATCGGCAAGCTCGCCGTCGTCGGGGCCGGGATGCGCACGTCGGCCGGGGTGTCGGCTCAGCTCTTCCGTGCCCTCTCCGACGCGGGAATCAACATCGAGATGATCTCGACGAGTGAGATTCGCATCTCGGTCGTCACCCGTGCCGACACGTTGCACCAGGCGATGCGCATCGTGCACGAGGCCTTCGGGCTCGACGCCGACGCCGAGGCCGTCGTACACGGCGGAACTGGTCGCTGACGTCCCCCGGAGTGGGGTCGGTCCGAGGATGAGAGTCCTCTCACCTTTGCTGCGGGCGTTCGGAGGCCGTGGCTAGGGTTGCCAAGCGCTCATCGAATCGGGGGGTTCATGATGAAGGGTTCCATCGCCGTCGCCGTTGCGACCGGCACGCTCGTGGTTGTCGCGTACGGGGGGTTCGCGATGGCTGTCGAGGCGGAGGACCCGGGCGATCCGGTCATCGCGGTCTCGACCGCGGAGCCGGGGGAGCCGTCGGGTGAGGAGGCGTCGGGGGACGCGTCCTCACCCGACGCCCCGACGGACGAGAACGGACTGGTGTGCGTGCTCGTGCCGGTCGACAGCGAGCCCACTGAGGGCGAGCCGACCGAGGACGCTCCCTCAGACGGCGAGTCGACCGAGACCGAGACCGAGCCGGTGACGATCGAGCAGGTGCTCGAGGTCGACGCGATCGAGTGCAGCGGAACCGGCAACGAACGCAGTTCCGAAGTCGCCCTCGTACCGCGCTATCTCGCGCACTCCGACGAGTTCACGGGCGCCGAGAAGGGTGCGGCGATCTCCGCGTGGGCGAAGACCCACGCCAACAAGAAGAAGTCCGGCGACGACGAGGAACCCGTCGATGACGCCGAGGAGACATCAGAGGATGTCACCACGTCAACGGCCGGCAAGCCCGCGTCGCCCGGACGTTCCGGCGACGCACCCGGTCACTCCGGCTCTCGGTCCGGCAATGGCGGGGGCCACTGATCGAACGGTGCAGCCGTCGCTCGGCGCATCGCCGCGCGCGCGGCTAAGCTCTCGCCTCATGAGCAGCACGGGTATCCGCCTCGGCGTCGTCGGCGCCACCGGTCAAGTCGGCGCCGTCGTGCGCCGCCTCCTCGAGGAGCGGAACGTCCCGATCGCGGACATCCGGTTCTTCGCCTCGGCACGCAGCGCCGGCACGACGCTTCCGTTCCGTGGCGAGGAGGTCACGGTCGAAGATGCGTCGACGGCCGACCCCGCGGGGCTCGATGTCGCGATCTTCTCGGCGGGCGCGACGATGTCGAGAGTGCAGGCTCCGCGGTTCGCCGCGGCGGGTGTGCTCGTCATCGACAACTCGAGCGCCTGGCGCATGGATCCCGACGTGCCGCTCATCGTGAGTGAGGTCAACCCGCACGCCCTCGACGAGGCGAGAAAGGGGATCGTCGCCAACCCCAACTGCACGACGATGGCCGCGATGCCGGTGCTGAAGGTTCTGGATGCTGAGGCGGGGCTGGAGCGCCTCATCGTCAGCACCTACCAGGCGGTTTCGGGCGCCGGGCTCGCCGGCGGCGAAGAGCTCGCCGAGCAGGCGCAAGCGGCGATGGCGCAGGATGTCATCGGCCTCGTGCACGATGGGCGCGCGGTCACCCTCCCCGCCCCGGTCAAGTTCCCGAAGAACATCGCCTTCAACGTCGTGCCGCTCGCCGGATCGATCGTCGACGACGGTCTGGGCGAGACCGATGAGGAGAAGAAACTTCGGAACGAGAGTCGCAAGATCCTCGAGCTTCCCGACTTGCGCGTCTCGGGTACGTGCGTGCGCGTCCCGGTGTTCACGGGCCACTCGCTCAGCATCAACGCCGAGTTCGCCCGCCCACTGAGCGCCGAGCGCGCGACCGAGCTGCTCGCGGCGGCGCCGGGGGTCCAGCTGATGGATGTTCCGACCCCCCTCGATGCCGCGGGATCCGATCCGAGCCTGGTCGGACGCATCCGTCCCGATCAGAGCGCGCCCGAAGGCCGGGGCCTCAGCTTCTTCATCTCCAACGACAATCTCCGCAAGGGAGCGGCGCTCAACGCGGTGCAGATCGCGGAGATCGTGGCCGCCCGCGTCACGCTGTAGAGCTCGTCCTCCCCAGACCGCCTCACGGCCCGACTCGCCCGCCCAGGATGACGGGACGTCAGGGAGCGCTCAGGGTGCTGCGACAGTGGCATCCTCCGAACAGTCGGAGCAGACTGGAGGAATGACGGTGGGCCTGGAGACCTGGGTATCGATCGGCACGCTTCTCGGCGTCGCGGTCGGACTCTTCGTTGCCATTCGCACGACCGGCGCCGACCTTCGGAAGGAGATCGGCGGTCTGCGGACGGAGCTGAAAGGCGACATCGGTAGCCTGCGGACGGAGCTGAAGGATGACATTGCCGAGTTGCGGACGGAGCTGAAGGGCGACATTGCCGAGTTGCGGACGGAGCTGAAGGATGACATTGCCGAGTTGCGGACGGAGCTGAAGGGCGACATCGCGAAGCTCGACGACCGAGTGTATGCCCTGGCCGCCGGTCTCCGCCCGCAGCTCGATGAGCGCCGCGCCAAGGAAGCCCCTTCGGCTCGATAGACTCGTTGAGTGACTGAACCCCTCGACGTCGCCCTGATCGGCGGCGGGGTCATGAGCGCCACCCTCGGTACCCTGCTCTCCCAACTCGAACCCACCTGGAAGATCGCGATCTTCGAGCGCCTCGGCGGCGTCGCACGCGAATCCTCCGACCCGTGGAACAACGCCGGCACCGGCCACGCTGCCCTGTGCGAGCTCAACTACACGCCCGAACGCCCCGACGGCTCGATCGACATCGCCAACGCCGTGAAGGTCAACGAGCAGTTCCAGGTGTCGCGGCAGTTCTGGGCGTATCTCGTCGGCGCGGGCCTGGTGCCCGAACCCACGAGTTTCATCAACCCGGTGCCGCACATGAGCTTCGTCTGGGGTGCCGACAACGTCGCCTACCTCAGAAAGAGGTTCGACGCCCTCAAAGACCACCCGTTGTTCGCGGGCCTGGAGTACTCCGAAGACGCGTCCGTCATCCGTTCCTGGGCGCCGCTGCTCATCCCGGGGCGTCGCAAGGATCAGCCGATCGCGGCCACCCGCATCCCGTCGGGCACCGACGTCGACTTCGGGTCGCTCACCCACACCCTCATCGACTCGCTCGTCGACAAGGGTGCTTCGCTGTATCTCAACCACCGTGTCACCGGTCTGCGGCGCTCACGAAAGACCGGATTGTGGACCATCAAGGCGAAGCACGACGTCGGGTCGACGCCGCGGGAGTTCACCGCTCGCTTCGTCTTCGTCGGTGCCGGCGGAGCCGCCCTCAACCTTTTGCAGCGCTCCGGCATCCGCGAGATCCGAGGGTACGGCGGGTTCCCGATCAGCGGGCAGTTCCTGCGCACCGATGATCCCGATGTCGTGCGCCGGCACTCGGCGAAGGTCTACGGCAAGGCGTCGGTCGGGGCACCGCCGATGTCGGTGCCGCATCTCGACACCCGCGTCATCGACGGCCAATCGAGCCTGCTCTTCGGCCCCTACGCGGGCTTCTCGACGAAGTACCTCAAGACCGGGTCGTACCTCGACCTGTTCGCGGCCTTGCGGTGGCACAACCTCGGCACGTTCATCGGCGCCGGGCTCAAGAATCTGTCCCTCGTCGGCTATCTCGTCACCGAAGTGCTCGCGACGAGGTCGAAGAAGATCCGGGCGCTGCAGCAGTTCGCTCCCGCCACGGATGGACGCGACTGGCGTCTGATCACGGCGGGGCAGCGGGTGCAGATCATGAAGCGCGATGGCGACGGCAAGTCGGTCATCCAGTTCGGAACCGAAGTCGTCGCCGGCGCCGACGGCACGATCGCGGGTCTGCTCGGCGCCTCGCCGGGTGCCTCCACCGCCGTGCCGATCATGCTCGACGTGATCGCGAAATGCTTCCCCGGCAAGATGGCCGCTTGGACTCCGGCCCTCGAGCGCATGATCCCGTCGTACGGCTCCACCCTCTCGGGCGACAAGGGGGCAGCGAAGGCCGCGCTGTCGCGCACTGCGAAGAAGCTCGGCATCAGCGCCTGAACCCTTGCCGCCCATTCGAATGTATGTTCGAATGTGAGGATGCGGTGGAGCGGGCAAGCGATCGGCGCCGAGAGTGCCGCGGCGCTGCCCGGGCTCGGCACTCTGCGCGGGCTCGTCCGTTCCGTGCAAACCCCGGAGTTCGCCGGCATGACCTTCCACGAGGTGCTCGCCAAGTCGGCGCTCAACCAGGTGCCGGGAGCGGCCGCGCTGCCCTTCGCCTGGACGATCAACCCGTACCGCGGCTGCTCTCACGCGTGCGTGATGTGTTTCGCCCGGCAGACGCACACTTACCTCGATTTCGACGCCGGGCGTGACTTCGACTCCGAGATCGTCGTCAAGGTCAACGTCGCCGATGTGCTCGCCACGGAACTGGCCCGCCCGTCGTGGCAGCGGCATCCGGTCGCCCTCGGCACCAACACCGACCCCTACCAGCGCGCCGAGGGCCGGTACCGGTTGATGCCCGGCATCATCGACGCGCTCGCCGCCTCGGGTACGCCGTTCAGCATCCTCACGAAGGGAACGCTGTTGCGACGCGACATCCCTCTGCTTCTCGAGGCCGCCAAGCACGTTCCGGTCGACGTCGCGATGACGATCGACATCTTCGACGCCGACTTGCGTGCGTCGATCGAACCGGGGGCTCCAACGACCGAGGCGCGGCTCGCGACAGTGCGCGCCGTTCGGGATGCCGGCCTGCCGTGCTCGGTCTTCGTCATGCCGGTCTTTCCGTACCTCACCGATACCGTCGACCACCTCGATCGGGCCTTCGCGGCGATCGCCGAATCGGGAGCGCAGTCGGTCGCGTACTCGGCACTGCACCTCCGGGCGGGCGCGCGCGAATGGTTCTTCGCCTGGCTCGCGCGAGAGCGTCCGCAGCTGCTGGCACGGTATCGACGGCTCTATCCGGGTCGCCAGGTGCACGCCGACGCCGGCTACCGCCGATGGCTCGCGGCCCGGGTGCGGCCACTGCTACGCCGACATGGCTTGGAGCGCCCCGCGCGGTCGGCGACTCCACTCCCGCCGGCCGCCGGAGGGCTGCAGCCGACACTGTTCTGAGGTCGAGAAGAACCGGTGGGTTCAGACATAAGGTTGTTGGCGTGAGCGCCATGGAGCATCGACCCCCCGTGTCGGCGCTCCCGGCGGGTGAGCGGAGCGCCGGACCGTCCTCGAGCGCCGTGCGGCTCGCGATTCTCGACGACCACGAGGTGCTCCTCGACAGTCTCAGCAGTTGGATCGCCGCCAACGCCGCCGATTTCGAGGTCGTAGTGAAGGTCCCCACTTGGCTGGAGCTCGTGCACAGCCCCGCCTTTCCGACCGACCTGGTGTTCATCGATTTCCAGCTCAAGGAACCGGTGTCGATCGAAGCTCGAGTGCGCACGTGCCGGGCGGCGGGGGCGAAGGTCATCGTGCTCTCGAGCGTCGACACGCGCGAGGCGCGGGAACGCGCACTCGCCGCGGGTGCCGCCGCTTTCCTGTCCAAGTCGCTGACGATGGCGGCCGTTATGGAGACGGCACGTCGCGTCATGGGGATCCACGGCGGATCCGTCGCGCGCGTCTGGCGCCCCCTGCCCACGAGTGCGACGGCGCAGGATCAACCGAAGCTGAGCCCGGGTGAAGCCGAGGCGCTGCGCCTCTACGCGACCGGGTACAGCACCGCCGAAGTCGCGGCGCGCATGAACGTGCAATATGAGACCGCGAAGACGTATTTGCGCCGAGTGCGCGAGAAGTACGCGCGCGTCGGCCGACCGGCAAGCAAGAAGGCGGATCTCATCCGTCGCGCCGCCGAAGACGGATACCTGGAGTAGCACGGATGGCGAAACTCTATTTCCGCTACGGCGCGATGAACTCGGGCAAGAGCACCGCGCTGCTGCAAGCGGCATACAACTACGAGGAGCGCGGGCAGCAGGTGCTGCTCGCCAAGCCCGCGATCGACTCGAAAGGCGAGGCGGCGATCGTGTCGAGGCTCGGGGTTTCTCGCCCTGTCGACTTCACGATCGCCCCCGACGAGGATGTGCTCGCCGCGTTCATGACGCGCCGCGAACAGGTCATCAGGGCGACGGGGAAAGATGTCGCGTGCCTGCTGCTCGACGAAGTGCAGTTTCTCGGGGAGCAGCAGATCGACGACCTGCTGAGGATCGCGATCGACGAAGACGTGCCGGTGCTCGCCTACGGCATCCGCACCGACTTTCAGACCGTCGCCTTTCCGGGCAGCCGACGGCTGCTCGAGATCGCACACTCGCTCGAAGAGCTCAAGACGATCTGCCGCTGCGGACGAAAAGCCATCTTCAATGCCCGCACCGTCGGCGGCGAGTTCGTCTTCGATGGTGACCAGGTCGCCATCGACACGTCGGCCGGGTCTAGTGAAGGCGGAGCCGAGGTTACCTACGAGTCGCTGTGCGGCGCGTGTTATCTCGAAGAATCGGGTGGCGTGCTCAACCGCGGCTGGCGCCCCAAATACGACTTCTCCTACCGTTCAGGGCCCGACGCCGACTTCAGCTGACCCCTCGGTGGTCGAGTAGCCGCGCAGCGGCGTGTCGAGACCCCGGCCCGTCAGTGTGCGCGCTCGTAGGCTTCGCGCACCTCGGCGGAGATGCGGCCGCGGTCGCCGACGGCATAACCGTGACCCTGGGCCCAGGAGCGGATGGCGGCGAGTTCGCCGCTCGCGTTACGGCTTGAGCGACGGGGGCCCGAGCTGCTGCGCGATCCGGCGACAGAACGTCCCGCCGAGATGAACGGGGAGAGCGCGGACCGGAGCCGCTCGGCGTTGGCCGTCGACAGGTCGATCTCGTACTGACGGCCCTCGAGGGCGAAACGAATCGTGCTGCCGTTACCGGATTCGAGCACGGTTCCGTCGAGATCGTCGACGAGCTGCGTGATTTGCTTCTTCAATTTGTTCCCCGCTATCTGTGGTTTCCAGATCCGTGGATAGTTTACGGCCGGAACCTCGCTAAACGAAGAATTGTCCCCAGCGCTGCACTAATCGGACGCAGAATCGCTATGCGATTCTCGCTGAGTTCTGGGTACGCCCATGGGCACGGCCACCACACCGCTTCGCGGTGCGGCGGAACCGGCGCCATGGGACCCGCCCGTGAAACACGAGCAATGACGTCAAGGACCGCCCGTCGGCGTTCCTTGACGTCATTGCGTCGGGGTAACAGGATTTGAACCTGCGGCCTCGTCGTCCCGAACGACGCGCGCTACCAAACTGCGCCATACCCCGTTGGTCGCACCTGCGCGACAACCTGTCAAGGATAGCCGACGGGAACCAGGGTGAGCACCACGGCTTCGGGAGCGCAGGCGAACCGCACGGGGGCGTAGATCGATGTGCCGAGCCCGGCCGAGACGTTGAGCAGGGCCGAACGCCGCTGTCCCTTCCACACGGTGAGGCCCTGGGCCTGGCGTCGCGGGATGTCACAATTGGTGACGAGGGCGGGGAGCCCGGGGACGCGCACCTGCCCGCCGTGCGTGTGCCCGGCGAGGATCAGGTCGGCGCCCTGGTTGGTGAGGGCGTCGAGCACTCGGCGGTACGGCGCGTGCGTGACCCCCAGCTTGAGCACGGTGCCGTCGCCATCCCACTCCACCTCTTCGCGGAGTGCCTCGACCGCGCCGGGGAGGGTGTCGAGCCGATCCCAGCCGAGGTGGGCGTCGCCCGTGCCGAAGAGCTCGATGCGCTGACCGCGCATTTCGAGGCCGCGTGCGGCGTTGTTGAGGTCGAGCCACCCGAGATCATCGCCGAGGAAGGTGTTGAGCGCCGCGACATCGAGGTCGGGTCGTCGCTTCTTCTTCCCCGACGGGCCGCTGAAGTAGGCGAGCGGGTTCTTGAGCACGGGGCCGTGATAGTCGTTCGAGCCGTGGACGAACACCCCGGGGATGCCGCGAAACGGCTCGAACGCGCGACGGATGCCGGCCAGACCATCGACGTGTCCGAGGTTGTCGCCGGTGTCGACGATCAGGTCGGGTTCATAGCGCGCCAGCGAGCGTACGAAATCCTGCTTCTTGCGTTGCCACGGCGCCATGTGCAGGTCACTGAGATGCAGGATCGTCAGCGGGCGCGACCCCGGTTCGAGGATCGGCAGCACCTCGTGCCGCACGGTGAACCGGGTGCGCTCGACGAACACGCCCCAGGTGAGCGCCCCGAGCGTCGCGGCGGTCGTCGCTCCGAGGACGACGCCCGCCGCGCGCGCGCGGCTCATGGACAGACAGGCCGGTAGTAGCGGATCGTCACCGTCGTGCTGGCGGGGTTATGCATCGACCCGCCGGCCGGATCTTGCGACATCACCTGGTCCATGGCAGGGGGCGGCAACGGATTGCCGAGATCCCCGTCGTCGACACACTCGGCCTGGACGTTGAAGTCGGCGTCGTCGAGCGCATCTTCGGCGTCGTTCCTCGACATTCCGACGACGTTCGGTACCGGCTCGGCGAGACCGTTGCTCGTAAACACCCGCACCGTCGTGCCGCGCGAAACCGCGGAGCCCCCACCGGGTTCGGTCTTGGCGACGACACCTGCGGGAAGGTCGGAGTCGATGTCACCGGCGTGCTCGAAGTTGAGTTCCGCGAGCTCGATCGCCGTCTTCGCCTGCTCGAGGCTGGTGCCGACGACATTCGGCACCTCGACGGGGGAGCCGGTCATCAGCGCCGGATCGGGGCCCGGGAATGCGCCACCCGGGTAGACGGAGTCGATCGCCTGGGCGATGGGCCGGAAGATGCGGTGACGCAGCAGGCCACCGCTCGTGCCGTTGACGCGGACGTTACGCATCGCTTGCTCGCCGGTGATGTTGCCCACCCAGACAGCGGTCGCGACGCGAGTCGAGGAGCCGACCATCCAGGTGTGGATCGACTTGTCGGTCGTACCGGTCTTTCCGATATAAGGGGTGCCGTCGTTCGGGTTGGACGCCGAACCGGTTCCGCCCATAACCGCTGCCATCGCGTGGGCAGCCGTGTTGGCGACTCCAGGTGAGACGAGCGCCGATTGGCCGCACACGGTGGGCTGGCCCTCGAGCACTTCACCGTCCGGGTCGATGACAGCGGCGACCATTCTCGGCTCGCAGAAGACACCCTGGTTGGCGATCGCCGCGTAGGCCGCCGCCTGCGTGAGCGGGGCGATGTTGTTCTCGCAGCCACCGATGGAGCACGAGGGTCGGGTGACGAGGTCGTGGCCACCGGCGTCGTGAACCCCGATCGATGTCGCGATCTTGGCGATGTCGCACTGGTCGACCGCTTTCGCCATCTGGATGAAGATCGAGTTGACCGATCCGGCGGTCGCGCGCACGATCTTGTATGTGCCCGACTCGTTGGAGTCGTTGCGAAACTTGTAGATGCCGCCCCACGGCGGGGCGACGATGTTGCCGCTCTCGTCGACCCGGGGCTCGCCGTTGGCGAGCAGAGCCGGACCGCAGCTGTCGGTGAACTCGGCCTGATTAACTTCGCGGACGCTCGCGTTGTACGCCTCCTCGATGCCGTGCCCCGCCGCGAGGAACGCGAGCAGGACGTATGGCTTGTAGGTCGAACCGGGCTGGAAGCCTTGCGAGCCGCCGTGAGCGACATCGGATGCGAGGTTGACGGCGTTGGTGTTCTGCGGGTCGGCGGGGACGAGGGAATCGTCGAAGGTCTTGTTCTGCGCCATCGTCAGGATGTCGCCGGTTCCGACGCCGACGGAGGTGGCGACCGCCCCGAGCGCGAAGCGGGTTTCGTTCGAGGGGGCCCACTGGTGCACGGTGTTCCACGCGGCGGCCTGCAGGTCGGGCTGGATCGTCAGCACGAGCTGGTATCCACCGCGGTCCCAGGCCTTCTTGCGCTCTTCAGGGGTGGTGCCGAGAGCAGTGAGTTCGTCGATGACGTGGAGAGCGTAGTCGCAGACGTACCCATAGCCCGGGGACGCACTGCGGCATCCGACCGTTGAGGCTTGCGGGTGCACGAAGTTCTCGTCGACCGGGATGGCGAGAGCCTCGTCGCGCTCCGCGGCGGTGATGCAGCCGTAGCCCTTCATCTCTTTGAGGATGACGTCGCGGCGGTCCTGGTTGTCGACGTAGTTCTCGGGGTCGTTGAGGCTGCGGGAGTTCGGGAACTGCACGATCGCGATGAGGCTCGCCGCTTCAGCGATCGTTACGTCGGCCGCAGTCTTGCCGAAGAATTCTTTGGCCGCGGCTTGCACTCCGTAAGTGTTGCCGCCGAAGCCCGCGATGTTGAGGTAGCCCTGAAGGATCTCCTTCTTGGTGTAGTTCTTCTCGAGACCGATCGCGAGCTTCATCTCTTTGATCTTGCGATCCAGGGTCGGAGCGAGCGCTTTGGCGATCTCCTCCTGCTTGCGCTCCTCGGTCCACTTGTCGTTGTTGAGGGCCTGCTGTTGCAGGATGTTGCGCACCGTCTGCATGGTCAGCGTCGAGGCGCCCGACTCGCTGTCGCCCGTGATCTGCCCGACCGCCGCGCGCACGAGCGACGGCACGTCGACGCCGCCATGCTCGTAGAACCGGCGATCCTCTCCCGCGAGGGCGGCACACTCGAGGTCGTCGTCGATCTGGTCGAGCGTCACCTCTTCGCGGTTCTGCTTGTAGATGGTGGCGACGGTGATGTACGCATCGGCGGCCGCGGCATCCGGTTGGGCCGGGTTGCGCACGGCGATCGTGTTCTGCTGGCTGCCCGGGTCGAGCTGGATGTACTCGGGCAGCGAATTGAAGATGCCCACCGTGTTGCTGGCGGTGACACCAGTAACCGCGATGGCGGGGGCGACCATGACGGTGACGAGAACGCCGGCGAGGGCGCTGAACCCGAGGGTTCCGAGGATGGCCGAGAGCAGACTGGTGGCCGTCGATTTCTGGGCGGGCATAGGGTGAGGATACGCGATGGGTCACGCTGCGAACCTGAAGGATGCCCTGGAATGCCCACTTGGGAATATGTCACGACACCCCTCCTCATTCACAACACGACCGCGATTCTGAACACGTGGGGATCCCAGGGCTGGGAGCTCGTGCAGATCGTCACCGGTCCTGAGGGCGGACTCGTCGCCTACCTCAAGCGGCCCCTGGCAGGTGGGGCCGAGTGAGCGTCATCGCCGCCCGCCTCGCCGAACTCGGGCTCGAACTTCCGGCGGTCGCGAAACCCGTCGCCGCCTACGTGCCCGCTGTCGTGACGGGCAACCTCGTCTTCACCGCGGGCCAGTTGCCGTTCGTCGATGGCGCGCTACCGGCGACCGGCAAGGTCGGCGCTGACGTGACCCCCGAGGATGCCGTCATCCTCGCCCGGCGCTGCGCCCTCAACGCCCTCGCCGCCGCCGCGGAAGCGATCGGCTCTCTCGACCGGGTCACCCGCGTCGTGAAAGCCGTCGTCTTCGTCAACTCGGCCCCCGGATTCACCGGTCAGCCGGGTGTCGCCAACGGCGGCTCAGAGCTTCTCGGCGAGGTCTTCGGGGCTGCAGGGCGTCACGCCCGCAGCGCCGTCGGCGTCTCCGAGCTCCCCCTCGACTCTCCCGTCGAGCTCGAGCTCATCCTCGAATTCGCGTAGCCCCGACGGCTATTTGCCCAACTTCGTGCCTTCGCGGAGCGAAATAGGCACGAAGTTGGGCAAATAGCGTCAGTCGGACGTGGGGGAGGCGGCGTACTTGTCGGCGATGATCGACATCACCGAGGCGTCGGCGAGGGTGGTGGTGTCGCCGATGTCGCGGCCCTCGGCGACGTCCCGCAGCAGGCGGCGCATGATCTTGCCGGATCGGGTTTTCGGCAGCTCGGCGACGACATAGAGCTCGCGGGGGCGCGCGATCGCTCCGATCGCCGCCGCGACGTGCGCGCGCAACACCGCGGACGCATCCTCGAGGGTGGTGTGCTCCGAGCGCAGGATCACGAACGCCACCACCGCCTGCCCGGTCGTGTCGTCGTGCGCTCCGACGACGGCGGCTTCGGCGACAGCCGGATGCCCGACGAGCGCCGACTCGATCTCGGCGGTCGAGAGCCGGTGGCCGGAGACGTTCATGACGTCGTCGACGCGGCCCATCAGCCAGAGGTCGCCGTCGAGATCGTAGCGAGCGCCGTCGCCGGCGAAGTAGAAGCCCTGGTCGGGGAACTTCGACCAGTAGGTGTCGGCGTAGCGGTCCATGTCGCCCCAGATGCCGCGCAGCATCGCCGGCCAGGGCTCGGCCACCACGAGCAGCCCGCCCTCGTCGCGACCGACGGGGGTGCCGTCGTCGTCGACCACGGCGATCGAGATCCCCGGGATAGGCACTTGCGCCGAACCCGGCTTGAGGGTCGTGATGCCCGGCAGCGCCGACACCATGATCGCCCCGGTCTCGGTCTGCCACCAGGTGTCGACGATCGGGGTGGTTCCGCCGCCGATCGCCTCGCGGTACCAGACCCACGCCTCCGGGTTGATCGGCTCGCCGACGCTGCCGAGTACGCGCAGCGACGTCAGGTCGAAACGGTCGGGGATCTCGCGACCCAGTTTCATGAACGAGCGGATGGCGGTGGGCGCCGTGTAGAAGATCGAGACCTTGTACTTCTCGATGAGCTCCCACCAACGGCCCGGGTGCGGGGTGTCGGGGGTTCCCTCATACATGACCGAGGTCGCCCCGTTGGCGAGCGGGCCGTAGACCGCGTAACTGTGGCCGGTGATCCAGCCGACGTCGGCGGTGCACCAGTAGACGTCGGTCTCGGGGTGCAGGTCGAAGACCGCTTCGTGCGTGAACGCGGCGTGGGTGAGGTAGCCGCCCGACGTGTGCAGGATGCCTTTGGGCTTTCCGGTGGTGCCGGACGTGTAGAGGATGAAGAGCGGGTTTTCGGACTCGAAGGCTTCGGCTTCGTGCTCGTCGCTCGCACCGTCGACGGCGTCGTGCCACCAGACATCCTTCTCGCCCCAGGCAACCTCGTTCCCGCCGCGCTTCACGACGAGAACGTGCTCGACCGGGCTCGCATCTGATCCAGGGGCGCCCGAGACGGCGGCATCCACGGTGGGTTTGAGCGGGAACACTTTGCCTTTACGCCAGCCACCGTCGGCGGTGATGACGAGTTTCGCCTGAGCGTCGTCGATGCGGGAGCGGAGCGATTCGGCGCTGAAGCCGCCGAAGACGACCGAGTGGATGGCGCCGAGCCGGGCGACGGCGAGCATCGCGACGACGGCTTCCGGGATGTTGGGCAGGTAGATCGCGACCCGGTCGCCGTGTCCGATGCCGAGGGTGGCGAGGGCGTTGGCGGCCTTCTTCACCTGGGTCGTGAGCTCGGCGTAGGTGACGGTGCGGGTGTCTCCGGGCTCGCCCTCCCAGTGGTACGCGACGCGGTCGCCATGCCCGGCGAGCACATGCCGGTCGAGGCAGTTGTAGGCGACGTTGAGTTTGCCGTCGCCGAACCAGCGGGCCACCGGGGCCTGCGACCAGTCGAGGGTCTCGGTGAACGGCTCGTGCCAGTGCAGCAGTCGACGCGACTGGTCGGCCCAGAAGGCGGGGCGGTCGGATGCCGCTGCTTCGTAGAGCTGGGGTTGCGCGATCGCGGCCGCCGCGAACTCGGGGGTCGGCGGGAAGCGACGGTCCTCGTGGAGGAGGTTGTCGATCGAGTTCATGACTGTCGATCCTACCGAGCGCACCCCGGTCGCCATCACTGCTCGAACCACGTGATGAGGCCGGTTTTCCGGGACCGTGAGGTGCCCCCGGAAAGGGGGCGGCCGACCCCTTGCGCGCTCATAGGGAGTTGTGATCGATCTCGCCATTGCGGTGTCCTCCATTTGGAGTACACTCAGGACCATCCGAGCGCAATCTCGGCTTGCGACGTGCACGATTCCCCCCAATCGACGTCGCTGCGGCGGCGCCCGTTCCCCCCAATGGGCGCCGCCCCTCTCCTTTTAATACGGTTGTTTCCATCCCGGGGTGCTCTGCGGGAGCGCGGCCAGATCCCGTCGGAGCGGTGGCGGGCGGCCCTTCGCCACTCGGGGTACGCGTGTACCCCGCGCGTGTCCTCCCCCGCGATGCTCGAGGCCCGTTTCTCACGTTCGCGCGCCCCGAATTGGGGGTACGTCGTCGAGCGGCGAATGATCGGGGGATGACCGCCTTCGTCGCCCGTGGCAGCGGGGTCGCGAGGGGCGTAGCACCGGGGGTATTCGGCGCCCTCGCCGCCGTCGTCGCCGAGCGCGGGGTGACCGACGTGTTCCTCAATGGCGACGGCACGGTGTGGGCCGATCGGGGTTCGGGGGCCGCGATTGTCGAGGGTCTGCGGGTGACGGCCCCCGCGGCTCGAAGTCTCGCCGTGCGTCTCGTCGCTCTCGGCGGGCGGCACCTCGACGAGGCAGCGCCCGCCGTCGATGTGCGGCTGGGCGACGGCGTTCGGGTGCACGCCGTCCTCCCGCCGGTCTCGGGGGGTGCGGCACTCGTGTCGGTGCGGCTCCCCGCGGAGCAACGCCCCTCCCTCGACGACCTCGACGCGGCGCGGTTCTTCGCCGACGTGCCGGTGGCGCGCATCCGCGAACTCGTCGCGCGTCGCGCCAACCTTCTCGTGACCGGGGCGGGTGGCAGCGGCAAGACGACGTTCCTCGCCGCCCTGCTCGCGATCGCGCCGCCGCACGAACGCATCGTCGTGCTCGAAGACGTCGCCGAGCTGCGCATCGCGCATCCTCATGTCGTCTCGCTCGAGGCTCGGCAGCCCAACCTCGAAGGCGCGGGCGGCTTCGGCCTCGACCGGCTCGTGCGCGAAGCCTTGCGCATGCGCCCCGACCGGCTCGTCGTGGGTGAATGTCGCGGGCCCGAGCTGCGCGAACTGCTCGCCGCTCTCAACACCGGTCACGACGGCGGTGCCGGCACGTTGCACGCCAACTCGCTCGCCGACGTCCCGGCCCGGCTCGAAGCGCTCGGAGCGCTCGCCGGTCTCTCACCCGACGCGGTCGGGCGACAAGCGGTAAGCGCCTTCGACGTCGTGCTGCATGTCACGCGCGGGGCGGAGGGACGTCGGCTCGCAGCGCTCGGCCGCCTGGGGCTCGACCGGCACGGGCGACTGGAGGTGCGGATGTGACGGCACCGGGGCCTGCCGCTTCGGTGCTGCGACTCGCTGTGCTGCTCGAGGCGGGACTGCCGCCGCTCTCCGCGTGGCGACATCTCGGCGAGACCGACCCCGTCGTCGCCCGGGTCGCCGAGGCGGATGGGGCCGACCGGTTGCCCGGCGCCATCCGCGACGCGACCAGCGATGCCGCGGCGGCATCCGATTGGGCGTGCGTCGCGGCCGCGTGGCGAGTTGCGACCGACGCCGGGGCTCCGCTCGCGGCGACCCTCGCCCGTCTCGGCGAGGTGCTCGTCGCCACCGACGATGCCCGCCGCGAGGTCGCGATCGCGCTCGCCGGGCCGCTCGCGACAAGCCGGGTGGTGCTCGCGCTGCCGATACTCGGCCTGCTCGGCGGGGCCGTTCTCGGCGTCGACACCGTCGGCGTGCTCGTGACGACTCCACCCGGCTGGTTCTGCCTCGTCGCGGGAGGCGGGTTGCTGTTCGTCGCGCGACGGTGGATGCGGCGACTTGTCGCGCGAGCGCGTGAAGCCGATCCGACCCCCGGGCTCGCGTGCGAGCTCGTCGCCGTCGCGGTGTCGGGTGGGGTGCCGGCGGCGGTGGCGCTCGACCGGGTTGCGACGGCGTTCATCGAGGTGGGGCTGCCGGCCGACACCGCTGCGGGTCCGGCGATCGCGTTTGCGCAGGGGGCGGGGGTTCCCGTGGCCGCCCTGTTGCGGGCCGAAGCCCGGGAGGCTCGCCGCGACGCCCATGCGGCGGTGCGGATGCGTATCGCCGCGCTCGGCACCCGGCTGCTGCTGCCGCTCGGGCTGTGTGTCCTCCCCGCATTCGTTGCGCTCGGGGTCGCTCCTCTCCTTCTGGCGATGATCGGGTCGACCCTCGCGGCACTGTGATGTGCGGGTGGCTCACAACCCGGGCGAGTTCGGACGACTCGGGCGTCTTCGCTCGCCCCGGTTGTCCGAACTCGCCCCGGTTGCGCGTCGAAGCCCAGTCCTGCACAGCATCCGGCCGACAGGACTTCCCCTCCCTGCCGTGCACACGACAAGAGTGCGCGGGGTCGGCGTTGCAGACTCAGAGAGCTCGTGCCCCGACCCTCCGTTCGCGGAGAGATAAAGAGGTACGCGATGCGACAGATGTGGCAAGGGATGTGCGAGAAGCTCCGCGACGACCGGGGAGCCGCGACGGCGGAGTACGCGATCGTCATCATGGCGGCGGTCGGGTTCGCCGGGCTGCTCGTGGTGATCCTGCGTTCGGGCGAGGTGCAGGGCATCCTCACCGACCTTGTGCAGCGCGCGCTCAACTCCGCGGGATGAGCGTGGGCGGGATGACGCGGATGCGCGGCGAGCGCGGCAGTGCGACGGCGGAGTTCGCGCTCGCGTTTCCGGCGGTGCTCGGGGTGGTCGCGCTTCTGCTCGGCGGCGTGCAGGTCGCCGGGTTGCAGGTGCGGGTGCAGGATGCCGCGGCCGACGCCGCGCGCGGGTTCGGGCGAGGGGACTCCGCGGCCGTGGTCGCGACGCGGCTCGAACGACAGGTTCCGGGCGCCGCGCTCAGCAACTGGGCAGATGGCGACCTGCGGTGCGTGCGGGTCGTGGCCGCGCCGACGGGACCGGCTGCGGTGCTCGGGCTGCGGGCCCGCGCCGGGGCTTGCGCGCTCGATGACTCATGAGGCCCGAGCACGGCTCCGGCGGGGTTCTCGCGCTCGCCGCCCTCGCCATGCTCGCCGCGCTGGCCGTCGCCGTGGCGGGGGTGGGGGCAGCCCTCGCGCAGCGGCAGCGCGTGATCGCCGCCGCGGACGCCGGGGCGCTCGCCGCCGCCGACACGGCTCTCGGCATCCATCCCGGCGTCCCGTGCGAGGAGGCCGCGCAGGTCGTCGACGCCCACGGAGCGACCCTCGTTGCGTGCGATATCGAGGGCGTCGTGGCGACGGTCTCAGCGTCGGCGATGATCGCCGGGGTGCTCGTCACGGCGGAGGCGCGGGCTGGTCCGCCGCGCTGACGCCACGCTGACGGCCGACGGTCGCCGGGCGCTTCGGCGGAAAAAGTGTGTGTATGGTGTGCTCCGGATAGAAGGAGAACAGTGCCCGAGTCGAAGTCCGCCGGCCGCAAGCTGGTCATCGTCGAGAGCCCCGCGAAGGCGAAGACCATCGGCCAGTACCTCGGCGACGGCTATGAGGTGCTCGCCTCGGTGGGCCACATCCGTGATCTGATCGAGCCGAAGAACCTCCCGCCGGAGCTCAAGAAGGGGTCGCTCGGCAAGTTTTCGATCGACGTCGAAAACGGCTTCGCTCCCTATTACGTCGTGAGCGATGAGAAGAAGCGCACCGTCGCCGATCTCAAGAAGGCGCTCAAGGACGCCGACGAGCTCTACCTCGCCACGGATGAAGACCGCGAAGGCGAGGCGATCGCCTGGCACCTGCTCGAAGAGCTCAAGCCCAAGGTGCCGGTGAAGCGCATGGTGTTCCACGAGATCACGAAGGAGGCGATCGCGCGGGCGCAGGAGAACACGCGTGACATCGACACCGCGCTCGTCGACGCGCAGGAGACCCGCCGCATCCTCGACCGCCTCTACGGCTTCGAGATCAGTCCCGTGCTGTGGCGCAAGGTCGGGCCCGGACTCTCGGCCGGTCGCGTGCAGTCCGCGGCGACGCGGCTCGTCGTCGACCGCGAGCGGGAACGGCTCGCCTTCGTCTCGGCCGTCTACTGGGATCTCACCGCCGAACTCGGCCAGGGTTCCGAGACTTTCCAAGCCCGGCTGGCCCGGCTCGACGGGCGCCGCGTCGCGAGTGGCCGCGACTTCGACGACCGAGGCCAGCTCACCGGCGACGTCGTCGCTCTCGATGAGGCCGCCGCAGAGAAGCTGGCGACCGCGCTGCGGGCCGACACGGCATCCTTCACCGTCACCAATCTCGAGACCAAGCCCTACACGCGCCGCCCGGCCGCTCCGTTCACGACGAGCACCCTGCAGCAGGAGGCCGCGCGCAAGTTGCGGTTCTCGGCCCGCCAGACGATGAGCGTCGCCCAGGGTCTCTACGAGAACGGGCACATCACCTACATGCGCACCGACTCGCCGACGCTGTCGCAGCAGGCGACGGATGCCGCGCGCAACCAGGCGGCGCAGCTGTACGGGGCCGAGACGGTGCCCGAAAAGCCGCGCGTCTACACGGGCAAGAACAAGAACGCGCAGGAGGCTCACGAGGCGATCCGGCCGGCCGGGGATGTCTTCAAGACCCCGTCGGAGTTGCAGTCCGTGCTGCGCGGTAACGACTTCAAGCTGTACGACCTGATCTGGAAGCGCACCGTCGCGTCGCAGATGGCCGACGCGCGCGGCTCGACGGCATCCGTCACCATCGCCGGATCCACCGAGGATGCCGGCACCGCCGAGTTCACCGCATCCGGCACGGTCATCACCTTCCGCGGCTTCCTCGCCGCGTACGAGGAGAGCAAGGACGAGGCGCGCGACCCCGAGGCGAAGGAAGCCGAAGACGAGAAGCGGCTGCCGAACCTCACCGTCGGGCAGGACCTTCCACTGCGGCAGCTCGACGCCAAGGGACACGAGACCAGCCCGCCGCCGCGCTACACCGAGGCGAGCCTCGTGAAGACGCTCGAAGAGCTGGGCATCGGGCGACCGTCGACGTACGCGAGCATCATCTCGACGATCATCGACCGCGGCTACGTCACGCCGCGCGGCACGGCTCTCGTGCCGAACTGGATCGCGTTCAGCGTCGTGCGGCTGCTCGAAGACCACTTCGCCGACCTCGTCGAGTACGACTTCACCGCTGAGATGGAAGACGACCTCGACCGCATCGCCGACGGCGAGCAGAACCGGGTCGACTGGCTCACTGGGTTCTACTTCGGCAACGAGCACCACAAGGGTTTGCGCACCGTCGTCGACAACCTCGGCGACATCGACGCGCGCGATATCAACTCCGTGCAGCTGGCGAGCGGCATCACATTGCGCATCGGCAAGTACGGCCCGTACCTCGAGACGCCCGATCCCGAGTCGGTCGACGGCACCCCGCGCCGGGTCAACGTTCCGCCGGAGCTGGCGCCCGACGAACTCACCGCCGCGAAGGCGAAGGAGCTCATCGACGCACCCGTCGTCGGCGACCGCATCCTCGGGGTGAATCCCGAGACCGGCAAGCAGATCGCCGCGAAGGATGGCCGCTACGGGCCCTACGTGACCGAGCTCGAGCCGGAACCCGAGCCGACGCCGGAACCCGAGCCGGTCGTCGATGTCGCGACCGGCGAAGTGAAGACGCCCAAGAAGAAGCCCGCCAAGAAGACGCCGGTGGTGAAGCCGCGCACGGCATCCCTCTTCAAGTCGATGGATCCGATGACGGTCGACCTCGAGACGGCCCTCAAGCTGCTGTCGCTTCCCCGCGTGGTCGGGCAGGATCCCGAGACGGGCGTCGACATCACGACGCAGAACGGGCGTTACGGCCCGTACCTGAAGAAGGGCACCGACTCGCGGTCGCTCGAGTCGGAGGATCTCATCTTCGACCTCACGCTCGACAAGGCCCTCGAGATTCTCGCGCAGCCGAAGTACGGCGCGGCCCGCACCTCGAGCGCACTCAAGGAATTCGACCCCGATCCCGAGTCGGGCAAGCCGATCCGCATCCGCGACGGCCGATTCGGCGCCTACGTCACCGACAGCATCACCAACGTGACGATTCCACGCGGCGAGGACATCGAGTCGATCGACTTCGAGCGCGCCGTTCAGATGCTCGCCGACAAGCGCGCGAAGGGCCCCGCCCCGAAGCGCAAGGCACCTCCGCGCAAGACCGCCGCCAAGAAGAAGTAACCCCGCTCTCCGCCGGTCGAGTAGCCCGCGAAGCGGGCGTGTCGAGACCACGTACCCGAGTAGCCCGCTGGTGTGGTTTCGACACGCGCCTCCGGCGCTACTCAACCAGCGAGGTGGGCGGCGCGCCCTACGCTGGGCGTATGAGCTGGGACGACCTGACGGGGCAGGCCGAGGCGGTCGCGACGTTGCGGGCCGCCGCGGCGGGGGACGGTCTCACCCACTCGTGGCTGCTTACGGGTCCGCCCGGGTCGGGGCGGTCGGTTCTCGCCTACGCGTTCGCCGCCGCGCTCATCGCCCGCCCGGGGCACGAGGCCGAGACCGAGGCCCAAGTCGCGGCACGAACGCATCCCGATCTCGGGGTTCTCAGCACCGAAGGGGTCACGATCCTGCGCAAAGACGTGAAGGAGTTCGTCACCGCGAGCTACTTCTCGCCGTCGGTTGGCCGCTACCGGGTCATGGTGATCGAGGATGCCGACCGCATGGCGGAACTGTCGAGCAACGTCCTGTTGAAGGCACTCGAGGAGCCGCCGCCGCGCACCATCTGGATTCTGTGCGCGCCGAGCGACGCCGACCTGCTGCCGACGGTGCGCAGCCGGGTTCGCACGGTGCGGCTGCGGGTTCCCGAGGTGGCCGAGGTCGCGGAGCTGATCTCCCGCCGCGACGGCGTGAGCCTCCCCGAGGCGATGCGGGCGGCGCGCGAAGCGCAAAGCCACATCGGCATGGCGCATCGGCTCGCCACGAACGCCGACGCCCGCGATCGGCGGGCACGTACCCTCGAACTCGCGCTCGGCATCCGCAGCGTGTCGGGTGCCGTGCTCGCGGCCGCCGAGCTGCTCGCGGTGGCGGGCGCCGATGCGAAAGCGATCACCGAGGAGCGGGATGCCGAGGAGCGCGCGAACGCGCTGCGATCGTTGGGCATCGAGCCGGGCGGCACGGTGCCTCCCGGGCTGCGTGCCCAGCTCAAGAGCCTCGAAGAAGACCAGAAGCGGCGGGCGACACGGTCGTTGCGCGACGGTCTCGACCGCATCCTCGTCGACCTGCTCTCGCTCTACCGTGACATCCTGCTGCTGCAGCTCGGGGTGAGCAACGATCCGGTGAACCTCGCGATCTACTCCGACCTCGAGGCCGCCGCGCGGGCGACGACGGCTGCGGGCACCCTCGCAACCCTCGACGCGATCACCGAGGCACGCGCTCGCATCGAAGGCAACGTCGCTCCCGCTCTGGCCCTCGAAGCCATGCTGATCAGCGCGGTGCGCGCCGCCGCGGTGACTTAGACGCGGTGAGTTAGAAAGGTCGCTATGAAGTCCACCCGCCTCGGTCTCGTGCTCCTCACCACAGCGGCGGTCGCCGTGACGCTCACCGGGTGCCTGCAGTGGTTCCAGCCGCCGCGGGTCGAGTCGACGTCGCAACCCACCGGTGAGGATGTCGCCGCCGACCTCGCGGAGTACTACCACCAGGTGCTGAGGTGGGACCCGTGCGGCAACGGCATGCAGTGCACCGTCGCCCGCGCTCCGATGGACTGGAACAACCCGGCCGACGCCGAGATCGAACTGGCGCTCGTGCGGCACCCCGCGACGGGCACGAAGCTCGGATCTCTGCTGGTGAACCCCGGGGGACCGGGAGGTTCGGGGTACGACTTCGTACTCGACAGTGCCGACACCGCGACGAGTGAACGGCTGCAGCGCAGCTTCGACGTCGTCGGCTTCGACCCGCGCGGAGTGGGCCGCTCGTCGGCGGTGTCGTGCTACGACGACCCGGCCTATCTCGACCAGTTCAACTACGGCATCATCCCGGGCACCGTCGGCTCGGACCAGTGGATCGCCGACCTCGCCGCGGCGAACGCGGAGTTCGCGCAGAGCTGTCTGACCCACACCGGACCGCTGTTGCAGTTCGTCGACACCGTGAGCGCCGCCCGCGACATGGATCTGCTGCGAGCGGTGCTCGGCGACGAGAAGCTCAACTTTCTCGGCTACTCCTACGGCACGTTCCTCGGCGCGACGTACGCCGACCTCTACCCCGAGAAGACCGGCCGCCTCGTGCTCGACGGCGCCGTCGACCCGTCGACGACCGACTTCGACGTCACCAAGACGCAGGCCGTGGGCTTCGAGAACGCCTTCAAGGCGTACCTCGCCGACTGCGTGACCCGTGAGGAGTGCCCGTTCACCGGCACCGTCGACGAAGCGATGGCCCGCACGGGGGCCGTGCTGACCGAGCTCTCGACCGCCCCGCTGTCGGGCGCCGACGGCCGGATGCTCGGCTCGAGCACGATGTTCGTCGCGATCATCCTGCCCCTCTACAACCCGGACAACTGGTCCTACCTCGACGACCTGTTCACCGAGGTGTTCGCGGGGCAGACCACGACGGCGTTCTTCCTCGCCGACAACTACAACGGCCGAAGCTCGGACGGCACGTATCGCGACAACTCGACGGAGTCGTTCATCGCGATCAACTGTCTCGACTACAAGACCGACGTCTCGAACGAGTCGATGCGCGCCGAGGCGGCGCTGCTGGCGCAGGCCGCACCGGTGTTCGGCCCCGTGATGTCGTATGGCGGCACGCTGTGCGAAGCGTGGCCGTTCCCGGCGACACGGGATCGGGTGAAGATCGACGCCGCGGGCTCGGCCGACATCCTGGTGATCGGTACGACGAATGACCCCGCGACACCCTACGTCTGGGCGGTGGCGCTCGCCGACCAGCTGCAGAACGGGCACCTCGTGACCTATGAGGGCGAAGGTCACACGGCCTACACGACGGGTGATCCGTGCGTGCTGGATGTCGTCGACGCCTTCTTCGTCGACGGGCGCGTGCCGTCCTCCGACCCGCACTGCTGACCGCGTCACGCCTGCCCACGCGCGTCGGCTAAACTTCTCGACGGTTCCCGGCCCGCCGGGTCCGCCGCCTTAGCTCAGTCGGCAGAGCATCTCACTCGTAATGAGAAGGTCGTGGGTTCGATTCCCACAGGCGGCTCCGATCGCGTTTTTCGACATGCCCCCAATTCGCGGGGAGACCGGGCCAAAGGCCTTGTGGCTTCTATCCGTGGGGCGTAGCGTCCTCTCACGGCGGTAATACGCCCAACGCATCAGGTCCGGGGGGACCGCGTTACCCGAGTCGGGGGGCTCACATAATGAAACGCACGCTTTTTCTGGGGGTCGTCTTCACGACGGTCATGGTTCTCGTTTTACCGTTCGTCGGCGGCGGAGGTCCGTCTTTCTTGTCCGCGGCGAACGCGGCACCCATTGCTGCCGAAGCCGGGGTGGCGAGCGCTTCGAGCGCGACCCGTCCGGTGGTCGCTGCCGCGATCTTCACCGACACCGCGTCGACCGTGCTCCAGGCCGCAGCCGAGACGATCGACGTCAAGGAGTCGGCTGAGGCTCCGCTGACGACCGACAGCGAGCATTTTGCTCAGAAGCCCGTGCCGAAGCCGCTGCCACCCGTGTCGGCAGCCGGTCGCGCGAGCGGCACGAGCGAGCGCCGTGCGGCACTCGCCGCTCAGGGCCTGTCGTGCCCGGGCAACGTCGGCGGCGGAACCAACGGTGCTCCCGGTCGTGTCTCTGGCGGGGGAGTGCAGGGCACGACCTCCGACGACATCGCGTCCTTCGCCGCGACCTACAACTCGATTCGCGTCGCCAACTGTCTGCACCCGGTGCCGATGTCGAACTTCCGCTACGACGCCTGCATGGAGGACCGCCTGTTCTGGATGGCGGAAGACCCGAGCACCGACCCGGCGAGCGCCTGGGGTCACGTCGGTTCGCAGCGCAGTGACGGCGTTCCGTCGTACGGCTGCGACGGCAACCTCGCCGGCGGTTCGGGCAACACGGGTGCGACGGTCGCGCAGAAGTGGTGGAACTCCGCGTCGCACCGCAATTCGCTCTACCGGCCGAGTATCACCGGCCCGGTCGGCGGGGTGTGCATCTACTTCGCGATGACTCACGGCGGCGTGCCGAACGAGCCGTACAGCTTCACCCGTGCCGCAGCCCGCTGGGGCGGCTGCTAGAACGAGCCACGGCGTCGGGGGTTCTGCACACGCCGCATTCGGAACGGGTCCGGGTGCGGCGTGTGCAGGGCCCTTCGACGTCGTTCGGCGTCCCGATGACGTGCGAGCGAGGTCGCCTATCATTGCTGAGTGACCGACGAGCAGCCGATCTCGCGCCGCGCGGCCCGCGACGCTGCGGCGCCTGGGTCGCGCGGGTCGCGGCAGAAGCCGCCGAAGCAGCGCGACTCACGCGATGACGAGGGCGGGAAACCGCGGGGAATCGGCGCATTCTTCGCCCGGCATCCGGTCGCGTGGCTTACTGGCGCGATCGCGGTCGTCTTCGTGTTGCTCGGCACCGGTGCCGTCTTCGCGGGCGTGAGTGTCGGCTCGGCGGTGGCCGTCGTGCCGACTGCCACGCCGACCCCGGATCCTCCCCGCGATGTTCCCGAGGGCGACCTCGCGGCGAGCCGGTTGCGCACCTGCTCGATCGCGGGGCAGGCCGCCGACCCCCGGTTGATGGCGCTCTCGGGCTATGTCGTGCGCGCCGACACCGGTGAGGTGCTGTTCGATCGCGCCGGCACGACACCCGCCCGCACGGCGAGCGTGCTCAAGCTGCTCACCGCCGCCGCGGCGCTTTCGACGCTCGGACCCGACTTCCAGATCCGCACGACGGTGTACCCGGGCAGCCAGGCGGGGTCGATCGTGCTCGTCGGCCGCGGTGACGCGACGTTGAGCCGTCTTCCCGCCGGACAGGAGAGCGTCTACAAGGGCGCCCCGAAGCTCGACGATCTCGCCGCGCAAGTGCTCGCGCACTACGACGGCGAGATCACCAACATCGTGCTCGACGCCAACTACTGGTCGCCCGCCGATCGGTGGGATCCGGCGTGGAAACGCTCCGAACAGACGCAGGGCTACCACTCCGAAGTCACGGCGCTTCAGGTCGACGGCGATCGTGCCAACCCGGCCGCGCAAGACAGCGCCCGCAGCACCGACCCGATCGGCCGGGCCGGGCAGTACTTCTTGGATGCTCTCCGCGCCGCCGACACCGACGGCAAAGTCGCCGCCGACGTCAGCATCACGACCGGGAGCGCCGTCAATACCTCGACGGTGCTCGGCGAGGTGGCGTCGCAGCCGCTGCGCGTGATCATCCCGCACATGCTTCTGGTGAGTGACAACACGATGGCCGAGATGCTGGCGCGCATCACCTCGAAGGAGTCGTCGCTCAACGGTTCGGCCGCGTCGTTGCAGCAGGCCATCCCGAGCGCCCTCACCGAGTTCGAGATCGCGGGCGCGGGCCTCACGATCAAAGACGGTTCGGGCCTCAGCGAGTTCAACGGCGTGCCGCCGTCGATCGTGGCGCAGCTGATGATCGAGGTGAACCGGGGCGCCCCCAACTTGGATGTGGTGCGCGCGGGGTTGCCCGTCGCCGGCCAGTCGGGCACCCTCGCCGGTCGCTTCACCGGCGGAAACGCGGTCGCGCGTGGTCACGTCTTCGCCAAGACCGGTTGGATCGACACGTCGTACTCCCTCGGGGGGCTCGTGCAGGCCGCCGACGGCACGGTCTTCGCGTTCGCCTTCTATGCGATCGGCGACGGCATCCAGAGCAACGCCCGCGCGGCGCTCGACACTCTCACGACGGGCGTGTTCACCTGCGGCGACAATCTCAGCAACAACTGACCCTCGAGAACGGATCCCGCGTGCGCGCTCTCTTCGTCATCGATGTGCAGAACGACTTCACGGAGGGTGGGGCGCTCGGCGTGACGGGCGGTGCCGCGGTCGCCGAAGGCATCACCGAGTACTTGCGGGAGCACCCCGGCACGTATGGCATCGTCATCGCGAGCCGCGACTGGCACGACGGCGACAACGACAACGGCGGGCATTTCGCGGTGGGTGCCGACCCGGATTTCGTCGAGACTTGGCCCCCGCACTGCGTCGCCGGCACCCCCGGAGCCGAGTACCACCCCGCGCTCGACGCGAGCCTCATCGACGTGCACGTGAAGAAGGGGCAGGGCGTGCCGGCGTATTCGATCTTCGAGGGCGTCACCGACGATGGACGCGAGCTCATCGAGCTGCTCGACGAGCGAGAGGTGGATGTCGTGCACGTCGCCGGCATCGCGACGGACTACTGCGTGTTCGCCTCCGCCCGCGACGCTCTGGATGCCGGACGCGAAGTGACCGTGCTGACCGACCTCGTCGCGGGGGTCGCCCCGGAGTCGTCGAAGGCCGCCCTCGGGGAGCTCGAGGCTGCGGGCGCCGAGCTTCTCGCGACCCGTTGATGCGTCCGTCGGTGGGGCGCCGCCTCGTACGCGGGATCGTTCCCGCGGTGCTCATCGTGGGCTGGCTCGCGCTCGCCGGATTCGGCGGGCCGACATTCGGCAAGATCTCGGATGTCTCCACCAACGATCAGGCGAGCTTCCTGCCCGCGTCGGCCGAGTCGACGCAGGTCGCCGCTCTCGTTCCGGAGTTCGCGGGGGCCGACGACATCCCGGCGATCGTCATCGCCGCCCGCGACGGCGGGCTGACCGACGACGATCGGGCGTTCCTCAAGTCGTTCGCGGCTGACGCTGCCGATGTCGAGGGGGTCGGCGAGGAGCTCAGCCCCATGATCCCGTCGGATGACGGCGACGCGGTCGAGATCATCGTGCCGATCGCGTCCGAGGTCGGCGACACCGTGTCGGCACTCGCTGCGCTGCTCGACGACGCCCCCGAGGGGCTCGAGGCCTACGTCACCGGCCCGGCCGGGTTCACCGCCGACCTCGTCGCGGGTTTCGCGGGCATCGACGGCATCCTGCTGCTCACGGCGCTCGGCGCGGTGCTCGTCATTCTGGTGATCGTCTACCGCTCGCCGCTGCTGCCGTTCATCGTGCTCGGCACCGCCGTCTTCGCTCTGTGCGCCGCGATTCTCGTCGTGTACGGGCTCGCCGCCGCCGACCTCGTGACGATCAACGGGCAAGTGCAAGGCATCCTGTTCATCCTCGTGATCGGCGCCGCCACCGACTACGCGCTGCTCTACGTCGCGCGCTACCGCGAGGCGTTGCGCGTGCACGAGAAACGCTGGGATGCCACCTGGGCCGCCCTGCGCGGATCGTTCGAGCCGATCCTCGCGTCGGGCCTGACGGTGATCGCCGGGCTGCTCTGCCTGCTGCTGTCGGATCTCAACTCGAACAAGGCGCTCGGCCCCGTCGCGGCGCTCGGCATCGCCTTCTCCCTCCTCGCCGCCCTCACTCTGCTCCCGGCGTTGCTGCTGGCGGCCGGTCGAGTAGCCTTCTGGCCGCGCCGCCCCCGCGGGTTGAGTAGCGAGGCGGAGCCTCGCGTGTCGAAACCCACCACGGGCAGACTCTGGCCCGCCGTCGGCCGTCTCATCGCCCGTCGCGCCCGCCTCGTGTGGGCACTGTCCCTCGTGGTGCTGCTCATCGCATCCGCCGGTCTCGCGCTTTTCCGCGCCGACGGCGTGCCCCAGTCGGAGTTGGTGCTCGGCGACAGCCCGGCCCGCGACGGCCAGGTGCTGCTCGGCGAGCACTTCCCGGCGGGCTCGGGTTCGCCCGCGGTGATCATCGGCTCAGAGGATGCGATCACCGAACTCGCGGATGCCGCCGCCGCCCTCGACGGCGTCGACGGGGTGGAGGCGCTGAGCGACAACTCGCCGACGGGCACGATGCCGGTCGGCACCGACGCAGAGCCGTTCCCCATCCCGACGTTCGCGCCGCTCGAGCCGACGGTCGTCGACGGTCAGGCGATGCTCCGCGCGACGCTGACCGAGGCCGCCGACTCGGCCGCCGCCGAAGCCACGATCCGCGAGCTGCGGGATGCCGTGCATTCCGTCGATGAGGCAGCTCTCGTCGGCGGGGTGACAGCGCTCGCGTACGACACCGACCAGACGGCGATCCGCGACCGCACCGTCATCATCCCCGTGGTGCTGCTGGTGATCCTCGTCATCCTGATTCTGCTGCTGCGGTCGGTGATCGCCCCGCTCGTGCTCGTCGGCAGCGTCATTGTGTCGTTCGCCGCCGCGCTCGGGGTGTCGGCGCTCGTCTTCGAGGGAATCTTCCATTTCCCGGGCGCCGACCCGTCGGTTCCCCTGTTCGGGTTCGTGTTCCTCGTCGCGCTCGGCGTGGACTACAACATCTTCCTCATGACCCGGGTGCGCGAGGAGTCGTTGCGCCACGGCACCCGGGAGGGCGTTCTGCGCGGCCTCACCGTCACGGGGGGCGTCATCACCTCGGCCGGTATCGTGCTCGCGGCGACGTTCGCGGCGCTCGGCGTCATCCCGATCCTGTTCCTCGCGCAGATCGCGTTCATCGTCGCGTTCGGTGTGCTGCTCGACACCCTCGTCGTGCGGTCGCTGCTCGTGCCGGCTGCCATCTACGACCTGGGGTCGTTCAGCTGGTGGCCGTCGCGTTTGTCGCGAGAGGATGGGGTCATCTCGAATCGGAAGGACGGCTGATGGCCGCGCAACTCCTCATGGTCGGTGCCGTCGTCGGCGCGATCCTCATCGCCATCCTCTTCACGATCACGGTCTTCTTCGGGTAACCACCCCGCGTTGGTCCGCCTTCTGCGAATCCGGCCGCGCGGTTCACGTAGGCACGTTTCGCAAATAGCGGACCAACCCGCTCAGCTCGGCGTGAGCGCCTGAGCGAGCATCACGAGGATGCCGCTCGGTCCGCGAAGATACGTGAGCTTGTAGACATCCAAGTAGGTGGCGACGCCGCGCAGGGGGTGACAGCCGTGCCGCGCCGCGATTTCGAGGGCCGCGTCGATGTCGTCGACCGAGAAGGCGACGCGGTGCATGCCGATCTCGTTGGGGAGGGTGGGTTCGGTCTCGATCGCGTCGGGGTGGATGTACTCGAAGAGCTCGAGTTGCCCCTGGCCTCCGGGCGTCTGCAGGACGGCGACCTTGGCGTGGTTGCCGTCGAGCCCGACGGCGGTGTCAGCCCATTCCCCGCTGACCTCGTCCCGACCGAGCACGGTGAGTCCGAGGTCGGTGAAGAAGGCGATCGCCGCCTCGATGTCGCGAACGGCGATCCCGACGTTTTCCAGTCTGATAGGCATGCGAGGAATCGTACCGAGTGCCTCTGAGGGCGCCGGGGTCGGTTGGTCCGCTTCCTGCGAATCGTGCCGCGGGATTCTGGCAGGCCGGATTCGCAGGAGGCGGACCAGCGGGGATCAGCCCACGAGCGCGAGGTCGCGAGAGATGGCGGCGGCGGCATCCTGCAGGGCGGGCAGGATGCGCAGGGCCTGGATGCCGGCATCCTCATCGGTCGCGGACATCGACACGTTGATCGCCGCGACCGTCGCCGTGCCGCGGGTGACGGGCACGGCGAGGGCGCGCAGGCCGGTTTCGAGTTCGCCGTCGATGAGGCTCCAACCCTGGGCCGCGACACGTGCCAGTTCGGCCCGGAGAGCGGCGGGGTCGACGATCGTGCGCGCCGTGAATCGCTCCCCGTGGAAACCTTCCAAGAAGGTGTCACGCTCGGCGGCGCTGAGTGAGGCGAGCAGAACCCGGCCCATCGACGTGACGTAGGCGGGAAAGCGCGTGCCGATCGTGATGCCTACCGACATGATGCGCCGCGTGGGGACGCGGGCGACGTAGACGACGTCCCACCCGTCGAGAATGGATGCCGACGACGATTCCCCGACGGCGCGCGACAGCGCCTCGAGGTGCGGCTGCGCCACCTCGGGCAGCGACTGCGCCGACAAGTACGAGAACCCCAGTTCGAGCACCCGCGGCGTGAGCTCGAACAACCCGTCGCGTGCGCGCACGTAGCCCTCGGATTCGAGGGTCAGCAGAAACCGCCGAGCGGATGCCCGCGTCAGGTCGGTCGCGCGCGCCACGTCCGAGAGCGAGAGCCGCGGCCGCTCCGCTCCGAACGCGCGGATGACGGCGAGCCCGCGCGCGAGCGACTGTACGTAGGTGCTGCCGTCGGGTTCGAGCATCCGCTCACCCTTCCCGAGCGCAAAGTGGCGCCCGCGAATGGTTGAGGCGTGCCACTTGGTTCACGTTATCGCTCCAGCACGATCGCGAGACCCTGCCCGACGCCAATGCAGATCGTCACGACCGCCACCCCGCCGCCGCGGCGCTTGAGTTCGTGCGAGGCGCGGGCGATGAGCCGCCCACCCGACGCCCCGAGCGGATGCCCGACAGCGATCGCGCCGCCGTTCTGGTTGAGCTTTGCGGGATCCAACTCGGGCCACAACTTCAGGCACGCGAGGGTCTGCGACGCGAAGGCTTCGTTGAGTTCGACGAAATCGACATCCGCCCAGGTGCGTCCCGCGCGAGCAAGTGCTCGGTTCGCGGCTTCAACGGGCGCGACGCCGAAATAATGCGGCTCGTTGCCGGCGACGCCGCGGCCGGTGATGCGGGCGAGCGGTTCGGTGTCCAGGGCGCCTTCCGCCCCGAGCAGCACCATCGATGACCCGTCGTTGAGGGGCGACGCGTTGCCCGCCGTCACCGAACCCGCCGGGTCGAACGCCGGCTTGAGCCCGGCGAGGGCCTCGAGGGTGGTGTCTTCGCGGATCGACTCGTCGCGGCTCAGGTCGACCCCCGGCGCGGCGACGATCTCGTCATCGAACAGCCCATCCGACCAGGCGGCCGCCGCCCGCTGGTGCGAGGCGAGGGCGAAGGCATCCTGTTCTTCACGCGAGATCTCGTACGTCGACGCGAGCAGCTCGGCGGATGCTCCGAGCGGGATCGTCCACTCCGACGGCATCTTCGGGTTGACGAGTCGCCAGCCGAGAGTCGTCGAAACGAGGGTCTCGTTGCCCGCCGGGTAGGGCTTCTCGGGCTTGAGCATCACGAACGGCGCGCGCGACATCGACTCGACGCCGCCCGCGATCATCACGCTGGCATCCCCGGTCTCGATCGCCCGGCTTGCCTGGATGGCGGCATCCAGCCCCGACCCGCACAGCCGGTTGGTGGTGCTTCCGGGTACGGATGTCGGCAGCCCCGCGAGCAGCACCGCCATGCGCGCGACGTCACGGTTGTCTTCGCCGGCCTGGTTGGCATCCCCGAGGATCACGTCGTCGATGCGCCCCGGGTCGAGGCCAGGATGCCGCTCGAGCAGCGCCTTGAGTGTCGAGGCGGCAAGGTCGTCGGGTCGAACACCCGCGAGCCCCTTCCCATAGCGCCCAAACGGCGTCCGCACGGCGTCATAGATGTATGCGGCGGTCATGGTGGTGCCTCCTTGGCTATTTGCCCAACTTCGTGCCCAAATCGGCCGGAATACCCACGAAGTTGGGCAAATAGCCGAGGTTGAGACCCGTGAGCGCGTCGAGTTCGTCGAGGGTGGTGTCGAAGAGTTCGATCACGCCCGCGCCACCCGGGCCGACGGCGATGACGGCGCGTTCGGTGTAGACGCGGCTGACGCATCCCTTGCCGGTGAGCGGGTAGGTGCACGCTTCGACCAATTTCGACTGCCCGTCTTTGGTGAGCAGATCGGTCATCACCCACACCTGTTTGGCGCCGATGGCGAGATCCATCGCGCCTCCGACCGCCGGAATCGCGTCGGGCTCACCGGTGTGCCAGTTGGCGAGGTCGCCGTTGGTGGCCACCTGGAACGCGCCGAGCACGCAGACATCCAGATGCCCTCCGCGCATCATCGCGAACGAGTCGGCGTGATGGAAGTACGCCGCCCCCGGCTCCGCGATCACCGGAATCTTGCCGGCGTTGATGAGGTCGGGGTCGATCTCGTCGCCTTTCGCGGCGCGGCCCATTCCGAGCAGCCCGTTCTCGGTGTGCAGCGTCACATCGCGCTCGGGGTCGAGGTGGTCGGCGACGAGGGTCGGCGCGCCGATTCCGAGGTTCACATAGGCGCCATACGGGATGTCTTGGGCGATCCGTTTCGCGAGTTCGTCTCTTGTCAGCGCGCTCATCGCAGCCACTCCCTCATCCCCACTTCGACGACCCGGTCGGTGTAGAGCGCGGGGGTGACGATGCTCTCGGGGTCGAGGTCGCCCACCTCCACGATCTGGTCGACCTGGGCGACCGTGAGGGTCGCGGCGGTCGCCATCACCGGATTGAAGTTGCGGCTCGTCTCGCGATACACGAGGTTGCCGAGCCGGTCACCCTTGAACGCGCCGATCAG
>CBFGZU010000003.1:0-53823 GCA_965653335.1 uncultured Pseudolysinimonas sp.
GCCGGTCGCCCCGAACTTCGGGTTCCGAGCTACTCGACTCTCGCCATCGAGATGCTGAAGGCCTCGGGAACGGACCCCGCCGAGGCGACCTATTCGCATCTGTCGGGAGTCGCGCACGGCGAGGTCACCTTCACGACGGGTCTCGGGGCTAACCCCTCGGCGAAACCGGGCGACCGTGAATGGCTGGAGTTGCCGGACCACAACTTCCAGCACTACGCGCTGACCTTGTTCGCCGTGAACATGACGTTTACCAACGAGCTGGTGAACGCGTGGGGAGACGAGAAGATCACGAACGACTGGCGGTCGGTTGTCGAGCGGTCGGTTGCGATGCTTCCCACCTAGGTCGCGACCGCTCGCCCTACCGTGTCCTCAGATCCTCATACTCGGGATGCTTGGCGAGGAATCGCCGCACGAAGGGGCACGTCGCCCCGACCCGCACCGTCGTCGACGTGCGCAACTGCTCGAGCGCGCCCCGCACGAGCGTCGAGCCGAGGCCGTGCTCCTGCAGCTGCGGATCCACCTCGGTGTGCGTGAAGACGATGCCCCCGTCTTCACGCGTCACGTACTCGGTGAACCCGATCTCCCGGTCGCCGCGCTTCAGCACGAATCGGGAGCCCGCGTCGTCATGAACCACCGTGTCGGTCATCCTTCGACGTTACCGATCGTCGCGGTCGTCTCGCCGGGTGGTGGCGTCACCATTCCTAGGAACTTTCGACCGACAGGTCAACGCACAAGGGGGAGCGGCTGTCGCCACCTCCGAAAGTTCCTAGGAATGGTGCGTCGCCCGCACGCCACACTCACCCCGCAGGTGGGAGGATCTCGGCCAGCAGTGCCTCGACACGACCGCGGATGTCGTCGCGCACGCGCCGCACCACCTTGAGGTCTTTCCCGGCGGGGTCGTCGAGTTCCCAGTCTTCGTAACGCTTGCCGGGGAAGACCGGGCAGGTGTCGCCGCAGCCCATCGTGACGACGACATCCGACTCGCGCACCTGCTCGGTCGTCATGAGTGTCGGCACCGCCTGGGAGATGTCGATGCCTTCTTCGGCCATCGCTTCGACGGCGACGGAGTTGATCTGGTCGCCGGGTTCCGAGCCCCCGGAGAGCACCTCGACGGCACCGCCCGAGAGGGCGCGCGCGTAGCCGGCGGCCATCTGCGAGCGCCCGGCATTGTGCACGCAGACGAAGAGCACAGTGGGCTTGTCGGATGCCATGGGTCAAGTCTGCGGGGTGGCGTCGGCCGGGCGCTCACGAGCGGCGAGAAGAACGCCGATGGAAACACTCCGGACAGGTCGCGTTCACCGTGCGTTCACGTGCGGGAACTTCCATCGGTCGGGTGGCACACAGCCATCTCCTCAAGCGGCGGGCCTTTCCCGCCCCACGAAAGGATCACCCGGAGTGAACATCACAGCACGCAAGATCACGGGGCTCTCTGCGTCCCTCGTGGCCGCGGCCCTTCTCCTCACCGCCTGTGGCGGCCAGCCGACCGGTGGCAACGGCGGGGGCGAGGGCCTGAGCGGCTCCGTCGTGGCCGACGGTTCGTCAACGGTCGCCCCGCTCGCCGAGGCAGCGGCCGACCAGTTCCGGGATGTCGAGGCGGGCATCAACGTGACCGTCGCGACCTCGGGCACCGGGGGCGGCTTCCAGGCGTTCTGCGCCGGCGAGACCGACATCTCCAACGCCTCGCGGGCCATCAAGGACGAAGAGGCGGCGCTCTGTGCAGAAGCCGGCATCGAGTTCACCGAGATCGTCATCGCGAACGACGGCCTCGCGGTCGTCATCAACCCCGAGAACGACTGGGCCGAGAACCTCACGGTCGCGCAGCTCAACAAGATCTGGGCCCCGGAGTCGGAGGGCGTCGTCATGAGCTGGTCCGACGTCGACCCGTCGTTCCCCGACGTTCCGCTCGCGCTGTTCGGCGCCGGCACCGACTCGGGCACGTTCGACTACTTCACCGACGCGATCAACGGCGAAGAGGGTGCCATCCGCGCCGACTACAGCCCGTCCGAGGATGACAACATCACCGTGCAGGGCGTCGCCGGCGCCGAAGGTGGCATCGGCTTCTTCGGCCTGAGCTACGTCGAAGAGAATGCCGACGCCATCAAGGCCGTCGAGGTCGACGGCGTTCTGCCGACGGTCGAGACGGTGCAGGACGGCACGTACACGCCGCTGGCCCGCCCGCTCTTCATCTACGTGGCCAACGCGTCGTACACCGACAAGCCGCAGGTGAAGGCGTTCGTCGACTACTTCGTCGAGAACGCGGTCGCCATCGCCGAGGCGGCGCTCTTCGTGCCCCTCACGGCGGAGCAGATCACCACGGCCGCCGACGAGCTCGCTTCGCTCGGCTGAACACCACCGCTGACGTAACTGATCGCGGAGCGATTCGCCAGATAACGAAGAGACCATGACCACGACCGTCAGCACCTCGGGCGGCCCGGCCCTGCCGGGCCGCCCGATCCCCCGTCCCGCCTCGGCTTTCGAGGGCCGCCCCCGTTACGGCGAATTCGCGAACCGTCTTTTTCTGCGGATCGCAGCCGTGTTCACGATCGTCACAACGATCGGCATCCTCATCGCCCTCGCGATCCCCTCGATCGGGTTCTTCGCCGAGGTACCCGTGCTCGAGTTCCTCTTCGGCACGCGCTGGGCGCCGCGGTTCGCGGATGCCTCGTTCGGGGTGCTGCCGCTCGTCACCGCGACCGCGTGGACGACGATCATCGCGCTCCTCGTCGCCGTCCCCTTCGGGCTCGGCGCGGCCATCCTGCTCGCCGAGTACGCGCATCCGAAGCTGCGTCGCGTGCTCAAGCCCATCCTCGAGGTGCTCGCGGGCGTGCCCACCGTCGTCTACGGCTTCTTCGCCCTCCAGTTCGTACAGGGCACTGTGTTGCGCGAGTGGCTGCAGTTGGACACCGGTGCGTTCAGCGTGCTCGCCGCCGGCCTCGTCATGGGCGTCATGATCATCCCGACCGTCGCGTCGATCTCCGAGGACTCGATGTCGGCCGTGCCGAACGCGCTGCGCCAGGGTTCAGCCGCGCTCGGTGCCAACCGCATGCAGACCACCCTCCGGGTCGTCTTTCCCGCGGCCCTTTCCGGCATTGTCGCCGCGATCGTGCTCGGCATCTCGCGCGCCGTGGGCGAGACGATGATCGTCGCGATCGCCGCCGGCAACCAGGCACGCATCGTCACCGGGCCGCTCGAACAGGGTCAGACGATGACGGGCTTCATCGCGAACGCCGCGCTCGGCGACTCACGGGTCGGATCGCTCGAGTACGACACGCTCTTCGCCGTCGGTCTGCTGCTGTTCGCGATCACGCTGCTCGTCAATTTCCTCAGCATCCGCTTCGTCCGCCGCTTCCGGGAGGTCTACTGATGAGCACCGTCGGAGGGGCGATCTCGGGCGCGATCCGTGGCGTCCGGCCCATCGCATCCGGAAGGAACGGCGAATACCGGCCGACTGCGCTGATTTTCCTCACCCTGCTGTGGTTCGCCCTCGCGATCGCGTTCGGTGTGCTCGTGACGCTCATCGTGACGATCATCGTCGAAGGCCAGGGGCAGTTCACGATGCGGCTCTTCACCGAGTTCCCCGCGTCGTCGCCCGACCGGGCGGGAGCTCGCCCGGCGATCCTCGGATCGATCTGGGTGATCGGCGTCACGGCCGTCATGACGATCCCGCTCGGCGTCGCGGCCGCCGTGCACCTCGAAGAGTTCGCCGACAAGAAGAACTGGTTCAACAAGCTCGTCGAACTCAACGTGCAGAATCTCGCCGCCGTTCCGTCGATCGTTTACGGCCTGCTCGCTCTCGCGTTCCTGTCGATGATGGGCGTGCGCGACAAGAACATCGTCATCGCGGGGGCGCTCGCGCTGTCGCTGCTCATCCTGCCGGTCATCATCATCGCGACCCGGGAGGCGCTACGCGCGGTGCCGCTCGAGATCCGCCAGGGCTCGCTCGCCCTCGGCGCGACGCCGTGGCAGACGGTGTGGCGGCAGACTCTGCCGTCGTCGGTGCCGGGGATCTCCACGGGCGCGATCCTCGCGCTCTCGCGCGCGTTCGGCGAAGCGGCCCCGCTGCTCGTGCTCGGAGCGCTCGTGTTCGTGAGCTTCGACCCCAACGGACTGTTGAGCGGGTACACGACCTTGCCGATCCAGATCTTCAACTGGACCGGTCGCCCCCAGGAGGGCTTTCATCAGCTCGCCGCCGCCACGAGCGTTCTGCTGCTCGTCGTGCTGATCGCCATGAACGGCGTGGCAATTCTTATCCGCAACAAGTTCCAGAAACGGTGGTAAACCCGATGGTCGGCACGATCCCCGAGTCGAGCGACTCGACCCGCACCCCCACGATGCACGTCGCGGCACGGGCGAACAGCAACTATCTCCCCGACGAGCCGCGCGGCATCCTGCAATGCGAAGACGTGGATGTCTACTACGGCGCGTTCCGCGCGGTCACCGGCGTGAACCTCAAGTTCGGCCTGCATGAGATCACGGCCCTCATCGGCCCCTCGGGGTGCGGCAAGTCGACCCTGCTGCGGTCGCTCAACCGCATGAACGACCTCGTCGACGGGGCCCGCGTCGAAGGCTCGGTGACCTTCGAAGGGGAGGACATCTACGGCAAGCGGGTCGACCCGATCGAGGTGCGGCGGCGCATCGGCATGGTCTTCCAGAAGCCCAACCCCTTCCCGAAGTCGATCTACGACAACATCGCCTATGGCCCGCGGGTCACCGGCATGCGGGTGTCGTCGATGGACGACCTCGTCGAGGAAGCGCTCACCAAGGCCGCGCTGTGGAACGAGGTCAAGGACAAGCTCAAGCAGTCGGCCTTCGGGCTCTCCGGCGGGCAGCAGCAGCGGCTCTGCATCGCCCGCACGATCGCGACCAAGCCCGACGTCATCCTCATGGACGAGCCGTGCTCGGCGCTCGACCCGATCGCGACGACCAAGATCGAAGACCTCATGCACCATTTGCGTGAGGAGTACACGATCGTGATCGTCACCCACAACATGCAGCAGGCGGCCCGCGTCGCCGATCGCACGGCGTTTTTCACGGCGCTCGCCGATGAGTCGACGGGAGACCGGACGGGCGTTCTCGTCGAATACGGCAAGACGCTACAGATCTTCGAGAACCCCGTCGACACGCGGACGGAGGACTACATCAGCGGTCGATTCGGATGACGACTGCGGATGTCGCCTCGCCCGCCTGGCCGGCACGGGTCATCGCGGTGGCGACTCCGGTCGCGGAGGTCACCCGCGGGCGCACGGCGGAGTTCCGGCAACGCGGGTTGCTCGTCGAGGGCACGTCGAGCGTCCCCGCCGCGCTCGTCGCGATCGGGCGGAATCCGCTGTCGGTCGCGCTCGTGCCGACCGACCTGCACGACATGTCGTTGCTCGACTTTCTCGACGTGCTCCGTGCGTTCAGCGCGATCCCGGTGATCGTGGGACTCGCGCCGGAGTACGACAACGAGACGGTCGCCGCCGCCCTCGACCGTGGAATCGCGCGCGCCGTGAAGCTACCGGTGACGGCGGAGGCGCTCGCCCTCGCGATCGACGCGTCGCGCCCGCGCCCTGCCGCGACGGTCGAGCCGGAGCGATACCGGGTCGGAGCACTCGACCTCGATCTCGCGTCGTATCGCGTGCACTGGTACGGCGCGGAGGTGCACCTCGCGCCGCGGCTCTTCGAGATGCTGCGCTATTTCGCCGCCGCGCACCCGCGCGTCGTGTCGCTCGAGGAGCTGGTGAGCGAGTTCGGCGCGACGAACAATCCGCGCGACCCGGGCGAGCGCGTGCGCGTGATGATCGGCCGCATCCGCGCCCAGTTGGCGCACGTGCATCCCGATCGCCCCACGCCGCTCGAGACGGTTCATCGGGTCGGTTACCGTCTCACCGACTGAGGGTGGTCATGAGGCGGGCCGTCACATTGGGAGGCGGAAGCGCCGCCCCGTGATCAGTCGCGGCTGGATGCGCACGTAGTTGAGCTTCTCGCTCGGATGCGCGGTGGCGGCGGCGAAGATGCCCGAGGTGAGGATCTCGTCGTCGTCGTCCAAGCGTTCCGCGATGCCTTTCACGACGACGCTCCACGACTGCGCCTCGTCGTGGCCGTCGACCTCGAAGGCGACATCCGGGGACCTCGTGAGGCGGATCATCTTCACCCCGGGGCCGCTTCGGAAGTACACCTTGTCGGCGTGAACGAGGTAATTCACGGGGAAGATGTCGACGCCGTCGGCTTCCTGAACACCCAGCCGCCCGACGCCTGCGGCGCCGAGCAGCTCGAAGCACGTGGCGGGGTCGAGTTCTTCGACGTCGGCATCCGCCCCGGCCGACGTCGGCTCCAGGTCGAGCCGGCTGTCGACGACATGCACCCCCGGTACCTGCTGAACGGCGTGCCGGAGCGCCGCACGGTCGCGCTCGGAGCCGACGCGTCCATGAAGGGTGGCGACGCGCTGCCGCACGTCGACCCGCAGATCGTCGATGCGGACGGTGGAGCCGACGATCGCGTGCCTGACCGCTTCGGTGAGGTCGATGTCGGTCGAGTGGGCGGCGGCGAGGTCCAGTTCGTCGATGGTCAGTCGGTTGTCGACGGATTCGACTCCCGCGACCTTCTCGGCGAGCGTCGCCGCGGCGAGGCGCTGCGCGTGACTGGCGACGCGTCCGGTGAGTTCCACGCGACCGGCGATCGCGGTCACCCGAATGGCGGAGGGGTCGAGCGCCGCCGACGCGACGAGTTCGCGCGTGACCGCGTGGGCCAGGTCGATGTCGGCTCGAGACGGTTCGGAGTGAGCCGGGGATTTCTTCGCCATCTGCCCAGTTCACGCCACCCGCGCCGGGTTGTCGAGGGGCGAAGGTCCTCTGGCGACCAGGAGGAGAGGGGAACCGTAAGCTGTCGCGGTGACCGAACCGGTGCTTCGCGTGCGGCATCGCGGCCCCACCCCGCAGCAAATCCGCGCGCGCCGCATCGCGACCGTGGTGATCGTCGTGGCGGTGCTCGCCGCGATCGTCGGTGTCTTCGTCGTCTTCGCACCGAAGGGCGGTACCCCGGTGGCCGAGCCCTCCGACTCCCCGACGCCGTCAGCGACCCCGACGCCGACGCCCACCCCGACCCCGACCTTTCCGCTCGACCAGTTCGACATCGACAGCGCCGCGAGCATCCAGGTCGTCGTCAACAAGCTCCGGCCCCTCAACCCGCTCGACTACGCGCCGGCGGACCTTGTCGCGCTCAACGTCATCGGCGGCGGCCAGTTGCGAGCTGAGGCGGCATCCCAGATGCAAGCGCTGCTCGCGGCGCACACCGCCGAGACGGGCCTCGAGATGCAGTCGCTCTCGACCTACCGCAGCTACGGCCGCCAGGTGGATGTCTACAACGGCTGGGTGTCGTCGCTCGGCCAGGAGGGCGCCGACCTCACGAGCGCCCGCCCCGGCCACAGTGAGCACCAGACGGGCCTCGCGATGGATCTCGGGGCGGTGCCGTCGCAATGCAACCTCGACCAGTGCTTCGCCACCACCACGCAAGGCCAGTGGCTCGCGGCGAACGCGTGGCGTTTCGGCTTCATCATCCGCTACCCCGACGGCTACACGCCGATCACCGGCTACGAGTTCGAGCCGTGGCATGTGCGCTACGTCGGCGTGCCTCTCGCGACCGAGATGCACGACACCGGCGTCATGACCCTCGAGGAGATGTTCGGCCTCCCCGCGGCTCCCACCTACGCGGGCTGACCGCGGGTCGTAGACGCGCAATCCGGGCGAGTACGGTCACCCGGGGCGTCCGCGCTCGCCCGGTTTGGCCGAACTCGCCCGGATTGCGGTGCTGAGGTGCTGCGGTGCTCAGGAGCCGAGGGCGGCGTCGACGATGAGCTTCGCCTCAGCTTGCACGTCGGCGAGGTGGTCGGGGCCGCGGAAGGATTCGGCGTAGATCTTGTAGACGTCTTCCGTTCCGGAGGGGCGGGCGGCGAACCAGGCGTGCTCGGTGACGACTTTGACGCCGCCGATCGCGGCACCGTTGCCCGGGGCTGCCGTCAGGCGGTCGACGATTCTGTCGCCCGCGAGTTTGTCGGCACGGATGTCGGCGCCCGACAACGTGCCGAGCCGTGCCTTCTGCGCGGGGGACGCGGCGGCATCCACCCGCGCGTAGGCGGGGTCGCCGAATTCTGAAGTCAGTTCGCGGTAGAGCTCCGAGGGAGATTTGCCCGTGACGGCGCGGATCTCGGCGGCGAGCAGGGCGAGGATGATGCCGTCCTTGTCGGTCGTCCAGGCCGAGCCGTCGTGTTCGAGGAACGACGCGCCGGCGCTTTCCTCTCCCCCGAACGCGATGGAGCCGTCGAGCAGACCGGGGACGAACCACTTGAAACCGACGGGCACCTCCCACAGCCGTCGCTCGAGCGAGGAGGCGACCCGGTCGATCATCGAACTCGACACGAGGGTCTTGCCGATCGCCGCGTCGGCGTACCAGCCGTCGCGGTGGGTGAACAGGTACTGGATGGCGACGGCGAGGTAGTGGTTGGGGTTCATGAGCCCGCCGTCGGGGGTGACGATGCCGTGCCGGTCGGCGTCGGCGTCGTTGCCGGTGAGGATGTCGTAGTCCCCGGCCCGCGCGACGACGGATGCCATCGCGTTCGGGCTTGACGGGTCCATGCGGATCTTGCCATCCCAGTCGAGCGTCATGAACCCCCACCGGGGGTCGACGTCAGGGTTCACGACGTCAATCGGCAATCCGTAGTGCGTGGCGATGTGTTTCCAGTAGTCGACGCTCGCGCCGCCGAGCGGGTCGGCGCCGAGCCGCAGGCCCGATGAGCGGATCGCGCCGAGGTCGAGCACCGCCGCGAGGTCGTGCACGTACTCACCGCGGAAGTCGTATCCGTCGGCGGTAACCCCCCGAGAGCGTTTCACGTCACGGTTTCCCGAGGCGATGAGGTCGTTCGCGCGTCCCGCGATCCACGTTGTGGCATCCGCATCGGCGGGGCCGCCATGCGGCGGGTTGTACTTGAAACCGCCGTCGCGCGGCGGGTTGTGGCTCGGAGTGATGACGATGCCGTCGGCTTGCGCCCCTCCGGCCGGCAGCCCGCGATTGTGACGGATGATGGCGCGCGACACGGCGGGCGTCGGCACCCAGCCGCCCTGCGCATCCACGAGCGCGGTGACCCCGTTCGCCGCGAGCACCTCGAGACAGGTGACCTGCGCCGGGGCGGAGAGCGCGTGCGTGTCGGCACCCACGAAGACGGGACCTTCGACGCCCTGCTCGGCGCGGTATTCGACGATCGCCTGGGTGATCGCGGCGATGTGGGTGTCGGTGAATGCCCCGTCGAGGCTCGAGCCGCGGTGCCCGCTCGTGCCGAAGACGACCGGTTGGTCGTCGGCAGCGGGCGCTTCGTAGGCGCGCAGCAGGTCGTCGATGTCGACGAGGTCGGACTCTCGAGCGGGGGTACCGGCACGTTCCGTCATCCGTCCAGTCTGCCGACATCGTCACCATCCCGCACCCGCGAAGGGTCGCTGTTAGGGCACAACGCAGTCGCGAATGCCCCAACAGCGACCCCTCGGGGTGAGGCGCTGCGCAGGTAGGCTCGCAGGCATGCCGAGCTACAGCTACCTGGGGCCTGCCGGTACCTTCACGTGGCTCGCGCTGACGCAAGTGCCCGAAGCCGAAGGCGTCGATTGGCGCAGCGTCAACAACGTCGGCGAGGCGCTCGACGACGTCGTCGCGGGACGCAGTACGGCGGCGATGATCGCGATCGAGAACAGCGTCGAGGGCGGGGTGAGCGCCACCCAGGATGCGCTGGCCAACATCCCGGGGTTGCGGATCGTCGGCGAATACCTCGTGCCCGTCAACTTCTCGCTCGTCGCCCGGCCCGGCACCGCGCTCGCCGACGTGCGCGTCGTTGCGGCGCATCCGGTCGCCTACGCCCAATGCCATCTCTGGCTCGACCGCGAACTTCCCGACCACGAGCACCTGCCCGCGACCTCGAACGTCAGCGCGCCGGCCGGGCTGCTCGAGCCGGGGTCGGTCGCGGACGCCGCGGTCGCCCCGCCGGGCATCGAGAACCAGCTCGACCTCGAGGTGCTCGTCTCCGGGATCGGCGACAACCCGAACGCCGTCACCCGGTTCGTGCTCGTCTCGTCGAGCCTCGCCATTCCGGAACGCACGGGAGCCGACAAGACGAGTGTCATCGTCGAACTGCCCTCCGACGCTCCCGGTGCCCTCGTCGAGATGCTCGAGCAGTTCGCGACGCGCGGGGTCAACCTGAGCCTGCTCGAATCGCGGCCGATCGGCGACTCCCTCGGCCGCTACCGGTTCGTCATCGACCTCGACGGCCACCTCCACGACGAGCGCGTTGCCGACGCGCTCCTCGGTCTCAAGCGCTTCAGCCCGAACGTCATGTTCCTCGGCTCGTATCCCCGAGCGGATCGTCAGAGTGTGGAGGTACGGTCCCGCTACGGCGACGACGTGTTCGTCGAGGCGCGCGACTGGCTGCGCGGCATCCTGTCGGGCGAGCCGCCGGCGTAGCGGGAAGGGACTCTCGATGGCGGACGATTCAGGGATCGACCCCCGCTATGCCCCGCATTTCCAGCGCGGCTTCGACCCGGTGCAGCACGCGCCCGCCCCCGCGCGCCGCGGGCCGGTGCGCTTCGAGCCGGTGCGCCTCGAAGGCGGACCGCCACCGACGGCACCGCGTGTGCCCGACCCGCCCCGGATGGCCCCGATCCTGCCGGTTGAGGAGACCGCGGATGTCGGAGAGCCACTGACGTCCGAGGATCCCGACGGCCCGGCCCACGCGACACCGTGGGATTGGGTCCTGCCCGGCGTCGGTGCCGGACTCATCGTAATCGCGCTCCTGCTCTGGGCGAGCCTCGCGACCGACACTCGCGTCTACTACGGCGGGTCGGGGGTCCAGGACGAGTGGCTCCTCTTCCTGCAGCAAGCCCGGTACCTGCTGCCCGGCCCGTTGATGACAGCTGGGGCGGTCGCGGTCGTCGGCGGAGTGATCCTTCAGGCGGTCAGGCCGCGGCGATGACCGTCCGCATCCTGGTCTTGAGCGCTCTCGCTCTCGTGTTCCTTGCTGCCGGGCTGGCGGCGTTGTGGAGCGGGGCAGTGCTGCTCCTCGAGATACAGGATCCCTTCTCGGGGCCCCCGGACGATATGGAGGAGGTGGCGCGGCAGCAGGCGTGGCTCAACATGCTCCTCTCGGCCGCCGGCCCCTCGGTGGGTGCGGGCCTCATCGCCGGCGTCGGTGCGCTCGCGCTCGCGGTGCGGGCCCGTCAGGTCGCCGGTACGCGCACGACGAGAGCGCCGGCGTCGACATCGGCCCGGAATCCGACGACCACGCCGAATTCGTCACCGTCGAGTTCGAACTCCTCCGCCCGGTCGAACGTCACCTCGAACCTCGACGCTTTCAGGTAGCGCAGGGTGCGCACCTCCCGCGAATAGCCCATCAGCTTCCTGCCCACCGAGCTGCGGCGCAGCACACCGTTCTCCCACACGATCTTCACCCAGATCTGCGCCCAGCCGATGAAGCCTTCCGGCCGCAAGGTGACGATGTCGAACACGCCGTCGTCGACGGCGGCGTCGGGCAGCAGCAGGATGTTGCCGGGCAGCAGGCCGCAGTTGCCGACGAGCACGGTGTGGGCGCGCAGCGTCTTCGCGGGGCCGCGATCGGCGCTGAAGGTGACGCGCAGCTGCTTGGAGTCGCGCAGCGAACGGGCGATGGCATCCACGTAGGCGAGCCAGCCGACTCGCTTCTTCAGCTCAGGGTTGGTGTTGGCGACCATTTTCGCGTCGAGGCCGATTCCGGCCATGACGACGAACGCGTGCTCCTCGGTCGCGCCGCCCGGTCGCACCACCTCGACGAGGCCGACGTCGATGGCGCGGTCGTCGCCGTCGAACGCCGTGCCGACGGAGGCGGTGAGGTTCGACAACGGCAGGTCGAGGTTGCGGGCCAGCAGGTTTCCCGTGCCGGCGGGGAGCAGGGCGAGGGCGACCTTCGTTCCGCGGAGCCCGGCCGCGACGGCGCGAACCGTTCCGTCGCCCCCGGCCGCGAGTACGACCTCGACGCCTTTCGCGACCGCTTGGGAGGCGAGCCCGTCTCCCGCCTCGTCGGCCGAGGTCTCGAACCACAGGCTCGAGCCCCACCCGGCCTTCTTCTCGGCGTTGGCGACCGCCGTCCGCAGCTTCTCGACGTCGACCTTGAGCGGGTTGTAGACGATGGCCGCGCGGCGGCGGGAGCGCGCGGACGAAGGCATGGCACCACCCTAGGTCCGCGGCTGGGCGGCGACCGGCCGGTGGCCGGGCGTCAATAGGATGGGACGGTGATCGACCCGCAGTTGCTGCGCGAGAATCCCGATGTCATCCGCCGTTCCCAGGATGCTCGCGGGGTGCCGCTGTCGAGCGTCGATGACGCGATCGCCGCCGACGTCGCCCGCCGGGCCGCTCTCGCCGCGTTCGAGTCGGTGCGCGCCGAGCAGAACGTCTTCGGCAAGACCGTCGCCGCGGCTCCGAAAGACCAGAAGGCGGCGCTCGTCGCTCAGGCGCAAGACCTTGCCGCGCAGGTGAAGGCGGCGCAAGCGGCCGTGACGGATGCCGAAGCGGCCTTCACCGACAAGGTCGGCGCGATCCAGAACGTCATCATCGACGGCGTGCCCGCCGGCGGCGAGGACGACTTCGTCACGGTGCGCGAGGTCGGCACCCCGGCATCCTTCACCTTCGAACCGCGCGACCATCTCGCGATCGGCGAGATCCTCGGCGCGATCGACATGGAGCGCGGCGCGAAGGTCTCCGGGGCGCGGTTCTACTTCCTCCGCGGCGTCGGCGCGCGGCTCGAGCTCGCGCTCATCCAGATGGGCCTCGACCGGGCGCTCGCCGCCGGATTCGAACCGCTCATCACCCCGACCCTCGTGCGGCCCGACATCATGGCCGGCACGGGTTTTCTCGGCGCCCACTCCGACGAGATCTACTACCTCGAACGCGACGACCTCTACCTCACCGGCACGAGCGAGGTCGCGCTCGCCGGCTTCCACAAAGACGAGATCATCGACGTCTCCACGGGTCCGCTGCGTTACGCCGGCATCTCGACCTGCTACCGGCGCGAAGCCGGGTCGGGCGGCAAGGACACACGCGGCATCATCCGCGTGCACCAGTTCCAGAAGCTCGAGATGTTCACCTACATCGACCCGAAAGATGCCGAAGCCGAGCACGAGGCTCTGCTGGCGATGCAGGAGGGGATGCTGCAATCCCTCGGCCTCGCCTACCGCGTCATCGACATCGCGGCGGGCGACCTCGGCTCGAGCGCGGCCCGCAAGTTCGACGTCGAAGCCTGGGTGCCGACGCAAGGAGCGTTCCGCGAGCTCACGAGCACCTCCAACTGCACGACGTATCAGTCGCGGCGGCTCGACATCCGCTATCGCACCCCGGAGGGCAAGACCGCGCCCGTCGCGACCCTCAACGGCACGCTCGCCACCACCCGGTGGATCGTCGCGCTGCTCGAGACCCACCAGCAGGCCGACGGATCGGTACTCGTGCCCGAAGCGCTGCAGCCCTACCTGGGGCTGAGCGTGCTGGAACCGAAGTGACGGAACGCTGGCTCATCGCCCTCGACATCGACGGCACGGTTCTTCAGGAAGACGGCACGATCACCAACGCCGTCACGCGTGCGGTGGCCCGGGTTCGCGACCATGGCCATGAGGTCATGCTCGCGACCGGACGCTCGGTGTCGATGACCCTCCCCATCCTCGATCGGCTCGAGATCGTGTCGCGGTTCGTGGTCTGCGCCAACGGGGCGATCGTGTTGCGCCGCGATCCCGGCGCCCCGCTGGGGTACCTCCGCGACCACGTCGAGACGTTCGACCCGACCGAAGTGCTCACCACGATCCGTGGCCACCTGGGCCGGGCCAGCTTCGCCGTCGAAGACGCCGACGGTGTGTTCCGATACACCGGCTCCTTTCCCGACGGTGCCCTCGCCGTCGCGAGACACCAGGTCGAGTTCGACGAGCTGCTCGGAGTCGCCGCTACACGTGTCGTCGTGATCTCGCCCGAGCACGCGACGGAAGACTTTCTCGCGGTCGTGGAGCGGATGGGCTTGCACAAGGTCACCTACAACGTCGGCTGGACGGCGTGGCTCGACATCGCGCCTGAGGGCGTCAACAAGGCGACGGGGCTCGAGCGCGTGCGCGCCGCCCTCGGCATCCCGACGTCACGGGTCTTCACCGCGGGCGACGGTCGCAACGACATCGACATGTTCGAGTGGACCGCGCGGGGTGGCGGGGTCGCCGTCGCGATGGGCCAAGCACCCGAGGAGGTCGTCGCGGCCGCCACCGACACGACCGGGACCGACATCGCCGACGGGCTCGCCGACGCGCTTTCTCGGCATTTCCCGGGTTAGGCGCCCCGGGGTCCGTTACGATCAGGATTCGGATTCGCCAGGGAGGGCTGTCCGAGTGGCCGATGGAGCCAGTCTTGAAAACTGGTGGGCAGAAATGTCTCGTGGGTTCGAATCCCACGCCCTCCGCCGCTCCCACCCGCCCGCACGAGAAACGAGGACTGCCGTGAGCGAGTTGCGTCAGCGCTCCGCGCGCGCTCCCGAACCGGTAGGTCTCCCCCGGCACGGGAGGCTCAAGCGGGGCGCGGCTTGGAGAACGTTGCTCGGCATCGTCGCGAGCGCCCTCGCCGTCGTGCTGGTGTCGGGGGTCTCGGTCGCCGCCATCGCGGCATGGCAGCTGCAGTCGAACATCGAGACGGTGTCGATCGACTTCGACGAGCAGGGCCCGCCCCCGGCGATCGGCGCCTTCGAGGGCGGCTTCAACATCCTGCTGGTCGGAAGTGACACCCGCGAGGGTCAGAGCGCGGCGTTCGGCAATGACCCCGGGTCGGTGCTCAACGACGTCAACATGCTGCTGCACGTCGCCGAAGACCAGAAGAGCGCCGTGCTCGTAAGCATCCCGCGCGACATGGTCGTGCCGCTCCCGCGGTGCGAGAACGGCGGACCCGCGTCGGGTCTGCCCATCAACGAAACGCTCTACTACGGCGGCCTCGCGTGCACGGTCGAGACGGTTCAGAACCTCACGGGACTGCCCATCCAGTTCGCCGGTCTGATCACGTTCGACGGTGTCATCGCGATGTCGGATGCCGTCGGCGGCGTGGATGTCTGCATCACCGAGCCCATCCTCGACCCCTATACGGGCCTCAACCTGCCCACCGCCGGCACCCACAGCCTGCAGGGCTGGAACGCCCTCGCCTTCCTGCGATCCCGTCACGGTGTCGGGGATGGCAGCGACCTCGGCCGGATCAGTTCGCAGCAGGTCTTCCTCTCGTCTCTCGTGCGCAAGATCAAGAGCGACGACACCCTCACCGATTTCAGCAAGCTCTACGGCATCGCGCAGGCCGCGACCCAGAACATCACGCTGTCGGAGAACTTCGCCCGTCTCGACACCCTCGTGTCGATCGCGCTCGTGCTCAAAGACGTGCCGCTCGAGAACATCGCGATGGTGCAGTACCCGAGCCGCACCGGCGGAACGGGAATCTACCTCGGCAAGGTGCAGCCGATCACGGCGACCGCGACCGCTCTGTTCGACGCGATCAAAGCCGACGTCCCGATCGCGCTCGATTCCCACGCGGTCGGGGCGAACGGCGGATCGCAGCTCGACCCGAACGCGCCCGTCCCGGAGGCCCCCGATCCGTCGGCAACGCCGGACCCGTCGGCGACGCCGGAAGATTCAGGGCCGAGCGCTCAGCTCATTCCCGGACTCAAGGGTCAGACGGCCGCGCAGCACACCTGCTCCGTCGCGAACTGACCTGAAGTCCCCTCCGTTCGGGTCCGGCCTCCCGGGGAATCCGGCGTCGGTCCGCGACCGATCGGTGCGACGAAGCGCTCAGCCCTGGTAGACGAGACGTTTGTTGACGAACTCGTCGACACCGAGAGGGCCGAGTTCGCGTCCGTACCCCGACCGCTTGATCCCGCCGAAAGGCAGTTCCGCGCCCTCGGCAACCGAAGCGTTCACGGCCACCATCCCCGACTCGACCTGAGCTGCGAAGCGCCGGGCGCGTTCGTTGTCGGTGCTGAAGACCGCGGCACCAAGGCCGAACTCGGAGTCATTCGCCAAGGCAAGAGCCTCGGCATCGTCGCGGGCGCGGTAGACAACCAGAACAGGGCCGAACAGCTCTTCGCCATAGGCCCGCATCGTTGCCGTCACGCCCGTCAGCACGGCGGGCGAATAATACGCATTCGGGCCAGAACTGAGGATGCCGCCGACGTGGAGGCTCGCTCCCTTGCTCACGGCATCCTGGACTTGACCGTCAAGGGTGTGCGCACCATGCCGAGATGCCATCGGCGGGTACTCACCCTCGCCGAGCGAGCGCGGGTCTCCGGGACGGAGGTCTTTTGCCAGCGCGACGAGCGCTTCGACGAATTCGTCATGAATCGCGTCGGCGACGATGATGCGCTTGTTGGAGTTGCAGGCCTGCCCGAGATTCTCCATTCGAGTGCTCCACGCCTCCGCGGCGGCCGCTTCGACGTCGTTGCTGTCGAGGATCACGTAAGGGTCCGAACCGCCGAGCTCCAGGACGACCTTCTTGAGCGCCCGACCCGCGGTGCTCGCGACCGCGGCTCCCGCTCGTTCCGAGCCCGTGAGGGAGACTCCGCGAACGCGAGGATCCTCGATAATGCTGGCGATGTCGTCGTGGCGGGCCAGGACCGTTTGGTAAGCCCCGACCGGGAATCCGGCCTCCTCGAGAAGTTGCTGGAAGGCCAACGCCGATCGCGGGCATGATTCGGCGGGCTTGAGGAGAATCGAGTTGCCGAGCACGAGATTGGGTGCGGCGAACCGCGCGACTTGATAGTAGGGGTAGTTCCACGGCATGATCCCGAGCAGTGTGCCGAGGGGCCGACGCTCGATGACAGCGCCGCGGCCCGACTGAACGGGTATCGCCTGATCGGCGACGAGTTCCGGGCCGTTGACGGCGTAGTAGTCGAAGATGTCGGCGCAGAACTCGACTTCGCCGATCCCGCTGGCGATCGGTTTCCCCATCTCTTCGGCGATGATCGCCGCCAAGCCTTCCGCGCGCTCCCTTAGAAGCTCGGCGGCGCGAGCGAGACGGGAAGCGCGATCCGTGGCGCTTTCGGTCAGCCCGAGTTGGAAGGCGCGGTGCGCTTGCTCGATCTTCTGGGTGATCTCGGTGCCGGTGGTCGTCGCAAAGGTTTCGGTGACCTCTCCGGTCGACGGATCGGTGACCCGGTACGCGCTGACATCGGGAGCCGTGCTGATGGTTGTCATCTCAGTCCTCTCGGGGGTCATAGAAGACGAACTGCTTGATCACGGGCTCGTCGACTCGGTACTCGCCGGCCCAACCGGGCTCGACGGTGAACGCGTCACCGGCTCGGTACGTTCGCGTGGTGCCGTCGGTGTCTGTCAGGGTGACGGTGCCTTCCAGGAGGAGGCTGTACTCGTAGCCGTCGTGGCGGTCCACCTGTTCGGCGTACGGTTGCGCCGTCCAGACTCCGACCTCGAACCGCCCATCCCGGCTGCGCACGTGCTCGAGTGACGTCTCGGCCGGGTCACCCGCTCGGATGGCCGCGGGGTCGACGAAAGCCGATGCCGTCAGATGGGCCGGCGCTTGTTCGGCATTCGGGACGGTTCTCACGAGTGACACGGCAGGACTACTCCAACGCCGAGCGGGGTAGCGGAAGAAGTTCGTCGGCTCACGAATCGTGCCCAGCGGGCCCAGTCGGCGTCAACTGTACGCAGATCCTAAGTTCGAGAACCCGTTCGTACTTCGAGTATCAATCCGCGTGCGTGACCTCCCACGCCTGGAACGCGATCCACGCCGCCGACAGGTCGGCCAGTCTCGTGAAGCTCAGACCGGTGGTCTCTTCGATTCGCCCGAGACGATACGAGAGAGTCTGACGATGAATGCCCAGCTCCGCGGCTGTCTCTGTCCATCTGCGGTCATTCCGCAGATACGCGAAAAGCGTTTCGCGGAGGGATTGGGCACGGGCGGTGTCCTCGGCGAGGGGCCCCAGCACACCCGCGACCACCTCCTGGGCTTCGCGGTGCGATCTGGTCAGAACGGACACGGCCGAGCCTTCGAAACTCGTCCACCCGGCAGCCGCGTGTTGCGTCGACGTGAGCACCTTTCCGGCCTCGACCGCGGCCACCCGCGTGTCGACATAGTCGGTGAAGATCGACGAGACGCCGGCTTGCGCGGCCATCGGCTCCGCGAGGGCCCTGAACTCGGTCATGGCACCGACGGGCACGAGCGCAAGGTGGTGCACCCGCCCAGGGCCCACGACGATCGGGAGGCGGTGGGCTGCCGCCACTCGGGCGACGGCGCGCGCGGACGCAGTCGGGAAGGCAACCAGCTGGAATCCTTCCGATGGCAGGTGCGGGTCGAGAAACTCGCTCAATTCGGCGGTGGCCATTCCGTTGAGCAATCCGAGCATGAGCTTCGCCGAGACCTCGGCGCGGCGATCGGCGGCGTTGAGAATGCGGTCGACTGCCACTTCGAGCACCTTCATGAGATGCACCAGCAGAAAGCTGTCGATCTCCTCGCCCGGGAACTCCCTCAAGGACAGTTCGGAGACATGGCTGCCCTTGAGCGGGTAGCGATGCTCCTCGGTCGGCGAATGCTGACCGCTGTGCGAGGGCGGTCGAGCGTCGAGCAGCGACATCCCGGTGGTGCGGTCCACGACCTCGATCCCGACCCCGAGCAGATTGCTCAGTCCTCGGACGAGGGATGCGGCGTCGTCATCCGCGTACGCCGCCAGGTGGTACAGCTTGCTCAGCTTGAGCACCTGGAGCGTTTGCGCCGACGAGTTCGCGGCCGCCACATGGCGGGCGATGACGGCGTACGGCGTGTGCGGCCCGGTCAAGAGGATGGGGAATCCGCGCCGGTCGGCCTCCGCGAACATCTCGGCCGAGAGTTTCGGGGCCGGTTCGTGGTCACCGATCATCACGCCCGCGAGACCGGCGTCGTCCAGGCGCGCGATGAACGCTGCCTGTCCCGCTGGGTCCTCGGGGACGCACAGCCCGACGGTCATCAACAGCTCGTGAGGTCCGAGCCACTGTGCGGGATCCGACATCTCGCAACTGTGGGCCCACAGGACTTCGCGGGTGCTTCCCGCACCTCCGGCGAGGATGGTCGTGTCGAGACTCGCGGTGCCGACGATATCTCCGATGGTGAGCACGTCAGGTGACATGCGCGGATTCTATCCGCCAATACAAGGCTCGCGAAGATTTCTTACCAGCACACGATGCCGGGGCGAGATGTGGGCCGCCTACCGTGGCATCGATGTCGGGCTAGCTGCCGATCGCAGCGCCCGCGTGTGCAGAAAGTGAGAGAACCCGTTGAGCCGAGTTGCCATTCTGGGTGCCGGATTCGCCGGCCTGGCCGCCGCCACCGCGCTGGCCAAGGCGGGCGAGCAGGTCACGGTCTTCGAAGCCCGCTCGCGTCCCGGCGGCCGGGTGTGGTCGCAGACCATGACCGCGATGGGCCGCGAGCACACGATCGAACGCGGCGCGGAGTTCATTCTCGACGGCTACACGTCGATGCGTCAGCTGCTCGCCCAGAATGACCTGAGTCTGGTCGACACGGGCATGAGCTACTACGTTCGCTCGCCCGGCGACTTTCCCGAGATCACGACCGACGACATCGTCGAAACCGGTCGAAGCGCGGTGGAACTGAGATCTCGTCTCGGCGGCAAGCTGTCGGCCGAGGACGTGCTGTCGCGGCTGGAGTGCAGCGCGAATCTGGTCGAGGCGTTGCGCGCGCGCATCGAGATCTCGACCTCGGTCAACGCGGGAGCCGTCACGGCTGAATCTCTCGACCACGTCGCCTCCTTCGAGCCGAAGCCGAGCTGGCGGGTCGCCGGCGGGAACCAGAGACTCGCGACGGGGCTCGCCGAGAAGCTCGGGGCGTCCGTGCACTACGGAACCCTCGTGAAAAGAGTAGAGAGCCTCCCGGGCGGTGACGTCAGAGTGACGGCCACCGATGGCGCCGGCGTTTTCGATGCGGTGGTCGTGGCCCTGCCGCTGGCGATCATTCGGGACGTCGACGCGATTTCGTTGCCGTCGACACGTCACCGGGAGCAAGCGCTGTCGGGGGTCGTGCAAGGTCATGCCGCGAAGCTGCATATGCCACTCTCGATCGTCCCCGCGCCGAGCGCGATCATGTCGGTTCGAGACCGCTACTGGACGTGGACCGCCGTCGACGAGTCGGGAGCCGTCGCGCCCGTCCTCCATGGGTTCATGGGTTCGATCGAAGCCATCGAATCGGCGGGTCTTCGGGAATCTCCGGACGAATGGGCCCAGCGAGCTCGAGGACTTCGATCCGATCTGCCGATGCCCGAGCCCGTCGAGGCGCTCACGACGTTGTGGTCCGAAGACCCCTTGTCGCGGGGCGCCTACGCCTCGCGTGCCCCCTCGTCCGACGCGGCGACCTCCTCGAACATCCTGGAGCAGCCGATCGAGGGCGTGTTCTGGGCGGGGGAGTACACGGATCCGGTGTTCACCGGGCTCATGGAAGGTGCCATCCGAAGCGGCGAGCGCGCCGCATCACGGGTGATCGAGCACCTGCACGGCCGACGGGCTTCCCCCGTCGCAGAAAGGACGTCCGCATGACCGTCGTGATCGACACCGCGACCCTCGCCTGGCCGACCGAGGTGGCGATCGCCGCCGATCGGATCCTCGCCGGCTCTCCTGCCGCATCGACCATCGTTCTGCACACGACCCCGACGACCGAGCTCGGGCTCTGGAGGGTGAGCCCGGGCGAGTTCTCCACGGTGCACGACGGTTACGAGGAGTTCATCCAGATCGTCGAGGGCGACGCCGACCTCATTCACGATGACGGCACGATCATCACGCTCTCGCCGGGTTCCGTCGTCCTTCTGCAAGCCGGATGGCGGGGGCGGTGGCTGATCCGCCGACCGCTCGTGAAGACCTACACCACCGTCGCGAGGGCGTGACGCGCGACTACGTCGTTTCGCGCTGGACGACCTTCGCCTCGCCGATGAGTCCCTGCGGTGCCGCCGGAGTGCCGTCGATCGCGGCGAGGGCGAGCTGAGCGAGATAGCGCCCGAGTCCGGCGTTGTCGACGTGGACGCTGGAGAGAGCCGGGACGAACAGGCGGGCGATGGGAGCGTCATCGTGGCCGATGACCGCGATCTGCCGCGGGATCTCGATGCCCATTCGGAGTGCGGTTCCGGTCAGGAGCCCGGCAACATCGTCGTTGTAGGCGACGATTCCATCGATGCAATCTCCCAGCCATCCGTCGAGGGTGGCTGCGACGTTGGCGTCATCGACGTCGGTGTCGCCGACGAGGTCGTTGCCCGTGAGGTCCCGGTAGGTTCGTCGTGCCATGTCGCGCCGTTCGCGCACGATGTCACCGATGCGCGGTTCGGTCGAGCCGGCGAACGCCAGGCGGGTCTTGCCTCGCTCCAGCAGATGTTCGATCTGTCGCCGGGGCCCTTGCGAGTAGGCCATCGCATCGGGGTCGGGTGACTCTTCGTCGAGAGGAATATCGGGCACGATCCGCGCGACGCCGCGACTCTGCATTCGGTGGAGTTCGTCGCGGGTGAAGGGGAGCAGGCCGAGGACCACGTCGGGACTGAGCGTCTCCCACAGCGGTTGCGCCCGACCGCTCGGATGCGTCGTCGTCGTGACGAGGGTGTATCCGGCTTCGTCGAGAACGAGGGAGGCCTCGTCGAGGTTGGCGCGCATGCTGTAGTCGATGGGCCAATCCGGCAGGACGAGAAGCACGACCCGGCTCTCGCCGGTTGCCAGGGCCCGGGCCGCACGGTGAGGCCGGTACCCGAGAGTTTGCGAAGCGGTGAGCACGCGCTGTCGTGTCGCTTCGGAGATGGTCTGCCCCGGAGTGTCGTTCAGCACATATCCGACGGTGGCGCGCGAAACGCCCGCGGCGCGCGCGACGTCCGCGGCGGTCGTCCGTCTCAACGCGTTCATGGCTGGTCGCTTCCGCGGTCTCGGGGAGGTGGGGTCGAACGAAAATCTATCACTTGCACGCGCAAGTGGAGTGCGATACGGTGCCGGGAGCTTGCACGCGCAAGTGATGGAATCACTCAGACAATGGAGTCCTCATGAGCAACTCGACCCGCGATAGCCACGGCGTCGCGCCGATGCCGGCGTCGATCCCCCCGGCGGTCACCAGTCCCGCCGCCGTCGCAGAAGCGGAGGCACCGCCGCCGCCCGACTTGCCGAAGGTGAACGCGCGCTACATCTGGTTCATGGTGCTGGCGCAGTTCGGCGTCTTCATGGCCTTCATCACCCCGCTGGCCATCTCGCTCACGATCCAGGTCAACACTCTTGCTCCTGGCCACCCGGAATACCTCGGGTTCATCACCGGAGCGGGCGCTCTGTTCGTGATGCTGACCGCGCCGTTCATGGGGATCTGGAGCGACCGCACCCGCACCCGCTTCGGTCGGCGGCGACCGTTCATGGTCGGTGGCGTGATCGTCGGTGTCGTCTCCCTGCTCATCATGGCGACCGCTCCGAACGTCATCGTCCTGGGGCTCGGCTGGATCATCGCGCAATGGGGCTGGGGGACGACGCTCGCGAACCTGCAGATCTCCACCGCGGATCGCCTGCCCGAGTCGCAGCGCGGAAAGGTCGCCGGCCTTTCCAGCTTCGCGACCCAGATCGCTCCCGTGTTCGGCGTCGTCATCGCCCAGTTCTTCACCGCCGATCCCGTTCTGCTGTTCCTCATCCCCGGCGCTGTCGGCGTCCTGTTCGTCGGGCTGTTCGTCACCCTCGTCTACGAGGCCGACAGTCGCGGCCTCGCGAAGGATCGGATCACGGTCCTTCAGGTGCTGGCGAAGTACCTGTACAACCCGCGTAAGTACCCCGATTTCTCCTGGAACTGGCTCGGCCGCTTCTTCTTCTTCACGGGGATCACCCTGAGCACGACCTACACCGCGTTCTTCTTCGCCCACCGTCTGCAGATCAGCATCGAAGAGGTCGCCGGTGTCATCGCCCTGCTCAGCCTCGCGGGCATCCTCGCTGTCACCGTCGGAGCACTGTGCGGGGGATTCCTTTCCGACCGGTTGCGCCGCCGCCGCTTGTTCGTGCTGCTCGGCGGGCTGATCATGGCGGCGGGAACCCTCATGCAGGCGTTCGCCCCCGACTTCACACTTCTCGCGGCGGGCTCGATCATCGCGTCGACGGGCCTCGGTCTGTTCGCGGCCGTCGACCAGGCTCTGATTCTCGACGTGCTCCCCGAACGAACGACCGACGCGGGACGGTTCATGGGCATCACGGGCTTCGCGACGTCGATTCCCCAGTCGCTCGCACCGCTCGCCGCGTCGGGGATTATCCTCATCGGCGTGACCGGCGACGATCGCAACTACACGCTGCTCTTCGTGATCGCCGGAGTTGTCACCGTCGCGGCGGGAGCCGTCATCCTCCGCATTCGCTCCGTCCGCTGACCCCGACCCGTCAGGAAATCCGCCCAGATGTCTGTCACCGTCACGCCTGTCCGCTTCGAGCATCACCGCACCGCGCTCGGGATCGGTGAATCGCGTCCGCGCCTGTCCTGGATCACGACCACCGCTCCGAGCGGATGGTCCCAGGCCGGGTACGAGATCGAACAACGTGACGGTGACAGCATCCGGGTGGACAGCACCGAGTCCGTGCTCGTTCCGTGGCCCTTCGCTTCGCTCGAATCGCGCGAACGCCGTGAGGTGCGGGTACGGGTGATCGGGTCCGATGGCGTCGCGAGCGACTGGAGCGAATGGGCGTTCGTCGAAACGGGACTTCTCGAGCCGTCGGAGTGGTCGGCCGCGATGGTGGGCCCGGTCGACCCGCAGATCGCGGCGCCTCTCGTGCGCGGCGCATTCGACGTCGGCCCCGCGCCGGTCCGTCGGGCACGCGTCTACGCGACGGGGCATGGAGTGTTCCGCCTCGAACTGAACGGGATGCGGGTGGGCGACGACGAACTCGCCCCCGGTTGGACGGCCTACCCGTCGCGACTGCGTTACAGCACCTACGACGTCACCGACCAGATCAACGCCGGCGGCAACGTGATCGGCGCGTGGGTCGGAGACGGGTGGTGGCGCGGCTACCTCGGCTGGGGTGGCAAGAAGGAGCTGTACGGCTCGGACCTGGGCGTTCTCGTGCAGCTCGAGATCGAGTACGCCGACGGCACCCGTCAGACGGTGGCATCCGGCGCGGGCTGGACCTGCGGCCCTGGACCGATCCGGTCGGCGGATCTCTACAACGGGGAGGATTACGACGCGCGCGCTCTGGACGCGACGTGGTCGTCGACACGGTTCGATGCCTCCGCGTGGAGTCCGGTAGCTATTCGCACGCTCGACGGTGTGGAACTCGTGGCGCCGGACGGTCCCCCCGTCCGGGTCGTGGAGACGCGCGCCGTGCAGCACGTCCTCACCTCCCCGTCGGGAAAGACCATCCTCGACTTCGGGCAGAACCTCGTGGGCAGGTTGCGGCTGACCGTCCGAGGTGACGCGGGGACCGTCATCACCCTCCGGCACGCCGAGGTTCTCGAGCACGGCGAACTCGCGACCGAGCCGCTGCGGGGGGCGAAGGCGACCGACACGTATACCCTCGCCGGGTCGGGAGAGGAGTCCTGGGCCCCTCGATTCACCTTCCACGGCTTCCGGTACGCCGAGGTGAGCGGATGGCCGGGTGAGTTCGACCCGGGCGCCGTGGTCGCCGAAGTGCTGCACTCCGACATGGAGCGAACCGGCTGGTTCACCACCGACAACGAGCTCGTGGACCGGCTGCACGAGAACGTCCTTTGGGGCATGAAGGGCAACTTCGTCGACGTCCCCACCGACTGCCCGCAGCGTGACGAGCGCCTGGGATGGACCGGCGACCTGCAGGTGTTCGCTCCCACGGCGACCTACCTCTACGACTCCGCGGGCTTTCTGGTCTCGTGGCTCAAGGACCTCGCGGCGGAGCAGAAGGCGTACGGCGGAACGCCGATGGTCGTGCCCGCCGTCGTCACCGGATACACGGGCCCCACAGCCGGGTGGGCGGACGCCGCGACGATCGTGCCGTGGGTGCTCTATCAGACCTATGGCGACCTCGGCGTGCTGGCGGAGCAATTCGACAGCATGGTCGCCTGGGTGGAGGAGGTCTGCGCCGCCGCGGGCGAGGACCGCGTGTGGAGCGCCGGATTCCAGTTCGGCGACTGGCTCGACCCGATGGCCCCTGCGAACCGCCCCGAACAGGCCCAGACGTATCCCGAGATCGTCGCCACCGCGTACTTCGCCCGGTCGTCGCGGATCCTCGCGGATGCCGCCGAGCTGCTGGGTCGACGAGACGAGGCGCAGAAGTACGGGCGCCTCGCCGACGAGGTGAGGGAGGCGTTCGTCCGCGAGTACGTGTCCGCTTCCGGGCGGTTGCTCTCCGACTCGGCGACGGCGTACTCCCTCGCACTCGTCTTCGACCTGATCTCCGGCACCGCCGAGCGTCAGCATGCCGCGGACCGGCTCGCCGAGATCATCGTCGGCGGCGGCTACAAGATCGCCACCGGCTTCATCGGCACCCCCATCATCACCGACGCTCTCAGTGCCAACGGGCATGCCGACGTCGCCTACCGGCTGCTGTTGCAGACCGAGGCCCCGTCGTGGCTGTACGCGGTCGAGCAGGGTGCGACCACGATCTGGGAACGGTGGGATTCGCTGCTGCCGGACGGCACCGTGAACCCGAGCGGCATGACGTCGTTCAACCACTACGCCTTCGGCGCGGTCGCCGACTGGATGCACCGCGTGGTCGCGGGTCTCGCGCCGGCGGCACCCGGGTACCGGCGGATCCTCATCTCCCCGCAGCCACCCCGGCGCGGACTGAGGTCTGCCTCGGCGACTCTGCGCACTCCCTATGGCACGGCGGCCGCGGGCTGGCGCTACGCGGACGGCACGATTCGCGTGTCGGCGACGGTTCCCGTCGGGGTGATCGCGGATGTCGTGCTTCCGTCGGGCAAATCGCTGCAGGTGAGCGCCGGAGAGCACGAGTGGACAGAACCCTTCGAGGTCGACATCGAAACCGAGCAGATCTTCACCGTCGACTCCCGCATGGGAGACATCGTCGACAACAAGCCGGCGCTCGCGGTGCTGACGGGCGTGATCGGCAAGTGGGTTCCCGGCGCCGCTGAGCACATGTCGGGCAACATGCGCGGCCAGGAAGACACGACTCCGCGCCAGATCACGGCCTACTTCCCGGATCCTGCGGGGGTACTCGCCGATCTCGAGCGAGGGTTTGCCGCCATCGCAGCCGGGGAGGATATCCCGGCTGATGTCCTCACCGCATCCGCTCCGGCGGCCGTGGATGATCCCGCGCTGCGGGAGAAGGCCGTGCTGCTCTCGGGCAGCGGCTACTGGTCCACGCACGCGAGCGACGGCGTCGCATCCATCACGATCACCGACGGACCGCACGGGGTGCGTCTGCAGAAGGGGGAGTCGGACAACCTCGGGATCCACGACAGCCTGCCGGCGACGTGCTTCCCCACCGAGGGTGCGATGGGTTCGACGTGGGATCGGGAACTCCTCTACGCGGTCGGCGAAGCGATCGGCACGGAAGCCCGCGCTCTCGACGTCAACGTGATCCTGGGCCCGGCCGTCAACGTCAAGCGCTCACCACTGGGCGGTCGCGCCTTCGAGTACCTCGCGGAGGATCCCGTGCTGGCCGGAGTGCTCGCGACCGAATACGTGCGGGGGGTGCAGTCCACGGGGGTGGGCACGTCGGTTAAGCACTTCGCGGTCAACAGTCAAGAGACCAACCGGATGCGGGTCAGCGCCGACGTCGACGCCCGGGCGCTTCGGGAGCTATACCTTCCCGCCTTCGAGCGAGTCGTGCGCGAGGCCGCTCCCACGTCGATCATGAGCGCGTACAACGCGCTCAACGGGGTGTTCGCGTCGGAGAACCGGTGGTTGCTCACCGACCTGCTGCGCGACGAATGGGGTTTCGACGGTCTCGTGGTATCCGACTGGGGTGCGATCAAGGACCGCGTGGAGGCGTTGCGGGCCGGGCTCGATCTGGAAATGCCGGGGACGGGAGACGAGGGCACCGACGCGATCCTCACGGCGGTCCGCGAGGGTCGACTGGATCGTACGATCGTGGAGCGGGCCGCCGGTCGGATGGCCACGTTGGTCGCACGTACCCGTCTCGACGACGATCGCGCGTTCGACCCGGATGCGCACCACGCCCTCGCCCGCCGGGCCGCGGGCGCCGCGATCGTGCTCCTTCGCAACGAACGTCAGACTCTCCCCCTGCGTTCCGGGCTCAAGGTCGCCGTCGTCGGCACGTTCGCGGTCGAGCCGCCGTTCCAAGGCGGCGGCAGCTCCCACGTCAACCCGACGCGCGTGGATGTTCCGCTCGAGGAGCTGCGCGCGGCGCTCGGCAGCGCGAACGTCGGCTACGCCCCCGGTTACACGACGGACGGTGACTCCGAGGCCCTGCGCGCCGAGGCCCAGGCGCTCGTCGCGGACGCCGACGTCGCCGTGGTGTTCGCGGGGCTCTACGAGAAGGAGCAGTCAGAAGGTTTCGACCGCACGACGATCGACTTGCCCGCCGATCACGTCGCGCTGATCCAGGCGGTCGCCGCCCGTGCGCCGCGCACCGTTGTCGTGCTCTGCAACGGCGGCGTCGTCAGTCTCGAGCCGTGGCATGACTCGGTCGACGCGATCGTCGAGGGCTGGGCGCTCGGGCAGGGGGTCGGAGGTGCGCTCGCCGACGTGCTCTCCGGAGCGGTGAACCCGTCCGGTCGGCTCGCGGAGTCGATTCCGTACCGCCTCGAAGACACTCCTTCCTTCCTGAGCTTCCCCGGAGAGAACGGCGTGGTCCGGTACGACGAGAGCGTCTTCGTCGGCTATCGGTACTACACGACCACGGGTCGTCCCGTGCGCTATCCGTTCGGTCACGGCCTGTCGTACTCGACCTTCTCGCACGACACCCTCGAGGTCTCGGTCGCCGGGCGCGACACGGTGCGTGTTCGAGTGACGGTGCGCAACTCCGGGGACGTCGCCGGAGCGGAGGTCGTGCAGGTCTACGTCGCGCCCCCGCCGTCGCCGGTGCGTCGTCCCGTTCGCGGGCTCGCCGGATTCGAGAAGGTGCACCTCGAACCGGGGCAGAGTCGCACGGTCGAGGTGGTCCTGGATCGCCGCGCCTTCGCGTACTGGGACGTCGTGACCGACGGCTGGCGTGTGCAGCCGGGCAGCTATGCCATCGAGATCGGCCGGTCGTCGGCCGAGATCGGCGCGTCGACGCAAGTCACCCTGGAGGGCGATTCGATCGCGGCCCAACCGCTCAGTCTGGACTCCACCGTCGGTGAGTGGTTCGGGCATCCGGTCGTCGGACCTGCCTTGACCGAAGCGATGATGGCCGGCGCTCCGGAGGAGCAGAGATCCGGCGCGAATGACGACGAAGCCATGCTGAAGATGGTCGAGTCGATGCCGATGGGGCAGTTCGTCCGGTTCCCCGGGGTGGATATTTCCGAGGATGAGCTCGCTCACCTCATCAGTCTCAGCATGGCTGAGATCCCGAAGGCCGGCTCGTGAGTCATCGCGAGTCGGCTGCGATGACAGGAGGGCTCCGATGAGCGACCCAGATATCACCGACCTCAGCGTGACGCAGAAGGCTTCGCTGCTGTCCGGCCGCGACGGCTGGTCCACGACCGATCTGAGCGACGAGGGCGTCCCGTCGATCACGATGATCGACGGGCCCCATGGGCTTCGTCGTCCTGCCGACATCTCCGACCATCTCGGAATCGCCGAGAGCCTGCCCGCCACCTGTTTCCCTCCGGCGGTGGCCGTCGGATCCAGTTGGGACCCCGACGTCGCAGCCGCCGTCGCGTCCGGCATCGCCCGCGAGGCTCGTTACTACGGAGTCCAGATCGTGCTCGGTCCGGGGGTCAACATCAAGCGGTCGCCGTTGGGGGGCCGGAACTTCGAGTTCTACTCTGAGGATCCCCTCGTTTCCGGGGTGCTCGGCGCCGCGTATGTGGCCGCCATGCAGGACGGCGGGGTCGGTGTGTCGGTGAAGCATTTCGCGGTCAACAATCAAGAGACCGGTCGCATGCAAATCAGTGCCGACGTGGATGAGCGAAGCCTTCGCGAGATCTATCTCGCCAGCTTCGAACGCGTCGTCACACAATCCCAGCCCGCGACGGTGATGTGCTCGTACAACCGCATCAACGGCGTCTATGCGTCTGAGAACGGGTGGCTCCTCAATCGAGTACTCCGTGACGAATGGGGTTTCGAGGGTGCCGTCGTGTCCGACTGGGGAGCGGTCCACGATCGGGTCGCCGCGCTCAGCGCGGGGCTCGACCTCGAGATGCCGGGCAAGGCGCCCCACCTCACCGACGTCGAAATCGTCGACGCGGTGCGCGATGGGCGCCTCGATGAAGCGACGGTCGATCGCAGCGCAACACGGGTCGCCGCGCTCACGCGCCTCATCCAAACGCCGCTCGGGCCGCCGGACGTTGAGGCTCAGCACGAGCTCGCCCGGCGCCTCGCAACCGAGTGCGCCGTACTTCTGAAAAACGACCGGCAGGCACTGCCCCTTTCGTCGGACCTCAAGGTCGCCGTCGTCGGCGTGAGCGCGGTCGAGCCCCGATTCCAGGGTGGGGGGAGCTCTCACGTCACACCCACTCGCGTGGACAGCGCCCTCGACGCGATCCGCGCGATGGCCGCCGACGTGACCTACGCCCGGGACCGGGAGGACGGCGCGCTGGACGCGGCACGCGACGCCGACGTCACGCTCGTGTTCGCCGGGCTCGACGAACACGACGAATCCGAGGGCTACGACCGCGCCAGCATGGAGTTGCCCGCCGAGCAGGTCGCCCTCATCCAGGCTGTCGCCGCGGTGAGTGCCCGCACCGTCGTCGTGCTCTCGCATGGCGGAGTCGTCTCGCTCGAAGGGTGGCACGACGACGTCGACGCGATCCTCGACACCTTTCTGCTCGGGCAAGGTGGTGGTCAGGCGATCGCCGACCTCGTCTTCGGAGTGGCGTCACCCTCCGGCCGCCTCGCGGAGTCGATCCCGCTTCGCCTCGAAGACAACCCGTCGTTCCTCAACTTCCCGGGCGAGCAGGGGCATGTCCGCTACGGCGAAGGAGTCATGGTCGGCTACCGGTACTACGAGACCACCGGCATACCCGTCCGCTATCCCTTCGGGCACGGTCTCGGCTACACGACGTTCACCACGTCCGATCTCCATGTCGAGACCTCGGACAGCGATCACGCCGTCGCTCGGGTGACGGTCACCAACACCGGCGCTCGCCCCGGTAAGCATGTCGTCCAGCTCTATGTCGCCAGCAGCGCCGGCCCGGTACGCCGTCCCGCTCGCGAGCTTCGCGCGTTCCGCAAGGTCGAGCTCGCCCCGAACGAAAGCACGACCGTCGAGTTCGCGCTGGACCGCCGGGCATTCGCCTACTGGGACATCGTCGAGGGCGATTGGATCGTGCCCGGCGGGGAGTACGCCGTCCAGATCGGCGAGAACGCCTCCAACGTCCTGCTCGAGAAGACCGTCACCCTCACCGGTGATGTCATCCTTCGTGAGCTCTCGCTCGAGTCGACGGTGGGGGACTGGCTCGCCCACCCCGTCGTCGGATCTACCCTGCTCGAAGCGATGCTGGCCGCGGCGAGCGAAGAAGAGGCGGAGGTGGTTCGTCAGAACCCGGATTGGACCCGCCTGGTGGAGTCCATCCCGATGTACCAGTTCGTCGACTACAGCGAATCGGTCGGCTCCCCCATCAACGCCCGTTGGCTGGAACCGCTCATGGAGCTCACCCGACCGTCTTGACCGTGACGAGCCGATCTCTCGGCGCACGGCCCGCAGGCGACGGAGAGTTCTCGCGCGCCTGTGATTCGAGTACGAGTATGGGAGGCAATGTCAGTTCCGAGTACGGTGGTGTTCCCGGTGCCCGCAGGCGATTCTGGCACGCGTACGAATCGCAGTTCACGCTGGCAATGGAGGCAACATGAAGGCAGACGCGAGTACGGCGCAGCTCACCCCGACCGAGTCCATCCGGACGTCGTATGCGCTCAAACGCCAGATCCCGCTGTGGTCTCTCGTCGGGATCATCTTCTTCAGCGTCTCCGGCGGGGCGTATGGCCTGGAGGAGCTGGTCTCCTCGTCGGGCCCCGGTCTCGCTCTCGTGCTCATTCTCGTCACGCCGCTGATCTACGGGATCCCGATCGCAGCCATCACGGCCGAACTGTCCACGACCCTTCCCGATGAGGGAGGCACGTATGAGTGGGCGCGGCGAGGCCTCAACTCCTTCTGGGCGTTCCAAGCCGGTGCCTTGCGGTGGATCAATAGCTGGGTCGACATGGCGCTCTACCCGGTGCTGTTCGCCAGCTACCTCACATTCCTGTTGCCGACGGATTTCGCGGACGAGGTCCTCTTCAGCGTCGGGCCCATCGACGCGACCATGGGGTGGGCCGCTGGCGTCGTCTTCGTCATCATCCCGTTCGCCATCGTCAACCTGCTCAGCTCGAGATTGGTCGGTGCGAGCTCGGCTCTGATCGCGGTCATCGTGCTTCTCCCCCTCGTCGCGCTCGCGGCGTTCGGCATCTTCCAGCTGATCACCGAGGGCATCAACCCCTTCTCGCCGTTCGTCATCGGAGGGGACACCCCGCTCGCGACGGTCGGCGTCGGACTCGCCATCATCATGTGGAGCTATTGCGGGTTCGACAGCATCGGCGTCATCGCGGGGGAGGTGAAGAATCCGTCACGAATCATTCCCCGGGCCACGATCATCGCCATGGGCGTCATCATCTTGTCGTACCTGCTCCCGCTCATGGGCGCGCTCGCGGTGGGCGGCTGGGAGGACTGGGAAACCGGTTCGTTCGGCTCCGTCGCCGCTCAATTGGGAGGCCCGATCCTCGGGATCGCGGTAACGGTCGGCGGGATGGTCTCGGCGATGGGAATGTATTCCTCGCTCCTGCTCAGTAGCTCTCGTGTCGTCTTCGTTCTGTCTCGCGACCGATGGATCTCACCGGTACTGGCGAAGCAGACGCGGAAGTCGCGCACTCCCTGGGTGGCGGTCTTGGTGTCGTCGGCGCTCTACGCCGTGTTCAGCCTGGGATCGTTCGCGAATCTCGTCATCGTCGACGTGTTCCTCATCAACACGCTGCTTCTGCTGAGCCTCGCGGCCCTCATCGCGCTCAGGATCAAGGAGCCGAATCTGCACCGGCCGACGAGGATTCCCGGAGGCTGGCTCGGCATCGGCCTCGTCGGCGGACTGATGGTTGCGGTGATCCTCTTCACGATGTCAACTCAGTTCGTGGACTTCGGAGGGACGGAGGCCGTCGCGCTGTTCCTGGGAACGCTCGCGGTCACCGTCGTCGGCTACTTCCCGGCGCGGGCATATCGCCGCCGCAAGATGGCCAGCTTCGTCGCATCGGACAACGAATTGAGGATGTCGGGAGGGGAGAGGGACGAGTGAGTGTCAGCGTCGGGATCGTCGGCGCCGGTGTCGCGGGGCTGATGGCAGCGCTGGATCTCAGCGCGCGAGGCCATCAGGTGACGGTGTTCGAGGCTCGACCTCGCGTGGGCGGCCGCGTCCACACGGTGCGCTTCGCGGATGGCCGGTTTGCCAACGCCGGTGCGGAATGGCTCAACTCGAGCGACACGGTCGCTCGCGAACTGACGGATCGCTACGGGCTGGAACTCGTCGAGCGGTACGGGTTCGAGGCTGTCGTCGCCGAGGGGTCGCCGTTCCTCGGTGACGGAAGTTACCCCGGCATCGATGAAGCCTTCGAGTCGGCGACATCCGCTCTGACCGATCTGGAAAACCCCTGGGATGACCCTGCGGCGAGAGACTTGGACCGGCTGAGCGTCGCGGAATGGGCGTACGGAACCGGAGCCGACTCGCGCACGATCGACCGCTTCTTCCGGGACTTCGAAGGCGAGTTCATGGCGCCGGTCGTGCAGATCAGCATGGCCGCGGCGGCGATCAGTTCGCTGCTGACCAACAATGACCGCGCGTTCCGACTCCGGGACGGCACCGCCTCGCTCCCCGAAGCGATGGCGGATGAGCTCGGCCGCCGTTCGATCCATCTGGACGAAACTGTCGTCGCGGTGAGCCAGACGCCTGACCTCGTCACCGTCAGCACGGCGCACGCCACCCACCACTTCGATGCCGTCGTCCTCGCGTTGCCTCTTCCCGCGCTCGGAAGAATTCAGATCGCTCCCGCCCTCGATCTGCCCTGGATCGGCCAGGGCCGCGGAGGGAAGTTACTGGTTCCCTATGACAACGCGGCGCTGGACGGGGCCGCGCAGCCGAGTCCGGAGACGGGACAGAAGTTCGTCTACGTCAGCGCATCGCACCAGCCAGGCGACGGGGTCATCCTCACCGCCTACAGCGATCAGATCCTCGATCCCGAGGAAGTCACGGCGACGTTCGGGCGATGGTTCCCGGAGTTGACCCGCTCATCGATGGAGCCGGTCGCCGCGTGGTGGAGTCTGGATGCGCTCAGCGGCACGACGTACAGCGCCCCGCAACCGGGATATCTCGATGCCCTCCGCCGGCTTCGGCAGCCGCAGTCACGCATCTATCTCGCCGGCGAACACACCGAGATCCTCTTCGGATACGTCGAAAGCGGATTGATGAGTGGCCGACGGGTCGCCCACCAGATCGACTCTGCGACGACTCCCGCGCGCGACCTGTACTGACGGATGACGATCGCCGCTTCGAGCGGATCACAGTCGGATTACGCCCATCGCGTCGATCACGGAAGCTGGCTGCGGACCTCGCACAGGGCGAGTTCTCACGAGGAGGCGTTCGATCTTGAGTCGCTACGGAATTCGGCCGACGGGAGCACTGCGTGCGGGCGAGCCAGGTGCCGATCTGGTCAAGCTCGCTCTGACGGCCGTCACGGTCTCGATTGCGCCGGAGGCACAATGACACCCGGGGACGCTGCCGACATCGTGTTCCTCAACGGTGTCATTCACACCTCGGAAGCGACGCGGGATCGTGCCGAGGCCGTCGCCGTGAAAGGCGACGAGATCGTCTTCGTCGGCGCGTCCGAGGACGCCGATCGATTCATCGACGGTTCGACGGAGGTCATCGACCTCGGCGGACGCTCGATCCTCCCGGGACTTGTGGACGCGCACACCCACCCCGACATGGTCGCCTTGACCACCTGGCACACGGCGCTCCCCGTCACCGAGGATCTCAGCGTGATCCAGGATTTCCTTCGTGAGTTCGCCGCAGAGCACCCGGTATCGGAGGTTCCCTACATCGAGGCGGAGTACTACTCCACCGGCATGAATTGGGGGCCCGGGGGTCCGAGCGCGGCCGCGATCGACGCAGCCGTCTCGGACCGCCCCGTCGTCCTGAACGACTGGTCAGGCCACGCCAGCACGATGAACTCGAAGATGATGGAACTCTTGGGAATCGATGCGTCGACCCCGTTGGTGATCGATGAGAGCGACCCGGCCGTCCAGCTTCCTCGCGGAGCAGACGGGGTCACGCCCACCGGCCAATCTCTTGAGTTCGCGTGGACCCACTTCGCGGACTCGATGTGGGAGGCCATCGGGTGGCAACCACCCGCTGAGGTGACACCAGATCTCCTCGAGGAGGTCACGTCCTTCCTCTCGGGCTACGGAGTGACGACGGTCTTGTCGGCGATCGCGAGCGAGGACCAGTTGAGGTCGGCCGCGCAGCTGGATGCCGAGGGTCGGTTGAACCTCGACTTCCATGGTGCTGTCGTGATCGGGCGCATCGGTGATCTCGACTCAACGGTCGACGAGGTTCGTCGGCTCGAGGAGGAGCACGGCGGCGATCACGTCCACGTGAACACCGTGAAGCTCTTTCTCGACGGCACGAATGAGATCAAGACCAGCGCCGTCTTCGAGCCCTTTGTCGGCGACCCCGACAACACCGGTGCGCTGCGGATGGAAGCTCCCGACCTGGAGGTGCTCATGCGGACCTTGAACGAGGAGGGGATGGATCTGCATATCCACGTGTGCGGCGATCGTGCCTATCGCGTGGCTCTCGACACCGTGGAGAAGATCCGGAACGACCTCGGCGACGCGTGGACGATACAGGTCACGCTCGCCCACGCCGACCTCGTCGACCCGGCCGACGTTCCTCGCGCCGCCGAGCTGGGGCTGGTCGTCAACTGGAGCCCGCACTGGGGAGGCGGCGTCATCGGCACCGCGGCGCTCGAAACCCTCGGCGAGGAGCGCTTCAACCGGATGTATCAGTTCAATCCGATGATCGAAGCCGGCACGGTCCTTTCCTTCTCGAGCGATGTCGTGTCCAGCTACGAGAAGTATCGCGCCAACCCCTTCCTCGGCATGCAGATCGGGGCGACGCGGTCCGATCCTGAGTTCCCGCCGCTGCCCGGCCCGGGCACGGTTCCCGGGACCGCGGTGCGCGAACCGATGTCCGCGCGACTATCGCTCGAGGACCTTCTCACGGGCTACACGATCGGCGGGGCCACTCAGCTGGGACTCGAGGGATCGATCGGCACGATCGAGGTCGGCAAGAAGGCGAACCTGATGGTGCTGGATGACGATCTGTTCTCGGTCCCGACCGACGAGATCAAAGACATCGAACCCAGTCTGGTCATGTTCGAAGGACGCGTCGTCAAGGGAACCCTCGACTGAAATATGAAACCGAGTCCCGGCCTCGCGCCACAGGCCATGGCCCGGGACCCGGTCGGCTCGCACGATTGGGAGATCAAAATGCGGAGCATCCATCGCGATGTCGTTGTCGTCGGAGCGGGAGCCACCGGCCTTTCGGCTGCCGCCGCCCTGAAAGACATGGGATTCGGGGTCGCCGTTCTCGAGGCACGGGATCGCGTGGGCGGTCGCCTGTGGAACAGGGACGTCGATGGCCACTTCTTCGAGGTGGGGGGACAGTGGCTCTCGCCGGATCAGTTCGTGCTCATGGAGACGCTCGAAGATCTGGGACTCGCGACGTACCCGCGATACCGGGAGGGCGAGAACCTCTATCTCGACGGGGATCAGAGACTCACCCGCTACGTGGGGGAGACGCTGCCGACCAGCGCGTCAACGGCCGCGGAGATCGCGACGCTGAGTGCGATGGTCGAGGGCCTCGTCGCGGAGATCGACCCGGCCGCGCCGTGGGATCACGCGCGCGCCCAGGAGCTGGATGCCGTCCCGTTTGACCAGTGGCTCCTGGAGCATTCGTCGGACCGCGAGGCCGTGCGGCACGTCAGCATGTTCATCGGCAGCGCGATGCTGACCAAGCCGGGGGACACCTTCTCGGCGCTGCAAGCGCTTCAGATGGCGGCGAGCATCGGCAGCTTCGAGCGCCTCGTCGATCCCGATTTCGTCTTGGACCGTCGCGTTGTCGGCGGACTGCACCGGGTGCCCGAGAGGCTCGCCGCGCGGCTGTCCACCGACGAGCTCTTCTTGTCCCAGGCGGTCGAGCGAATTCACTGGACCCCGTCGTCGGTCGTCGTGACGACCGACGCGCTGAGCGTCTCGGCGCGCTGGGCCGTTGTCGCCGTCCCCCCCAACATGGTCGGACGCATCGACATCCAGCCTCCGATCCCGGAGGAGCACCGTCGGGCGCATCAGCAGCAGACGATGGGCCTCGTGATCAAGGTGCAAGCGACGTACGCGACCCCGTTCTGGCGAGAGGCCGGACTGTCGGGGACGGCCTTCAGCCCGTACGAACTCGTTCACGAAGCGTATGACAACACCGCCCACGCGGATGCGGCGGGGACCATCGTCGGGTTCATCTCCGACTCGAATGCGGTCGCGGTTCAGGACATGTCCGCCTCAGTTCGCCGCCGCACGATCCTCGAATCGTTCGCCAACTACTTCGGCGAGCAGGCACTGTCGCCGGTCGCGTATTGCGAGAGCGATTGGGCGGGCGAGGAGTGGACGCGAGGCGCGTACGGCACCAGCTTCGAGCTCGGCGGTCTGAGCCGCTATGGCGCGGTCCGGCTCGAGCCCGTCGGCCCGCTTCGGTTCGGCTCCAGTGACACCGCCGCAGAGGGGTACATGCATGTCGATGGTGCGCTCCGCGTCGGTCGCCGCATGGCGGAAGAGATTTCGTCCGAATCAGCGAGGGGCGCGGTCGAGACGAGCCCGGATCAGGCGTCTGATCGCCGCGACAGCTCACCGCGTCCGTGAACTCACCGTCCCCGGGTGGTGCCAGCGGCATCCCCGGGGATCTGTCTTGGACGCCCCGGAGGGCGAGCGGATGTCGGTTCGGCCGGCGTCGTTGGCTCGCGCGGAACCCCAAAGTCGACTTCATTGTTGAACATGGAAGCGCAACGGGTGCGGTCGAATGAGCGCCCGGTGCGGGAAAATCACCTGATTATCAACGATCTGTGGCGAGATGGCAGGGCTGAGCGAGGGCTCTAGCCCGATGCACCCCAACCTTCTGGGAAAGATTGTTGGACAAAAAGTTGACGCGAGTGGTCGCGGAGGAATAGCCTGCGAGAAGTGGGGCCCGAGCGGTCGCCACGCCCTGAGCCTTTGGTCGACGTGGACACATCTCGTCGCGAGAAGCGCACATTCGACTTGACCGTCGCCGAGACCTGGAGCCCACCGTGACGCGCTCACCCGCCGCCGAGTTGCCATACGCCGACGGCGACTTCTTCGCGTTCGAGGAGCTCTTGACAGCGGCGGAGCGAGCACGACTGCGAGAAGTGGGCGAGTTCTTCGAACGAGACGTGCGACCCATCGCGGTCGACTGCTGGAACAAGGAGGAGTTCCCTCACGACCTGCTTCCTCGCCTCGCCGCAGCCGACCTGATCTCGCCCGTGCGCCGCCAGGGCTACAGCCACCTGTACGCCGGGATGCAGCATGCCGACTTCACGCGGGCCGACGCCTCGATCGCGGGATTCGTGGGCGTGCACGACAAGCTCTTCACCACGACGATCGAGGCACTCGCCTCCGAAGCGCAGCAGGCCGAATGGCTTCCCGATATCTATGCGCTCCGCAAGATCGGGGCCTTCGGCATGACCGAGCCGCTCGGCGGGTCGGACGTCGCACGAGGCACCCGCACGACTGCGCAGCGCACGGGCGACTCCTGGGTGCTCAACGGCGAGAAGCGGTGGATCGGCAACGCCACCTTCTCGGACTGGGTGCTCGTCTTCGCTCGCGATGTCGATGACGACGAGGTGAAGGCCTTCATGGTCGACACCACGACCGCCGGCTACTCCGCGAAGAAGATCGAGAACAAGATCTCGCTGCGCACCATCCAGAACGCCGACATCACCCTCGACAACGTCGTCGTCGACGAGCACTTCCGGCTGGCGAACGCCAACTCCTTCCGAGACCTCCGCGACGTCTTGCGCCCCAACCGCATCGCCGTAGCCTGGCAGGCCGTCGGCATGCAACGTGCCGCCCTCAGCATCGCGCGCACCTACGCGGCGGAGCGACGGCAGTTCGGAAAACCGATCGCGTCGTATCAATTGGTGCAAGAGCGACTGGTGACGATGCTCAGCAACACCGTGGCCTCGATGGGGATGGCGGTGCGCGTCTCGCAGCTCGCCGACCAGGGGAGGGACACCGACGAACACGCGTCGCTCGCCAAGGCGTTCACCACCTCCCGAGCGCGCGAAACGGCGGCCATCGCGCGGGCCCTTCTGGGCGGTAACGGAATCCTCACCGAATACGAGGCGGCCAAGATCTTCGGCGACGCGGAGTCGCATTACACCTTTGAAGGCACCTACGAACTGAATGCACTGATCGTGGGGCGTGCGATCACGGGCATCTCGGCGATCGTGTGAGGGAAAGGAGCCCGTCGAACCGAACCGTCACGTCCACCGGCAAGACCCTCGGGACACTTGCTCGCTCGAGGCAAACCTGTCAACAACCCCCGACTCAAAGACGAGGACACCATGACTTCAGAATCTGTTGTAACGGACAAGGCGCGTCGCCCTCATGATCGAGAGCGGCTGAGCGGCCATATGGGCGTCGGCGGAGTGGCGATGAGCGTTCTCGCCTTCTCCTCGCCGCTCACGACCGTCGCCGGCTTCCTGCCCGTGCTCTTGATGTTCGCCGGCGACACGGCACCGGTTCTCTATCTCCTGCAGACGGCCGTGATGCTCACCTTCGCCGTAGGCCTGGTCGCGATGAGCCGCACGGTCAAGAACCCGGGCGGGTTCTACGCGTTCATCTCCGCGGGCCTCGGAAGGGCCGCAGGCATGGGCGGCGCCGCCCTCTCGCTCCTGGGCTACCTGCTGATCGGCTTCTTCGGCGCCCCGTTCTTCGGGCAGACGATGCAGCTGTTCGTGCGGGACGCGCTCGGCGGTCCGGACATCGCCTGGTGGGTCTACGGTCTCGGCGCGGTCGCGATCACCACGATCCTCGCCTACAACAAGATCGACATCTCGGCGAAGGTGCTCGTGACCGTCATGGCCCTCGAGATCGTCGCGGTGATCATCTTCAACCTCTTCGCCATCGGCGACGGGGTGGCCAACGGCCAGGACGCGTCGGTGGCCCTGCCGTCGCTCGGGAACGCCAGCATCGGCCTCGCTTTGCTCTTCTCGGCGAGCAACTTCCTCGGCTTCGAGGCGACCGTCATCTACCGTGACGAGGTCAAGAACCCCGACAAGACGATCCCGCGTGCGACCTACCTCGCCGTCGCCGGAATCGGTCTGTTCTACGCGTTCGCCGCGTGGGCGTTCGTGACCTTCCTCGGCGCCGGCAACGCGCAAGCCGCGGCGGAAGCGAACGTCGTGACGCTCTTCAACGACACCGCGACGGCGGTGGTCGGCAAGACCTTCACCGACATCATCACCGTGTTGCTCTTCACGTCGGTGCTCGCGGCGATCCTCTCGATCCAGAATGCGAGTGCGCGCTACACCTTCGTGCTCGCCCGTGACGGTGCCCTGCCCCGCTTCCTGTCGCGCGTTCATCCGCGCCAGAAGTCGCCGTACCTGTCGGCCCTCGCAGTGGGTGTGCTCTGGGTCGTGCTGACGATCATCTTCGCGATCGTGGGGCTCGCGCCCGAATTCATCTACCCGCAGGCGGTGGGCGCCGGCACCTTCGCGCTCATCCTGCTCATGACGATCGCGAGCATCGCCGTGATGGTGTACTTCATCCGGCGCCGCAAGACCCACCCCGGGTCGCTGTGGAAGACGCGCATCGCTCCGGCGATCGCCGCGGTGTGCCTGGGCATCATCACCGTTCTCGCGATCGTCAACTTCCCCGATCTCATCGCGGGGTCGGTCGAACTGGCGGTGGTCTTCGTCGTCGCGACCTTCCTGGTCGGCGCGGCGGGCGTGATCTACGCGCTCGTGCTCAAGGCGAGGAAGCCCGAGGTCTACGCGACGCTCGACGCCGAACCGGACGACGCCTAGTCATGCACCGGTTCTGAATGCCGGGAGGGGGAGGCGTCCCACCCTGTCAGCGTCTCCCCCTCCCGAACACCCCTAGCTCCCCACCGCGTCAGCGACCTGGCGCCCACCCTGTCGAAAGGAAGACAGCAATGAAACTCGGACTCTTCGCGATGCCCTACCACCCCGCATCGCGCCCGCTCGCCGAAGCGTATGAGGCGGATCAGGAGCGGATCGTCATCGCGGATGAGCTCGGCTATGAGGAGGCCTTCATCGGCGAGCACCACTCCTGTGCCGTCGAGCCGGTCGCGTCCTCCCTCCTGTTGTTCGCCGGAGTCATCGCCCGGACGAAGAACATCAAGTTCGGCTCCGGTGTTCTGCCGATGCCGATGTACCACCCTCTGGCCGTCGCCGCGACGGTGGCCCAGTTCGACCACATGGCGCGGGGAAGATTCATCATGGGCGTCGGGCCCGGTGGACTCGCGAGCGACATCGAAGGATTCGGGCGGACCGACGGTCAGGAGCGCATCGAGCGTCTCGCCGAGTCCGTCGACATCGTGCATCAGTTGTGGGCCAACGACGCGCCCCACGTCATCAAGACCAAGCACTACGAGTTCTCCATCGACAAGTCGGTGAACCGCGACTATGCGGTCGGCGAGATCATCAAGCCCTACCAGCTCCCGCATCCGCCGATCGCGTCCACCGCGATGTCCCCGTTCTCCAGCAGCGTCACGCAAGCGGTGCTGAAGGGGTGGGGTGTCATGTCGGCGAACTTCACGCCGCTGTCGACCGTCTACTCCCACTGGACCAAGATGGTCGAGGGCTACGAGCAGCTCGGGCAAACGCCCACGGGCGAGAACTGGCGAGTCGCCCGCAACGTTCTCGTCGCCGGGTCCGACCAGGAGGCGCTCGATCGGGTCATGGACCCCGGTGGGCCGAACTACAGCTACTTCGACTACCAGTGGAACCTGTTCTCGACGGTCGGGTACGGCCCGCTGCTCAACGACACCGGCCGTCCGGATGCCGACGTGACGGTCGAAGAGGTGCTGGAGAGCTGCGTGATCTACGGCTCGCCCGCGACGGTGGCCGACAAGCTCAACGCGATCCGCGAGAAGGCGCCGTTCGGCACCATGCTCCTGGCCGCTCTCGACGCGGGCAACGAAACCTACGAAGCCCAGGAGCGGGAGACGATGCGCCGCCTCGCACAGGAGGTCGTGCCCCAGCTCGCGACCCCGTCCGCCGCGCGTGTCGGCTAGCAGACAGACCCGACGAGAGATATCGAGATGGCACGGGAAACAGTCAAGGGCAAGGTCGCGTTCGTGACCGGGGCCGGTCAGGGAATCGGGCGAAGCATCGCTCACCGACTCCACGAGGACGGCTTCCGAGTCGCGATCGCCGACTTCAACGATGAGAGCGCGGCGGCGGTCGCCGCCGAACTGGGCGGAGAAGCGGGCGGCGCCATCGCGATCCACGTCGATGTCGCCGACCGGGACAGCGTCGCGACGGCGATCGACGAGACGATCGAGGCGTTCGGCGACCTCCACGTCGTGCTGAACAACGCGGGGGTCGCGCCGATGACCGCCATCGACGACGTGACGACGGAGGAATTCGTGCGCACGACCGCGATCAACATCGGCGGCGTGCTCTGGGGGATTCAGGCGGCCGCGAAGGCCTTCGAGCGGCTCGGGCACGGGGGCAAGATCCTCAGCGCGACGTCGCAAGCCGGCCATCTCGGCAATCCGATGCTCTCGGTCTACTGCTCGACGAAGTTCGCGGTTCGCGGCCTCACCCAATCGGCGGCGCGCGAGCTCGCCCCGCGAGGGATCACGGTGAACGCCTGGGCGCCGGGGTCCGTCCAGACCCCGATGCTCGACGCGGTCATCCGCGACGAAGCCGCGGCGGCGGGGAAATCCATCGAGTGGGCGTCCGAGCAGCGAGCCCGGAACATCGCCCTCGGCAGGCTGTCGACCACCGGGGATGTGGCCAACGTCGTGTCGTTCCTCGCGGGTCCGGATTCCGACTACATCACGGGGCAGTCCGTGGTCGTCGATGGCGGCATGGTCTTCAACTGACGCCACCTCATTCGACCCGCTGACAAGGAGAACACCATGAAGGCATCACGTTTCTACGGTCGCCACGACATTCGCGTCGACGACATTCCCGAACCCCAGCTGGAACCCGGCACCGTGAAGATCAAGGTGGATTGGACGGGGATCTGCGGGACCGACCTCCACGAGTACGAGGAGGGTCCGATCTTCTGTCCCGCTCCCGGCAAGCCGCATCCGCTCAGCGGGGAGGACGTGCCGATCGTCCTGGGGCACGAGTTCGCCGGCGTCGCGACGGAGGTGGCCGACGGGGTGACGCACGTCAAGGTGGGCGACAAGGTCGCCGTCGATCCGTTCTACAACTGCGGGGAGTGCGCGCCGTGCCAGGAGGGCTCCTACAACCTGTGCGTCGTCGCCGGATACGTCGGACTGACCGGGCGGGGCGGCGGCTTCGCCGAATACGTCGTCGTGAGGGCGGACCGTGTGCACGATCTCGGTGACGTCCCGACCGACATCGGTGCGCTCGTGGAACCGCTCGCTGTTGCGCACCACGCGATCAGCCGCTCGCGAGCGAAGCCGGGCGACGCCGTCGTGGTGTTCGGCGCCGGCCCCATCGGTCTCTTCGTGATCGCCCTGCTCAAGGCCCAGGGGATCGAGAAGGTCTTCTCGGTGGAGCTCTCATCGATCCGAAAGGAGAAAGCGAGACGCGCCGGGGCGACGGCGGTTCTCGACCCGTCCGAAGAGGACGTCGTGCAGCGAATCCGGGAGGAGACGAACGGTCTCGGCGCCGATGTCGCCTTCGAATGCGTCGGCGTGAACGCGGCCATTCAGACGGCGATCGATGCGCTGCGCTTCCACGGCACGCTCGTCAACATCTCGATCTGGGGTCATCACGCCGAAGTCGACATGCTCACCTTGCTGAAGAAGGAGCTCACGCTGACGGGATCGTTCGCCTACGCGAACGATCATGCCCCGGTCATCGAGCTGCTCAAGGCGGGGAAGCTCGACGTCGCCGACTTCATCACCGGTCGCATCGCGGCCGAGGACGTCGCGGAGGAAGGCTTCCGGCAGCTCATCGAGAACAAGGACGAGAACGTCAAGATCCTCGTTCATCCGTAACCGACTCAACCAGCCAGGAGCCGAAGTGGGTGCCCACCGTCGCCGGAGAGGGCGCCCGCTCCTGCCGAGTGGCGATCACGTCGAACGTGATCCTGAAAGGAGAACCATGACCAGCGCCGCCTGCCTCGCACCGAGCGATCAGGAACTGCGGAATGCCGACCGGTTCATCTCGGCATTCCGCCACCATCCCGCCGGCGTGGCGGTGATCACCGCCGATGTCGGCGACGGCCCGGTCGCCCTGACGGCGACATCGGTGTCGTCGCTGTCGGCGGCACCTCCCATGATCATGTTCTCGGCGTCCGAGAGGTCGTCCAGCACGCCGACGATCCGCCAGGCCGAGACCGTCGTGGTGCACTTGCTCGACGAAGCCGACCTCGAGTTGGCGCGACTTGGCGCGACGAGCGGCATCGACCGGTTCGCCGATACCTCGTTGTGGGATCGTCTGCCGACGGGCGAGACGCGTTTCCACGCTGCGGCCGCGTGGCTGCGCTGCCGGGTCGTGGACGTCATCGAGATCAGCGGATCGTACGTCGTGATCGCGGAGGTTCTGCACGCGGGGGGACGCAACACCGTGGATGAGGTGGCCGGCACCAACCGTCCTCTCGTCTACCACGCGCGGGCGTGGCACGCGCTCGACGAATCGACCGTCATCCCGTAGTCGGGACCATCGGGGTGCCGGCATCATCCGCGGTCACCCCCACCACCCCCCATGCTACCGTTGTTCAACAATCCACGGACGGTAGGTGAGGCATACTTCGGAGGCCACGTGCATCGCATCGATCTGAACAGTGACGTCGGGGAGTCGTTCGGTGCGTGGACGCTCGGCGACGATGCGGCCGTCTTCTCGTTTGTCTCCAGCGCGAACGTGGCCTGCGGATTCCACGCCGGTGACCCGACGGTGATCCGCGAGACCTGCCGAGCCGCCGTGCAGCGCGACGTCGTGATCGGGGCGCATCCCTCCTACCGCGACCTCGCGGGATTCGGTCGTCGATTCATCGACGTCCCGCCGTCGGAGCTGACCAACGACGTCGTCGCCCAGATCGGTCTTCTCGATGCGCTCGCGCGGACCGAGGGTGGCTTGGTGCGGTACGTCAAGCCACACGGCGCCCTGTACAACGCGATCATCCACCACGAGCGCCAGGCACAAGCCGTCGTGGATGCCGTCATCGCGGTCGACGCGTCGCTGCCTCTCGTCGTCCCCCCCGCTTCGGTGATCCGGCGACGTGCCGAGCAAGCCGGCCTGAGGACGGTCGTCGAGGCCTATACCGATCGGGCCTACGCGGCCGACGGGTCGCTCGTGCCGCGGACCGAAGCCGGAGCGGTCATCCATGATCCGGGAGCGGTGATCGCCCGTGTGCTCGGCCTGGTCGAAGACGGTCACGTGCGAGCCGTCGACGGCACCCGCGTGCGGCTCGACCCGGAGACCCTGTGCGTGCACGGCGACACGCCAGGGGCGGTCGGACTCGCGCGCGCGATCCGGGACGCACTCCAGCGCGCGGGGATCGAGACCCGGAACTTCGTGGACCCGTGATGACCGACGTCGCATCACGCCAAGCAATCGCCGTGAAGCGGTCGGGCGACCGCGCGTTCGTCGTCGACCTCGGCTCGCTCGGAGCCGCGATGGGACTCCGCGCCCAGCTGGAGACCAACCCGCCGCCGGGCGTCTCGGATGTCGTTGCCGCGGCGAGCACCGTGATGGTGGTCGCGGAATCGCCCCGTTACGTCGCGTCGCTCATCCGCCACGTGTCATCGCTCGATCCCGGCACGAACGCGGGCACGAGCGGTCGCCTCATCGACGTGCCCGTCGTCTACGACGGCGACGACCTCGCGAGCCTCGCCGGTCTCGTGGGGCAGAGCGTCGAAGCTCTCGTGAACTGGCACACCTCCGCGACCTGGGTGGCCGCGTTCACGGGCTTCGCCCCCGGATTCGTCTATCTCGTCAGCGACTCCGAGCTCAGCATCCCGCGTCGCGCCTCGCCCCGGACCGCCGTGCCGCGAGGGTCGGTCGGCTTGGCCGACACGTACTCCGCGGTGTATCCGCGCAGTTCCCCGGGCGGCTGGCAGCTGATCGGCCGAACCGATCTCGTGCTCTTCGATGAGACAACCGCCGACCCCGCCCTGATCCACCCCGGCGATCAGGTGAGGTTTCGGCGCGAGCCGGCTCCCGCATCCGTGGCGCCGTCCGGTCGGGATGCTCGCGCGTCGGTCCCGCCCGCTCTCGACCACGGCGCGGATGTGATCTGCGTCCACGCCGGCGTGAGTGCGACCATCCAAGATCTCGGCCGGGCCGGGCATGCCGATCTCGGGGTGGGCCCGGCGGGCGCGATGGATCGGGGGGCGCTGACTCGAGCCAACCGGATCGTCGGCAACGCGCCGGGGTGTGCTGCGCTCGAGGTGTTGGGCGCCGGATTCGCCGTTCGCGCGGTCACCGATCAGGTTATCGCCGTGACCGGCGCGGCGAGTCGGCTGGTCGTCCGGAGCCCGGCCTCCGGCCCTGGAACGACGCGGGTCCCCGTCGCGAACGCACCATTCGCCCTGCTCCGAGGGGAGGAGCTCACGATCGATCGCGCCGACACGGGCACCTGGAGCTACGTCGCATTCCGGGGCGGGATCGACGCGCCCGCGGTGCTGGGCAGCCGATCTCGCGACACGCACGCCGGACTGGGGCCGGAAGCCCTCGCCTCCGGCGAGGCGATCGCCATCCTGCCGGCGAGCGTGTCATCGGTCGTGGCGGACGGAAGGGATTCGCACCCGGCCCCCTCCGGACCCGTCGTGCTGCGAGTGGTGAGCGGACCGCGCGACGACTGGTTCGCTCCCGAGTCGGTCGAGCGCTTCTTCACGCAGCCGTGGACCGTCTCGAACCAGTTCAGCCGGATGGCCTGTCGTTTGACCGGCCCGCGACTGGAGCGCGTGGTGGCCGACGAGTTGCAGAGCGAGGGGCTCGTACGGGGTTCGGTGCAGGTGCCGCCGGAAGGTCAGCCGCTCGTCTTCGCGGCCGATCACCCGGTGACGGGGGGATACCCGGTGATCGGCGTCGTCGTCGACGCCGATCTCGACGCCGCGGCGCAGCTCCGCCCCGGCGACTCGGTGAGGTTCAGCAGGGTGCCGTACAGCGACATCGACGTGGGATAGCCAGGGAAAAGCGGAGACGTGAAGAAAATACTCATTGCCAACCGGGGCGAGATCGCCGTTCGGGTCGCGCGCGCCTGCGCGGACCTGGGCATCGAGAGCGTGGCCGTCTACGCGGAGGCCGACGCCGACGCACTCCACGTCTCGAGCGCGACCGAGGCGTACGCACTCCGCGGGACGACTCCCTCGGAGACGTACCTGGATGGGGATCAGCTGATCGAGATCGCGAGGCGCGCCGGATGCGACGCCGTGCATCCCGGATACGGTTTCCTGTCCGAGAACGGCGAGTTCGCCGAGAAGGTGATCGGCGCAGGACTCACCTGGATCGGGCCGTCGGCCGACGTCATCCGGGTGCTCGGCGACAAGGTCAGCGCGCGGGCGGTGGCGTTGGCCGCCGGCGCTCCGCTGGCTCCGGGGTCGGACGGTCCGGTGGCGAGTGCCGACGACGTCCGGGAGTTCGCGATCCGGCATGGATTGCCGGTGGTGGTGAAGGCGGCGTTCGGGGGCGGCGGGCGCGGGATGAAGGTCATCCGGGACCTCGACGAGGTGGAGGAGTCGTTCGACTCGGCCGTGCGGGAGGCGCGTCTGGCGTTCGGGCGGCCCGAGTGCTTCGTCGAGAGGTTCCTCGAACGGCCTCGCCACGTCGAGGCCCAGGTTCTCGCGGACGCTCACGGAAATGTTCGCGTTATCGGAACCCGGGACTGCACCCTCCAGCGCCGCAACCAGAAGGTCATCGAGGAGGCGCCGGCTCCGTTCCTGACCGCGGCGCAGCGCGAGCAGATCGAACAATCCGCCATCGAGATCTTCCGCTCGGTGGGCTACATCGGGGTCGGCACGGTGGAGTACCTCCTCGACCGGACGGGGATGCTGAGCTTTCTCGAGGTCAACACGCGGATCCAGGTCGAGCACCCGATCACGGAGGCGACATCGGGGGTCGACATCGTCGTGGCGCAGCTCGCCATCGCCGCGGGGGAGGAGCTCGGCGAGCCCGGACCGGCGACGCCGCTCTGTCACGCTTTCGAATTCCGCATCAACGCCGAAGACCCGGGACGCGGGTTCCTCCCTTCGCCGGGTCGCATCGTGCGGGTGAGCTGGCCGACGGGCCCGGGCATCCGGGTGGACGCCGGCGTCTGCGACGGATCCGTCGTGCCCGAGCAGTTCGACTCCCTCATCGCGAAGATCATCGTGACCGGGCGAACGCGCGACGAGGCGATCCGCCGGGCGCGGCGCGCGCTCCGCGAATGTGAGATCGACGGAGTCGCGACGCTGCTTCCGTTCCATCTGCTGGTTCTCGAGCGCCCGGAGTTCACCGACTCGGAGCGTTTCGACGTGTCGACGACGTGGATCGAGTCGGAGTTGACCGAACACCTCGAGGGCAGCCCCGAGTTCACGACCCGGCCGGTCCCGACCGAGCGAACGACGTTGACGATCGAACTCGATGGTCGCCGGGTCGCCGTCGGGTTGCCCCGTGGAATCGCCGATGCGCTGACGGGATCCGGCAACTCGCTCTCGCCGCGATGGGGGACGCCGACGCCGGAGGGCGCGGCGGAGGAGTCGGACGTGCGGGCCCCGGCCCCCGGCGTGCTTGTGAAGTGGTTGGTCGAGGAGGGCAGTGAGGTGCGGATCGGCGACCCCCTCGCCCTGCTGGAGATCATGAAGATGGAGACGTGCGTCACGGCTCACCGTGATGGGCGGCTCGGCGCCCTCCTCGTGGAGCCCGGTGCGCAATTGGGATCCGGTGCGCGAATGGCGACTATCGTATGAGTCCGACGGTCCGTGCCCGAGGCGCGCTTCCTGGGAGTGAGAAGAGTTGCCGGTGGTTCTAGACATCCAGACGGGCGATGGTCCGACGCTCAAGCGGGCCGAGACCGGGGAGTGGGTCGCTAGCATCCTGCGGCGAAACATCGCGGCGGGCACGCTTCCCCCGGGAAGCAAGCTTCCCGAGGAGGAGCTCTCGGATCTTCTGGGCATCTCTCGCAACACGCTTCGTGAGGGCTTCGTCACCCTGCGCTCGGAGGGCATCGTGACCCGGGTGCCGAATCGTGGTGTTTTCGTCAAGCAACCCACGAGCGAGGACGTGCGCGAGATCTACCGCACGAGGCGCATCATCGAACCCGGCGCCGTGCTGTGGGGCACCGGGGCCACGCGGGAGCTCTCGGCGATCGTCGAGCGGGGCCGCGACGGAATCGAGAGGCTGGACGTCGTCGCGATGGCGACGGCGAATCAGGAGTTCCACCGCACGATCGTGGCACGAGCGGGCAGCGACCGGCTGGACACGATGATGGAGCGCATTCTGGCCGAGATGCGATTGATCTTCTACGGGATGTCGTCCGACCTGACCTTCCACCAGCCCTACATCGAATACAACGCCGAGATCGTCACCTACCTCGATCGCGGCGATAACGCCGTCGCCGCCGATGTGCTCACGCACTATCTCGCGAAGGCGGAGGCGCAGCTGCTGCAGTCCGCGGCGGTCGAGGTGGTCGCCGAGCCGGTGCTGAGCTGACATCCCGACGGAGCTCTCTGCCCGGGCGGGGTCGACGCGGGGGAGCGCCCCTCTCGGCTTATTGTTGAACACGTGCGACGACGACGCGGTCACGTCGCCGGGGTATCCGGCATCCGCAGCGCCCTGATTTCCTATTTCGCACGGGAGATGCGCGAGTGCCGACGCCATGCGCCTTCCTCGACGCCCCGATCCGCCTGGGCAACATTGTTGGACAAAAAATTGACTCGCCCGGTCTGAGGCGGCTAGCCTGCGAGGAGACGGTCCTCGGGGGCCGCTCTCGACGTGACCGCGAGGCCGAAGGAGATATCGCGCTGTGACCTCCCCCCGCACGCCCCCCTCGATCAGCGACGAGCAGGCCGAGATTCTCGCCAAGGGCCCCGTGCCGCGACCGACGAGCGACACCCGGGAATTCTGGTCGGCGACCGCCCGGCGCGAGTTGCATCTGCCGTACTGCGAGTCGTGCTCCCGGTACTTCTTCTACCCCCGGTCGCACTGCCGCTACTGCCAGTCGGACCGCGTCGTATGGCGACGAGTCTCCGGCCGGGGCACGCTGGCCTCGTACGTGATCAACCACCTCCCGTTCGCCGAATTCGAGACCAAGCAGCCTCAGGTGATCGCCATTGTCGAGCTGGAGGAGGGCGTGAACCTCCTTTCCCAGATCGTGGCCGAAGATCCGAAGCCCGAGCACTTCACGCTCGGCATGCCCCTCGACGTCGTCTTCATCGAGCGCGGAGAGATCACGCTCCCGTTCTTCATCCCATCGGCACGAGAAGAAGTCAGCGAACATGCATAACGGAGTGGCAGCCATCGTCGGTGCGGCCGAGACGGCCCAGATCGGAGTGCTCCCAGAGACGACCGAGCTCCAGCTCCACGTCGAAGCGTCACGACGGGCACTGGAGGATGCGGGACTCACGGTCGAGGACGTCGATGGGATCGCCACCGCGCGGCCGCTGCCGCTCGAAGTCTCGGATGCGCTCGGGGTGCGGCCGCGCTGGGTCGACGGCACCGATGTCGGCGGCGCGAGCTTCATGATGCACGTCCGTCACGCGGCGGCGGCGATCGCGAGCGGGGCGGCGAACGTCGTCCTCATCTCCCACGGCGAGTCGGGGCGCTCCCAGCTCGGTTCCCCGTTTCATCGAGCCAGTGACATCTCGATGCAGGGTCAGTTCGAGTACCCGTTCGGGGCGATCGGGGCGTACAGCGCCTTCACCCTGCCGGCGCTCAAGTTCCTCCACGACCGCGGAATGACGACGGAGCACCTCGCGCACGTCGTCGTCAACCAACGTGAGTGGGCCCAGATGAACCCGAGAGCGTTCCGGCAGAAGAACACCACCATCGACGAGGTGCTGAACGACCGGGTGATCGCGTATCCGTTCACCCGTGAGATGTGCTGCGTCGTCACCGACGGCGGCGCAGCGGTCGTCATGACGAGCGCCGAACGGGCCGCGGACCTCGACGCCGCCTCCCCGCCCGTGTATCTCCTGGGATCCGGCGAAGCCCTCGGCGGGCCCCTCGTCTCGCAGATGGACGACCTCGGGAGCTTCCCCGGTTTCCGTGACTCGAGCGCGGAAGCGCTGCGCACCGCGAACCTGAATCATGACGACATCGACCACCTGATGTTCTACGACCCCTTTGCGCACGTGCCGTTGTACATGCTCGAGGACACCGGCTTCGTGGGCCGAGGCGAGTCAGGCGACTTCGTCGCGGAAGGCAACACCCGGCCGGGCGGTCGCCTGCCCATGAACACCAACGGCGGCGGGTTGTCGTATACCCACACGGGGATGTACGGGATGTTCGCCATCCAGGAGGCGGTGCGACAGCTGCGGGGCGTCGCTCCGGCCCAGGTGCCCGACGTGGCCACGAGCCTCGTTCAGGGCGTCGGCATGTATTTCGGTTCGACGGGGAGCCTCGTGCTCTCCAACGCGAAGCCCTGAATCAGGCATACGAGCGCGAGGGAGGTCCATCAGCGATGGTGCAGATACTGAACGACGATCTTCTCGAGGCCGTCCGTGACATCCCGGATGGCGCGACCGTCATGGTGAGCGGCTTCGGGTCGGCGGGTGAACCGCGGGAACTCGTCGAAGCCCTCATCGAACACGGGTCGAGCGACCTCACGATCATCAACAACAATGCGGCGAACAACGAACACGGGCTGGGCGCCCTGCTCGCGGCGGGCCGGGTGCGCAAAGTGGTGTGCTCGTTCCCTCGCTTGGTGAAGGGAACGGCCCACACGACCGGTGTCGACGTCGACCCCGTATTCGACCGGCTGTATGCGGCGGGGCAGATCGAACTCGAACTCGTGCCGCAAGGCACCCTCGCCGAGCGGATCCGCGCGGGCGGTGCGGGAATCGGGGGCTTCTTCACGAGGTCGGGATTCGGCACCGAGCTCGCGGAGGGCAAGGAGACGCGGATGATCGATGGTCGCGGATACGTGCTCGAGTCCCCGTTGCGCGCCGAGTTCGCTCTCGTGCGCGCCGCCGCCGCCGACCGCGCGGGAAATCTGGTCTACGAGAAGACGGCTCGCAACTTCGGGCCGATCATGCTCACCGCCGCCGAGACCACGATCGTGCAGGTCGACGCGATCGTCGACGTGGGGGAGATCGACCCGGAGATCGTCGTGTCTCCAGGAATCTACGTCGACCGTCTCGTGCTCACGCCGACGACGCGAAGCGGGGTGGCCTGATGACGCGCGAGTCGCTCACGCGCGATCAGCTCGCGGAGTACGTGGCGCAGACCATTCCGAACGGGTCCTACGTCAATCTCGGGATCGGGCTTCCGACGAAGGTCGCCCAGTACACCGGGGCCGACCGGAACATCACCTTCCACACCGAGAACGGGTTGCTCGGCGTCGGCGCGCTCGCCGAAGGCGACGACATCAATCCGAACCTCATCAACGCCGGCAAGATCCCGGTCACGGCGATCCCCGGAGCCTCCTATTTCGATCATGCCCAGTCGTTCTCGATGATCCGCGGGGGACACCTCGACTTCTGCATCCTCGGCGCCTATCAGGTCTCCCAAGCTGGAGACATCGCGAACTGGAAGATCCCCGGATCGACCGCGGCGCCTGCCGTGGGAGGTGCCATGGACCTCGTCGTCGGGGCCAAGAACATCGTCGTGATGATGGAGCTCCTCGACCGTGAGGGGAACACCAGGATCATGCCCCGCTGCACGTACCCGGTGACCGGCGTGGGGTGCGTCACCCGCATCTTCACCGACCGGGCCGTCTTCGACGTCACGAACGAGGGCCTCGTGGTGCTCGACACCTTCGGAACCACGATCGGGGAGCTGCGCGAGCTCACCGGGATCGACCTCACGTCGGACACCACGACGCAACGCGCTAGCTAACCCAAGGAGCACATCAGAAATGTCAGGCGTACAGAACAGAACCGCGGTCATCACCGGAGGGGCGCGCGGAATCGGCGCAGCCACAGCCCGGCGGCTGGCATCCTCGGGTGCGAAGGTCGCCATCCTCGACCTCAACGAGGACGCGGCGCACGAGGCGGCGTCCGCGATCACCGCCGAGGGCGGCCAGGCCATCGGCCTTCGCGCGGATGTCACCGATCGTGACCGGGTGGTCGAGGTGATGGACACCATCGCGTCGACCTTCGGGAGCATCGACATCCTGATGAACAACGCCGGGGTGCTGCGCGACAATCTGCTCTTCAAGATGTCGGATGCGGATTGGGATCTGGTCATGAACGTGCACCTCAAGGGTGCCTTCATCGCGACCCAGGTGGCGCAGCGCTACATGGTCGAGCAGAAGTACGGGCGCATCATCTCGATGTCGTCGATCTCGGCGGACGGCTACCGGGGCCAAGCCAATTACTCGGCGGCCAAGGCGGGGCTTCGAGGATTCACTCGCACCATCGCGATCGAACTGGGCCCGTTCGGGATCACGGCGAACGCGATCTCCCCCGGGTTCATCGAGACCGACATGACGCGCGAGACCGCGGAGCGGCTCGGGATCACCGTCGAGGAGATGCGCGAGGCCGCCGCGAAGAACACGCCGGTGCGCCGCGGCGGGTTGCCCGATGACATCGCCAACGCTGTGCTGTTCCTCGCCGCCGAGGAGACGTCGTTCATCACGGGGCACACGCTCTACGTCACCGGCGGAAACGACTGATGGGCTCGTTCGCCTCGATCGACGACGTGCGGGAAGCGGTCGGCACCGAACTCGGGGTCGGCGACTGGATCGAGGTCACGCAGGAGAAGATCGACGCGTTCGCCGTCCTCACGGGTGACGAGCAGTGGATCCACGTGGATGTCGAACGGGCGGCGGCGTCGGAGCTGGGGTCGACGATCGCGCACGGGTACCTCGTTCTCGCCCTCATCGCACCGGCGGTGATGGGTCTCATGCAGATCGACGATGCCCGGCAGCTTCTGAATTACGGATCGAACCGGGTGCGGTTTCCGTCGCCCGTGCGGGTGGGTTCTCGCGTTCGCGGCCGCTTGACGCTCACGTCGGTGGCCGAATCCGGCTCGGGATTCCTGGTGGATGTCGCGGCCGTCGTCGAGGTCGAGGGTCAGTCGAAGCCGGCGTGCGTCGCCCACGTGCTCACCTATGTCGACCCGGTCGCGTCGTCCGGGTCCGGCGACGGGGCGGCGAGCTGATCGAGCGCCCGCTGTCGGCACGCGCGATGCGAGCCGATAGGATGACGAAGGCAGTTCCGGGAGACGTCGCATAGTCCGGTCGAGTGCACCACCCTGCTAAGGTGGAGAACCCGCAAGGGTTCCGAGGGTTCAAATCCCTCCGTCTCCGCCAAGTGAGTCACGTTGGAACCCCTGGTAGTCGTAAGGCTGGTGGGGGTTTCTACGTTCAG
>CBFGZU010000004.1:0-52518 GCA_965653335.1 uncultured Pseudolysinimonas sp.
CGAGCCGTTCGCGCAGACGGGCGCGCGCCCGCGAATAGCGCTGTCGCGCCGCGTCGGGACGCAGCCCGAGCGAACGTGACGGGATGTTTCTGTTTCAGGAAGATGTGGGGCTGAAGTTGCCCAAGTCAGATTTCCGGCCCGACAATCTCAACGTCCCCCACTCCAGCCCCACCAACTCCTGAAAACGGAAAGCCGCCCGAACGGTCAGCTCGAGGTGGAGAACGAGACGAGAGCGGCGCGCAGCATCGAGAAGGTCTCCTCGTCGACCGTCGCGTGGGCAGAGAACCGAACGGCGTTGTCGCGGACAGTGGCCGTGACACCGTGGTTGTGCAGCGACGCGACGAGCGTGGTGAGTTGCTCGGGCAGCGGCTCGACCACGACGATTCCGGCCCGCTCGCCTTCGGCGCGCGGGGAGATCACGGGGAGGGCGTACTCGTCGGCGAGGTCGATGATGCGCGACACGTTGCGCGCGATCTCGGCGTGAAGGGTCGGGATGCCGACCGCCGCGACCTCTTCGAGCGCCGCGGCCAGCCGTCCCGCCGCGACGGGGTCGGCGTGACTGATCTGGTACGCGTCAGCACCCGGCAATGGGTCGGTGATCGCCTCATAGGCTCCGTCTTCCGCACCGGCGTAGCCCGACCAGACGGGGGTGAGGTGGTCCCGCGCCCGGTCGCTCACCGCCAGGAAGCCGGTGCCGACGCCGGCCCGGGCCCACTTCTGCCCGCCCGAGGCGACAACATCGGCGACCTCGAAGGGTGCGTCGACGATTCCGAACCCTTGGATGGCATCCACGATCAGCAGCCGGTCGCCGATCACCTGACGGATGCCGTCGAGGTCGACGAGATACCCGGTGCGGTAGTCGACGAGACTCACCGCGACAGCGACGACGGATGGAGTCAGCTGGTCGCGCAGGTTACCCGGGGTGACCCGCCCGTCCTCCGTCTCGAGCCAGAGCGGTGCGACCACCCCGAGCGAGGCGGCGGCCCGGGCAGCGGCGAACGTCAGCGAAGGGAACTCCGTCGGCGCGAGCGCGACCCCGCCCGTGATGCCGAACATCGTGTGCATGAGACCCTGCGACGTGCTCGGCTGGAACACCACCTGGTCGGGCCGGAACCCGCCGAGCGCCGCGACGGCATCCTTCAGGCGGTCATGCTGGGCCGGCAGCGCCGCGACCGAACCGAATCGTGCGTGCTCGAGCACCCCGCTGAGCGCCGTCTGCTCCTCGAGCGCTGCGCGCCCCATGGGTGACACGCGCGCGTAGTCGAGGTACCCGGGCTCCTCGTCGAATCGCTCCTGATAGTCCCCCAGATTCATGCCCCATACCTTCGATCTCTCGTGGCGTACGCGCGCAAGGCACGCAGAAAGTCGACTTCGCGCAGGTCAGGTCCCAGTGACTCCAGAAAGTAGAACTCGCTGTGAGCGCTCTGCCAGAGCATGAAATCACTCAATCGCTGTTCACCCGACGTGCGGATGATGAGATCGGGATCGGGCTGACCTTGCGTATAGAGGTGATCGGCGATGAGCTCCGGGGTGAGGATCTCGGCGAGGTCGTCGATCGTGCCGCCGCCTTTGCCGTGCGTGCGCACGATGCTGCGCATGGCATCCGCGATCTCCCGCCGGCCGCCGTAGCCGATCGCGAGGTTGACGTGCAGGCCCGCGTTCCCCGCGGTGCGGTCTTCGGCGCCGCGCAGCACATCGATGAGCGGTTGCGGCAGCCCCTCCGTCGTGCCGACGTGCTGGATGCGCCAGTCGGCGGCGCGCGACAGGTCGTCGGCGAGGTCGGCGATGATCTCGAACAGTTGCCGCAGCTCGTCGGGGTCACGGCCGGTGAGATTGTCGGTGGAGAGCAAGTAGATGGTGACCATGCGGATGCCGAGGGCATCGCACCAGCCCAGGAACTCGCGCATCTTCGCCGCACCGGCGCGGTGGCCGTGAGCCGCGGTCTCGAGGGCGCGCTCGCGTGCCCACCGACGGTTGCCGTCGATGATCATGCCGACATGGTGGGGCCGGGGAAGGTCGCTCAGCTCTTTGCGCAGTCGCGCCGAGTAGAGCCCATACAAGAGGCCCCGACCGGATGAGCCGTCGCGTTGTGGCACTTGACTAAGGTAGTCGACCGCTCCCAGGGTGCTCATCCGCGGTGGTCGTAAACTCCGGGGATGACTGCGTCGCGAGCCGAAGCCGAAGCCGACGTCCCCAACATCCCCCTCCTCGACGACGCCATCGCCCACCCCGATGTCGAAGGAAAGCCGACCTGGCGCGGCTGGATCCACGCCGGCACCGCCCCCCTCGCCGTCGCGGCGGGGATCGTGCTCATCGTGCTCGCGAACGGCGCGCCCGCGAAGGCCGCATCGGCGATCTTCATGGCGTCGTCGATCCTGCTGTTCGGAGTCTCAGCGGTGTACCACCGCTTCAACTGGAGCCCGAAGGTCAAGGCCGTCTTCCGCCGGCTCGACCACGCCAACATCTTCATCCTCATCGCCGGCACCTACACGCCCCTCGCGGTGAGCGCGCTGCCATTCGACAAAGGGATCGTGCTGCTCTGCGCCGTGTGGGCGGTCGCGCTGCTCGGCATCCTGTTCCGCGTGTTCTGGGTGCACGCACCCCGCTGGTCGTACGTGCCGCTCTATGTGGGTCTGGGCTGGGCCGCGGTCTTCTACGCCGTCGACCTCGTGCAGTTCAATGCCGTCGCGATGCTGCTCGTGCTCATCGGCGGACTCACCTACACGGCGGGCGCGATGTTCTACGGGTTCAAGCGCCCCAACCCGTGGCCCGGGCGGTTCGGATTCCACGAGCTGTTCCACACCTGCACGGTGATCGCGTTCATGTGCCACTGGACGGCGATCCTGCTCATCGTGCTCGATCCGCTCGGGTGGTGATGTCGCCGACGCCCGACCTCGTCTATCCGCGACTTTTCGTCGCGCTGAGTGCTCGGTCCGCGCGAAAAGTCGCGGATAGACGAAACAGTCAGCCCTCGGGCGACTCCTTGGCGGCCTCTTCGGCATCCAGCCGCTCGTTGATGGCTGCGCGGTGGCTGATACGCCTCGTGCGTCGCACCATGTCGACGATGAGCAGCACGACGATGACGGCCAGCGCGAACGTGACGATGAAGCCGGCGACGCCAGGGGTGACGGTGTTCGGGTCGAGATCCTCGCCGGGGGCGGGGGTCGACATCGCAAGCAGAGGGAACACGCGGGCCTCCCGGGTTGAATAGCCTGGTTCCAGGGTAACGGAGGCAAGATGACGGATTCCGCGGTCGCGGAGCGCTACGGGCGCACCCCCGTCGACCGGCGACGCCGCGTCACGCTCGCCATCGCCGCCGGTGCCGGGGTGATCGCCGTCGTCGTCGCCTGGGTCGTCTGGGTCGGGCTGTTCGGCCCCACCGCCGGACTCGAAACCCGCGACATCGGCTACAGCGCTCCCGGCGGCGGGGCTCTCACCGCCGCCGACACCTCCGTCGACATCCGCTTCGAAGTGACGACCGACCCCGGTCAGCCCGTGTCGTGCGCGCTCCAGGCACTCAACGAGCAGTTCGCGATCGTCGGCTGGAAGGTCATCGACCTCCCCCCCGGCGACGACCGTACTCGCTCGTTCGTCGAGAACGTCCGTGTCACCGAACCCGCCGTCACCGGGTTGATCTACCGCTGCTGGCTGACCTAGCATGGTCCGACTGCCCGGCTTCGGCCGGGCTGTCGCTTTGGTCGGGGGAAGACCCGGCACAATCTCGAGGGAGTACCCGATGTCTGACACCGCGGCCACGACGTGGCTCACGCAGGAGTCCTACGACCGGCTGAGCGCCGAGCTCGCCGACCTCGAAGGCCCCGCGCGTCTCGACATCGCCAAGAAGATCGAGATGGCGCGGGAAGAGGGCGACCTCAAAGAGAACGGCGGATACCACGCCGCGAAAGACGAGCAGGGCAAGATCGAGGCGCGCATCCGCCAGCTCACGCAGCTGCTGCGGCACGCGACGGTCGGTGAACCGCCGGCCGCATCGGGGGTGGTCGAGATCGGCACCGTCGTCACGGCGAAGATCGCGGGTGACGCCACGACCTTCCTGCTCGGCAGCCGCGAGATCGCCGACGACGACATCGATGTCTACCCCGCGACGAGCGCGCTCGGCGAGGCGATCCTCGGTCTGAAAGTCGGCGAGAAGACCACCTACACGGCACCCAGCGGCAAGGAGATCGCCGTCGAGGTCACAAAGGTCGAGACCTACCGGGCGCGCTGACGCTTGGCGCTCACGTCGTGACCCTCGGCCGGTAACCGGCGTCGCGCAGCCGAGTGAGCACGAGTTCGGCGTGGGACGAACCGCGCGTCTCCATGTGGATTTCGATGCCGACTTCGCTGATCATGAGGCCCGTGCCGTGCCGGGTGTGCAGCACCTCGACGACGTTGGCGTTGGCGTCGGCGATGATCTCGGCGATGCGCGCGAGCTGACCGGGGCGGTCGGGCAACGGGATGACGACCTTCAGGTAGCGCTGGTCGGCCGCGAGGCCGCGCCCGATGACGCGTTCCATGACCATCGGGTCGATGTTGCCACCGGAGAGCACGACGACGGTCGGACCCTCCGCGTCGATGACGCCCGCGAGGAGCGCGGCGACACCGACGGCCCCGGCCGGCTCGACGACGAGCTTGGCGCGCTCGAGCAGCACGACGAGGGCGCGGGCGATGTCATCATCGCTCACCGTGACGACATCGTCGACGGTCTGGCGGATGATCTCGAAGTTGAGCGTTCCCGGGCGGGCGACCGCGATCCCGTCGGCGATGGTCGGACCGACGGTGACGGGAATGATCTCCCCTGCCGCGAGCGAGGGGACGTACGGCGCCGCGTTGTGCGCCTGCACGCCGATCACGCGGATGTTGCGTCCCGCGGCCGCGTGAGCGATCGCCGACGCGACACCGGAGATGAGGCCGCCGCCGCCGATCGGCACGACGACGGTGCCGACGTCGGGCAACTGGTCGAGGATCTCGAGTCCGAGTGTTCCCTGGCCCGCGATCACGTCGTGGTGGTCGAAGGGCGGGATGAAGGTCGCTCCCGTGCTCGCGGCGAACGCCTGAGCGGCAGCATTGGTGTCGTCGAAGACATCGCCTTCGAGCACGACGTCGGCACCGTACCCGCGGGTCGCCTGCAGTTTCGGCAACGCGACGCCGGTCGGCATGTAGATCGTGGCGGTGATGCCGAGTTCCCGCGCGGCGAGCGCAACACCTTGCGCGTGGTTTCCCGCCGACGCGGCGACGACGCCACGGCCGCGTTCCTCGGCGGTGAGCTGGGAGATCCGGTTGTAGGCACCGCGGATCTTGTACGACCCCGTGCGCTGCAGGTTCTCGGCTTTGAGGAACACGGGCACGCCGGCGCTCTCGGAGAGGAAGCGCGACACCTCCATGGGCGTCACCTGTACGACCGCCGCTACCCGCTCGCGGGCGGCGACGAACTCCTCAAGGGTGGGGCCCGGGAGCGTCGACCGATCCAGTTCAGCTCTCACGACGCCGCCTCTGCACGGCGATCGGCGTCGTCACGTCGGCGACACTCGGGTGCGGGTTGGTGCGCCATTCGCCGCGAGCGATGTAGCCGATCATGACGTTGAGCACGGCGACGAGCGGGACCGCGAAGAGGGCGCCCGGGATGCCGGCGACGAATCCGCCGGTCGCGACCGCGAGCACGACCGCGAGCGGATGCACCTTGACTGCCGCCCCGACGAGGAGCGGCTGCAGCACGTGACCTTCGACCTGCTGCACGAGGATGACGATGCCGAGCATGATGAGCGCCGGCACCGGCCCGAGGTAGACGAGGGCGACGAACACTGCGAGTCCGCCCGAGACGACAGCTCCGACGACGGGGACGAACGACGCGAGGAACACCGCGATCGCGATCGGGATGACGAGGGGGAACCCGCCGGAGAACAACCCGAGGATGAAGGCCCCGAGCCCGATGCCGAGCGCGTCGATCGCGGCGACGAAGATCTGCACCCGCACGAAGGTCGAAAGGGTGAGCCAGCCCGCCTCGCCCGCTCCGACGATCGCCGTCCGCGCGCGCGTCGGGAACAACTTGACCGTCCAGTTCCAGATGCCGCGGCCGTCGATGAGGATGAAGAGCGTCGTGAAGAGGGTGAGCAGCGTGCCGGCGAGGATGTGACCGCCGAGCGAGGCGAGGTCGAACGCCTGCTCGAGGAGTGCACTCGTGTCGTTGCTGATCGCGGTGACGAGTCCCTCGAAGTAGCCGTTGATGTCGTCTTCCGTCAGGTGGAGCGGCGACGCGAGGAGGTACACCTTGAACTCCTCGAACTTCGCGAGCGTCTGCTCCTGAAGTTCGGGCAGGCCGCTGCGCACCTGGATGACGACGACGGTGATGAGGCCGGCGATGACGGCGATGACGGCGATCTCGTTGACGGCGACGGCGAGCCACTTCGGCCATCCGCGCCGCTGCAGCCAGTTCGAGAACGGGACGAGCAACGCCGACAGCAGCACGGCGACGAAGAACGGGATGGCGACGAGCCGCAATTGCACGACGAGGAATCCGACGAGGGCGACGACGGCCGCGACGACGAGGATGCGCCACGACCAGTCGGCGGCGGTCCGAAGCGCGGGCGCGACGAGGTCGTCACCGGTTGGCGCGGGTGCCGGTGACGTCGCCCGTGAGGCACGCGTGCGCGCCGCGGGGCGCGCTGCTGGTTCGTCGGCTCGGGCCACCCGTTCAGTCTAGGCGCGGGTCCGCGACGGTCTTCCTGCTGATGTCGCCCCGACCCGCTCGGTGGGCGTGCTGTCGGAGGCCGTCGCTAGGGTCGACCTCGTGCCACGGACCCTCTCAGCGGCGAACGCTCGACGTGTGGGCCTCGCGGCGCAGGGCTTCGGCATCCCTCGACCGCCGAGCGTCGGCACGCGCCACCTCAACGCGCTCATGGGGCGCCTCGGCGCGTTGCAGATCGACTCGGTCAACGTCGTCGAGCGCAGCCACTACCTTCCCGCGGTCGCGCGGCTCGGGCCCTACGACAAGACGCTGCTCGACAAGCTCACGCTACGCCCGAAGGCGCCGTATCTCGAGTACTGGGCGCACGTCGCGACGTTCATCCCGCGCGACGACTGGCCGTTGTGGAAGTGGCGCATGGCGCGCATGCGCGACAAATACGGCGGGCCCGGTGGGTGGGTCGCCGAACACCCGCAGATGATCGGTTTCGTGCTCGACGAGTTGCGGGTGAACGGCCCGATGGCGGCGAGCGACATCGAGCACGACGACAACGTGCGGCGCGGGCCGTGGTGGGGGCTGTCGGACGTCAAGGAGGCGCTCGAGTACCTGTTCCTGTTCGGCGATGTCGTCACCGCCGGGCGCAAAGGGTTCGAGCGCGTCTACGCCCTGCCCGAGCAGATCCTGCCGCCCATGCTGCTCGATGCCGAGGTGCCGATCGAGGATGCCCAGCGCGAGCTCGTCCGCCGTGCTCTGCGTTCGCACGGCGTGGGCACCGCGAAGGACATCGCCGACTACTACCGGCTCTATGTCGCGACCGCCGCCCGGCTCCTCGAGGAGCTCGTGGAGACCGGCGAGGCCGAACGGGTGAGCGTCGAGGGCTGGAAGTCCCCCGGCTACCTCGCGGCGGGAACGCGCATCCCCCGGCGGATCGAGACGGCGGCGCTCTTGTCGCCGTTCGACCCCGTCGTCTGGGAACGTGATCGCGCGCTGCGGATGTTCGGCTTCCACTACCGGATCGAGATCTACACGCCCGCGCCGAAACGGATCTACGGGTACTACACCCTGCCGGCGCTCGTCGATGAGGCAATCGTGGGGCGTGTCGACCTCAAGAGCGACCGGCAGAACGGCGTGCTGCGAGTGCAGTCGGCGTGGCGCGAACCGCACGCACCCCGCGGGGTGGAGGAGCGTCTCGTTCCCGTGCTTCGCGAACTGGCGGCGTGGCAGGGGCTCGGCGACATCCTCGTGGCCGATCGCGGCGACCTCGCCCGCCACCTGGCCGCAGCCGCAGGAGTTCCGCTGGTTGAGTACACCTAGAACTTGCTGGCGTTGCCGAGGAGGCGCGCGACCCGGTCGGGGATCGGCGGGTGGGTCGAGAACAGCCGCGACAGGAAGCCGGGGCGGTTCGGGTCGCTGATCCACAGGTGCGACATCGACGTGTTGGTGCGCTTGACCGGCTGGCCGTAGGCGGCGAGCTTCTCGAGCGCCGAGGCGAGCGCCTCCGGATGCCGGGTGGTGAGAGCGCCCGTGGCATCCGCGAGGTATTCGCGCTGACGCGACACCGCCGCCTGCACGACCGCGGCGACGATGGGGGCGAGGATCGCGGCGATGATGCCGATCGCGAGGAAGACGAGCGCCGCCGGGCCGGCGTTGCTGTCGCGGCCGCGACCGCCCCAGAAGATCATGCGGAAGATGAGGTCGGCGATGAGGCCGATCGCGATGACGAGTCCGAACACGATGAGCGAGACGCGGATGTCGTAGTTCTTGACGTGGCCCATCTCGTGCGCCATGACGCCTTCGAGTTCGGCGTCGGTCATGATCTCGAGCAACCCGGTCGTCGCGGCGACGACGGCGTGCTCGGGGTCACGACCGGTCGCGAACGCGTTCGGGGCGGGGTCGTTGATGATGTACACCTTCGGCATCGGCATGCCTTCGGTGATGGCGAGGTTCTCGACGATGCGATACAGCCGCGGCTCGTCGCGCTTCTCGATCGGATGCGCGCCCGCGAGCGCGAGCGTCTCGCGCGTCGCCATGAAGTACTGGAAGAGCGCGTACGCCGCCGCGATGACCACGATGACGATCGAGTACGTCGGGTCGTTATAGATGAGTGTGGGAATCAAGCTCAGCGCGGCGATGATCACCATGAACAGGATGATGATCAGGATCGTGTTGCGCTTGTTCTTCGCGATCGCGGAGTACATGAGTCGGGCTTCAGTTCCTCGTGGGTGCGGGGGGTCTCGGCACGCGTCCGGCGTCGCCGGGCGCTACTCGACCGTGACGCGGGCGGGCGCCCGAAGGGCGTCCGCTCGTGTCAAAACTGCACCTTCGGCGGCTCGGCGATGGCCGACGGCTCGTCGACCTCGAAGAACTCGCGCTCGTGGAAGCCGAGGCCGCGCACGAAGAGCGTGTTCGGGAAGACCTTGATCTTCGTGTTCAGCTCGCGCACCCCGCCGTTGTAGAACCGGCGCGACGCCTGGATCTTGTCTTCGGTGTCGACCAGTTCGCCCTGCAGCTGGAGGAAGTTCTGGTTGGCCTGCAGCTGGGGGTACGCCTCGGCGACCGCGAAGAGGCTCTTGAGGGCCTGCTGGAAGTGGTTCTCGGCGACCCCCGCCTCAGCCGGGGTCGAGGCGTTGACCGTCTCGGAGCGTGCCTTCGTGACGTTCTCGAAGACCTGCTTCTCGTGCGCCGCGTAGCCCTTGACCGCTTCGATGAGGTTCGGGATGAGGTCGGCGCGCCGCTTGAGCTGCACCGTGATGTCGCTCCACGCCTCGTCGACGCGGACGTTGAGCCGAACGAGGCCGTTGTAGGTCGCCCAGAGGTAGCCGCCGACGATGACGACGAGCAGCACGATGACTGCGACGACGATGAGGATCTCCATGATCGTCATCATAAGCCCGGATCAGCGGCGACGGGCGGCCAGAACCCTTCGGTACCAGTCGAACGACGACTTCGGCCGGCGCTCCTGCGTCTGCGGGTCGACGGCGACGAGACCGAATTTCTGCGTGTATCCGGCGGCCCACTCGAAGTTGTCCAGCAGCGACCAGATGAAGTAGCCCTCGACCTCGACCCCGGGCACGTCGTCGACGACGGCCCCGATGTGACTCTCGAGGTATCCGATGCGCTCGTCGTCGGCGACGCTGCCGTCGGGCTGCGGGCGGTCGGGATAGCTCGCTCCCCCCTCGGTGAAGACGAGGGGCGGCAGCCGCCCGCCGTAGCGATCGGAGAACTGCCCGAGCAGCACCGGCAGAAGGTCGGGTGCGTCGGGCCAGCCGAAACCGGTGACGTCGTACTCGGGCCACGGCTCGAGCCGCAACGGCAGACCGAGCATCGCCTTCGAGTGCCCGTCGTGCGTGCCGACTTTGACGTGCGGCGGCCCCGCGGCCACCCGGCTCGGAAAGTAGTACTGCACGCCGTAGAAGTCGATCGGCTCGCTGATGATCTTCCGATCGCCCCAGCGCGGCAGGGCGGCGAGTCGCACGCCGAGCCCGACGATCCCCGGAGCTCGTCTGCCGAGAAGCACCGGGTCGGCGAACACGCGGTTGCCGAGGATGTCGAAGTTGCGGGCCGCGACCCGGTCGCGCCACCTCGAGGTCGCCGGGAAGACGGGGGTGTGTGCGTTCGTGACTCCGATCCGGCCCGCCACCGGCACCTCGCGCAGCGCGCGCACGGCAAGACCGTGGCCGAGCAGCAGGTGGTGCGCCGCGCGGGCCCCGGCGATCCACAGCGCCTTCCCCGGCGAGTGGATGTCGAGGGTGTATCCCTCCAGGGCGGGCGTCGCGGGTTCGTTGATCGTGACCCAGTCGGCCACCCGGTCGCCGAACGCTTCGCCGCAGATCCGGGCATACTCGGCGAACCGGAATGCGGTGTCCCGCTTCGTCCAGCCACCCGCGTCGTCGAGCTCGAGCGGGGTGTCCCAATGGAAGAGGGTCGCCATCGGGCGGATGCCGGCGGCGAGCAGCTCATCGAGAAGGCGAGAGTAGAAGTCGAGACCCCGGGCACTCGCCGGTCCCCTCCCACCGGGCTGCACGCGCGGCCAGGAGATCGAGAACCGGTAGGCGTCGACGCCGAGGTCTTTCAGCAAGGCGACGTCCTCGGGCATCCGGTGGTAGTGATCGGCGGCCACGAGAGCATTCGACCCGTCGAGGATGGTTCCGGGGTCGGCGGCGAAGTGGTCCCAGCCCGCCGCGCCGCGCTCCTGTGCGCCGCCCTCGATCTGGTACGCCGAGGTGCTCACGCCGAGCACGAACCCCGGCGGCAGTTTCGCCGCGAGCTCCTCGGGAGTCATGGGCCTAGCTTGGCGCTCGGCGGCCCCGGGCGTGCTGCACCGCGCGGAACCAGCGGTAGGAGCTCTTGGGCGTGCGCGCCATGGTTTCGGTGTCGAGATGCACGATCCCGAATCGTTGCGTGAAACCCGCCGCCCACTCCCAGTTGTCGACGAACGTCCACACGAAGTATCCGTCGACCTCCGGCCGCGACGCCGCGACAGCGAGGTGCCGGGCGAGGTAGTCGACACGCTCCACGTCGTCGATCACGCCGTCGGGCCCCACCTCGTCGGGGAAGCTCGCGCCGCTCTCGGTGATCTGGATGCGCGGCAACCGGTCGCCGTAGCGTTCGACCAGGCGGTCGATGACGACGCCGAGCGACGCGGGCGCGATCGGCCAGCCGAACCCGGTGACCGGATGCTCGGGGAAGCTCTCGATCCGGAACGGCACCTGCTTCATCGCCTCGGATTCGCCATCCGGGGTGTGCCCATGCGGATCGGCACCCGCGGCGATGCGGGTCGGGAAGTAGTAGTTGAGTCCGTAGAAGTCGAGCGGCCGAGAGATGAGCGAGCGGTCGCGTCCGAGACGCGAGAGGATGCGCAACCCGAGTCGCTCGACGCCTGTCGCCCCGATCGGCAATTCGGCATCACGCCCTAGCAGCACGGGGTCGGCGAACAGCCGGTTGTGCACGAAGTCGAAGAGGTCGGCGGCTTCCGCATCCTCCCGCGAGGGACTCGCCGGCTCGACGGGCGTGTGCACGTTCGCGATGCCGATGCGCCCCGCGACGGGCACCGCACGCAGCGCATCGACGGCGAGACCGTGGGCGCGCAGGAGGTTGCGCACCGCGCGAATCGCGCCGAACAGTTTCGCGCGACCAGGAGCGTGCACGCCGAGCGCGTACCCGTCGAGGATCACCGTCGTCGGCTCGTTGATGGTGATCCAGTCGGCGACGCGGTCGCCGAACGCCCGGCCCGCGGCGCTCGCGAAATCGGCGAACCGGTCCGCCGTGTCGCGACGCAGCCATCCCCCGCGCTCCTCGAGCCCTGCCGGGGTGTCCCAGTGGAAGAGCGTCACGACCGGCCGGATGCCGGCTTCGAGCAGGCCGTCGATGACGCGGTCGTAGTAGGCCACCGCTTTCGGGTTCACCGGTCCGCGGCCGTCGGGCATCAGTCGCGACCAGGAGAGGGAGAACCGGGAGGCGTCGACGTCCGCTCCGCGCAGGAGCGCGAGATCTTCGTCGAACCGGTGGTAGGCATCCGTCGTCAGCGCGGGCGTCGATCCGTCGCGGATGGTTCCGGGTCGCGCCGCGAAGACATCCCACGTCGACGGCGTGCGACCGTCTTCATCCGCGGCGCCCTCCACCTGCGCCGCCGCCGACGCCACGCCGAACACGAAGTCGGGTCGCAGGAGCGCCGCGAGTTCCTCGGGCGTCACGGGCCCAGCACGCGGTCGAGGTAGCGGTTGGCGAAGCGACGGTCGGGGTCGAGTTCGGCACGCACGTCGAGGAAGTCGTCGAAACGCGGGTAGGCGGGGCGCAAGTCCTCGGCCGAGCGGGAGTGCATCTTGCCCCAGTGCGGGCGACCGTCGTACGTGCGCATGAGGGCGTCGAATGCGTGAAAGTAGGCGGCCGGGTCATCGCGAAAGTACCGGTGGATGGCAATGTAGGCGCTCGGCCGGTCGTAGGCGGTCGACATCCAGTTCTCGTCGGCGGCGGCGGCGCGCACCTCGACCGGGAAGGAGATGCGCCACCCGCTGCGTTCGATGAGTCCGCGCACGTCACGGAGAGCTTGGGGCAACGCGTCGATCGGGATCGCGTATTCGCTCTCGCGGAACCGCACGAGCCGCGGACTCGCGAACACCTCGAAGGATCTGCCGGTGCGCGATCCGTCGCCGTAAACCCGGGTGGCGAGGCGGCTCAGCGACGGCACGAGCGGAGGAATCGCGTGTCCCACCGCCTGCTGAAGGCGCAGCGTGTCGTTCTCGAGCACCCGTCGCTCTGCCCACAGCGCGAGTCGGCGCGGCGGATCGTACGGCGTATCGAGCGGCAGCCGGGTCGTGGTTTTCGTCATCGCGACATCGGTGTGCGGCCACCAGTAGAACTCGAAGTGATCGGCTTCGGCGACGCGCTGATCCCAGCCATCGAGGACATCATCGAACGGAGCCGGGTGATCGGCGGAGCGCAACAGGAAGGCGTCGACGCACTGCAGTTCCACCTCGACGAGAACGCCGAGCGCCCCCAGCCCCAGCCGCACGGCCGGCAGCAATTCGGGGCGGTGCTGTTCGTCGACGCGCAGCACCTCGCCGCGCCCCGTGACGAGAGTCGCCGCCGTGATCTGCGTCGCGAGACCGCCGAACCGCGCCCCCGTGCCGTGAGTGCCGGTCGAGATGGCACCGGCGACCGACTGGCGATCGATGTCGCCCATGTTCGGCAGGGCGAGACCGTGCTCGAACAGGGCGGGCCCCAGTTGCCAGAGCCGGGTTCCCGCGGCGACCCGCACGCGCTTGCGGTCCCGATCGACGCCGAGGATTCCGTGCAGCCCGTCGAGGTCGATCGACACCCCCGGCGTCGCCGCGATGTCGGTGAAACTGTGGCCCGCGCCGACGGCCTTGACCCCGAGCCGGCGTTCGACGGCGATCCGCACCACCTCGACGACCTCGTCGACGCTCGCCGGTCGCGCGACATGAGCCGGCACCGAGGTCACAGAGCGACCCCAGTTGCGCCATCGGATTCCCGGTCGCACCAGGCCCGCGTGCGGCGTCGGCGTCACAGGAACACCTTCCCCTCCCCGCGGTAGGTGGGCAGCTCCCCGATGAGAGCACCGTCCTCGACGAGAGCGAAGGATGCCAGATGCTCGCTGAGCTCCCCCGCCTTGGTATGCCGCAGCCACACCCGGTCGCCGATCGCGAGGTCGCGGGCGGCGGCCCCCCGCAGCGGGGTCTGCACCTCACCCGCCGACTCGCGCGCCAGCATCGTCAGGCCCGCCGGCCAGACGACCTTCGGAACGCGGTCGGGTGCCGGCGGACCGGACGCGATCCAGCCACCTCCGAGCACCGTCGCGATGTCGTCGGTGGGCCGTCGCACGACGTCGAGAGCGAAGGCCGCGGCGGGGGCCGGCGTGAACTGCACGTAGTTGTCGAACAAGTGCGGGCCGAACAGTCCCGACCCGGCCGCGACTTCGGTCACCGACGAGTCGGCGCGCGTCGACTCGATCGACCCGGTGCCTCCGCCGTTGACGAACTCGAGGTCGGCGACGTCGCTCACGCGGCGCACCGCCTCCGCGCGCCGACGCGACAGTTCTTTCGCCGACGCCCGCTGCATCGCGCGGACGCCCGCCCGACGCGGTCCCGCGTTGGGAACACCGGCGATCTGCGACTCATACGACATCATCCCCACGAGCCGGAAGCCGCGTCGAGCGCTCACCGCTTCGGCGAGGGCTTCGGCTTGCGCCGGGGTGAAGATCGGCGACCGGCGAGCTCCGATGTGCCCGAGAGCCCGTGAACGATACGACGCGTCGAGTTCGATCGCCACGCGGATGACGGCGCGATTGCGGGGCGCGGCCACGGCATCCACGAGATCGAGCTGCGCGACGTCGTCGATCATGATCGTCACCCGCGAGGCGAGCTTCGCGTCGACGGCAAGCCGGGCGAGCGCTCCGCGGTCGGCCGTCGGGTACCCGACGACGATGTCGTTGTAGGTCTCGGCGAGCCAGAGCGCCTCGGCGAGCGAGTACGCGAGAATGCCGCGGTATCCGGGCAGGGCGAGCACCGCATCCAGGACGCCGCGCACGCGCACCGACTTGCTCGCCACGCGAATCGGCAGACCCGCGGCCCGGTCGAGCAGGTCGAAGGCGTTGGCGGCGAGCGCCTCGACGGCGAGCACCCCGACGGGCGCGTCGAGGTCGTGGGTCGCCGCCGTGAGAGCGGGCCACCATTCCTGGGGCCGGTTCCACGGCGCGGCCGTGTGACGCTGCAGCCTCATCGCACGCTCCGCACCGGCAGCACGGCGAGTGCGCCCAGAATCGTCGCGATCGCCGAGATCACGAAGAGGCCGGTGAAACCCACGACGGCGGCGACGATCCACGCCCCGAGGAGAGGGGCGACCGCTTGCGGAACGGTCGTCGCGATATTCATGATGCCGAGGTCCTTTCCCCGCGTCGCCGCATCGGGCAGAACTTGCGTCGCGAGCGCCTGGTCGACGGAGAGGAATGCTCCGTAGCCGATCCCGAGCAGCGCTCCGGCGATGATCGCGGCGGAGAAGTCGGGCACGAAGGCGAGCAGTCCGGCGGCGAGCGCTTGGAAGAGAGCCGCGACCACCACGAATGGCTTGCGGCGCCCGACTCGGTCGGACCAGCGACCGAGCAGCAGCGACGACAGGATGATGAACACGACGTAGACGAGGCTCAGGAGGATGAGATCGCCCTCGGGATCGTCACGCTCGAGACCGAACATGAGGAAGTACAGCAGCAGCGTCGTGCCGAGCGCGTTGCCGATGTTCACGAGGATGCGACCGAGCAGCGTCCAGCCGAAGTCGGGGTGCTTGCGGGGGCTGATCCAGAGGCTGCGGATCACCGCGCGCGCGCTGAGCGGCGAGCGGTCGGATGCCGGGAGTGGCTCGTCGTGCGCGAGCACGAGGAACGGGATCACCGTCGCGAGCAGGATCACGCCCATCACGAGGTAGCCGAACAGGACTCCGAGCACGAGAGCGTCGACGATCACGAGGCCGAGGACGAGGCCGACGGCTTGCGGGGTCGCGATCCAGCCCGAGACCACACCGCGCTGCGCGACCGGTACCTGATCGGAGATCATCGCCGTCAGAGCCGCGGTGACGACGCAGAATCCGACGATCGCGAAGGCCCAGAACGTGCCGACGCCGACGAGGGTCGTCTGCGCTCCGAGGAGCGCGAGGGCGGCGGCGAACACGACGGCGCCGCCGAGGATCCACGGCTTGCGGCGACCGAACCGCCCGGTCGTGCGATCCGAGAGAGCTCCGGCGAGCGGGTAGACGATGAGCGCGAGCCCGCCCGCGATTCCTGAGATGATCCCGAACGACCCGACGCTGTCGACCCAGTCGACGCTCGTGCGCAGGTCGTCGATCTGCCGCGGCAGCAGCAATTGCACGGGCGTGAGCTGCGCCATCCAGATGCCGAGCCACGCGGTCGCGAACGCCGCCATCCACCTCGCGGGTACGCGCTGTGTCGGCTCCACAAGCGGCGGCCGGGCCTGCGCCGTGGAGAGATTTCCGGTCACGGGCTCTCCTGGTCGAGAGGGATGGCGTGGGAAGCGATCGTGTCGGCGGCGAGATCGAGAAGTCGTTCGGCGGTGGCGTCGTCGCGCGTCGCGAGCCAGGCGAGAGTCGCGCCGTCGGTGAGCGCGACCGTCAGAGCGGCGAGTTCGGGGATCGGGGTCGTCCAGCGCACCCGGTAACGGGCGGCGCCGGCTTCGAGCAGGCGAGCGGCCAGTCCGCGATACACCGCGTACTGCGCGACCGGGAAGTCGGCGAGAGCGGGGGTACGCAACGCGTACTGGGTGAGCTCGAACATCGCCTGCTCGCGAGCGGGGTCGGCTCGCACGATGTCGAAATACGAGGCGAGCACGCCACGGATCGCGGCGCGGACGCCGGGGGCGTCGACCTCGAGAGTGCCGAACGCGGCGGAGTCGTGGTTGCCGACGACGAGCTCGACGACATCCCGCAGCAGGTCATCACGAGACGCGACGGCGTAGTGGAACGACGCGAGCGGCATCCCCGCTTCCGCGACGATCGCCCGGGTCGTCGCGGAATGCACGCCGTCGCGCGCGATCACCGCGAGGGCGGCGCGAGCGAGCGCTTCGCGACGTTCTGTCGCCGCCATGCGCGCCATGCTCCACCGCCCCCTGATCGCCGACCCGCAAAGTGGGTCAAGCGTCCCAGACGATCGTCCCGTGGTCAAGTCGCCCGGGGTCGCCGCACGGCCGAGCCGGTCAAGTCACACGCGGACGGGCGAACCTTCTCGCGTGTCCTGACGAGAGCTGCCGTCGCCGCTCTGCATCATCGACACCTGAATGCTCGGCTGCAGGATGCGCAAAAGGTCGATGTCGGCCGTGTGGACGTGGAACTGCGTGACGAGCTCACCGAACGGAATCCGAGCGTCGATCGACAACATCTCGATCCCCACCACCACGCCGAGCTCGTCCAGATCGACCTGCACGCTGGGCCCGACCTCGACCGTTTTCGCGACCTTCCGGTCGGTCATCAAGATGTAGGCAGCGTCGGCCTCGACATCGACACGCACCGTGAACGGCATTTTCCTAGACATTGTCTCTCCAAGCCACGGTCTTGATCGTGAGGCTAGCACCAAGAGGTAATCGCCCCACGACAGCTATCTTCAGGATTCGACCGTCGGGCACGCGACCGAGTATCACCACCGAACCGTTGAGCGGATCGTCCCACATGCTCACGACGTTCTCGAGAGCACCCTCAACCTCGTAGTTGAGAACCTCCCGCGCCGCCATCTGATCCCGCGAGTGGTTGGTGTACCGGAGCTTCACGATCTAAGGCCCGACCTCGACGTCAAAAGCCAGCTCACGCACGAGAACGCCGTCGAGGAAGATGTGCACCTGGTAAAGCCCCTCCGACGTGATCGGCATCTGCATCGTCACCGTGAAGAGGAGGCCGACCTTGCCCCGGTACGCGCGGAACCCCGGCTGCTGCTCGAGGAGGCCGTCATAACGGAGCTCGAAGCTGCCATCCGGGGGGATCACCTCGACGGTGATCTGAACGGGATCGGACCCGTCGTCGCTCCGGACGCGCCCGACGGCCGTCGTCATCCAGCCGCCCGGCAGCGACTTGAGAACCGCATGGGTGTAGCTCGCGCCGAGCGCGGAGATCTTGCCGTTCTCGATCTGAGCGTAGTCAGCGAGGTATGCGTAGTCGAGTTCTGCCATGGCGCGAGCATAGTGACGGCACAGCTAGGCCCCCGAGCTACCCCGGAACGACAGATCGGCGACCGGGCTGTGCCCTCGCTGGGACTCGAACCCAGACTGAAGCGATTTTAAGTCGCCTGCCTCTGCCGATTGGGCTACGAGGGCGTCGGTCCGAGCGTACGCGGCACAACGGTCCGCCCGAGAGGGCTTCAGACCTTGGGACGCGCCGCGAACTGCTCGAAGGCAGCGCGCGGGGTTTCACGCGCCGGGATGCCCACGAGGTCGCGACGGAACAGGAAGTTGATGATCCAGTTGCCGAAGACCCGCGCCTTGCGCTCCCACATCGGCATCGCGAGTCCGTGGTAGCCACGGTGCGCGAGCCAGGCGAAGAACCCCTTGAGCGCGATCGGGCCGGACTGGAATACCCCGTAGTAGAGCCCGATGCCGGCCACGGCGCCGAGATTCTTGTGCCGGTACTCGCGCGGCTTCTCACCCCGGATGTCGGCCACGAGGTTCTTCGCGAGCAACTTGCCCTGCCGCACGGCATGTTGCGCGTTCGGAACGGTGAACCCGCCCACGCCCTGGTTCGGGATCAGGTCGGGGACCGCGGCGACATCACCCGCACCCCACGCGTCGGGAACGACGCCGGAGTCGGAGACGACGCGGAGGTCGGCCTGCACCCGCAGACGACCGCGTTCCTCGGCGGGGAGGTCGGTGTCGCGCAGAACGGGATTCGCCATGACCCCGGCAGTCCACATGATCGTGTCGGAGTAGAAGGTCTCCCCGGTGGAGAGCTCGACCTTCCCGTCGACGGCACTCGCGAGCTGGGTGTCGAGATGCACGGTCGCCGCGCGCTGGGCGAGGTTTCTGAGCACCCAGTGACTGGTCTTGAGCGACACCTCGGGCATGATGCGGCCCAGCGCTTCGACGAGGTGGAAGTGCGTGTCGTCGATCGTCAGATTGTCGTACTGCCGCAAGAGAGCCGAGGCGTAGGAACGCAACTCGCCGAATAACTCGATGCCGGCGAATCCGCCGCCGACGACGACGAAGGTCAGCAGGCGGTCACGTTCGGGACCGGGCGGGAAATTGGCCGCCTTCGCGAAACAGTCGGCGACGCGATCGCGAATCGCGACCGCCTCCTCGATGTTCTTCAGCCCGATCGCCTCGTCGGCGAGCCCCGGAATCGGGAAGGTCCGGGTGACCGCGCCGGCGGTGACGACGATCGTGTCGTAGTCGACATCCCACGCGTCGCCGACGGGGGGAGTGACGGTGACCTTCTTCGCCGCATGATCGATCTTGCTCACCCGCGCCGTGATGACCGTCGTCTTCTTGAGGTGACGCCGGTGCGACACCATGGCGTGGCGGGGCTCGATCGTTCCCGCCGCGACCTCCGGGAGGAAGGGCTGGTAGGTCATGTACGGCAGCGGGTCGACGACCGTGACCTTGGCCTCCCCACGAGCAAGGTGCTTCTGCAGCTTCTTGGCCGTGTAGAAGCCGGCGTAGCCACCGCCGACGATCAGGATTTTGCGCACGTTAATGGAACTCCTCGCTGGATTGCCTCCAATCTACCGTGAACGCGGAGGGCAAAATCCCCGTGGCGACCCGACGCGGACGCCGACCCGACGGTGCCGCGAATGCCGGCCGACAGCGGGCTCGGACTGCCGCGCCGGCCACGTCATCCTGTCGCCGCCCCCGGCTCCACGCATTCGCAACGCGTCGGCGACCAGGCGCACAGCTCGAGCGCGCGATCGCCGATCGGGTTGACGCCCCGGCCCCCGGCGAGCGCGTGCCCGGCGAGGGCGTGAAGGCACTTCACGCGGTCGGGCATCCCGCCGGCCGAGAAGCCCGCGATCTCCTGAACGACGTCGAGCGCATCCCGGTCGGCGAGGTAACTCGCATGAGCGGCGCGGTAGGCCGTCGCGACCGCCTCGTCGGCGAGCTCGGCCGAGAGTTCGGCCATCACCCCCGTCGCCTCGAGGGTCGAGATGGCCGCCGTGGCCGCCGGATGGGAAAGGTAATAGAGGGTGGGGAACGGTGTGCCGTCGGGCAGCCGCGGCGCCGTCGCCACGACCGTTGGGTTACCGCAGACGCAGCGCGCGGCGATACCGACGACACCGCGTGCGGGGCGTCCGAGCTGGGCGGAGACGACGGCGATCTCGGCCGCGGTCGGCGCGGGGAAGGGCGGACGCATCAGCCCCCCTGCTGCGGGCTCTCGAGCTGCGCGGGAGTCGCCTCCGTCAGCCCCGCGTCGTAGACGGTCGACAGCAGAGCGCGCACCCAGTCGACGTGCGTCGTCTGGATCACGTCGCTGATCGGCAACCCGCCCTCATCGAGGCCGTCGTCCGCGTCGCCGATCACGAGGAACGTGATGTCGCCCGGGTAGACGTAATACAGCCGGTCGCGAGCTTGGGCTTCGATGTACGCCGGGTCGCTCCAGCGATCGATCTCGGCCGTGAGGTCGTCGACATCCTCGCGTGCGAGTCGCACCGACTCCTCGAGGGCCGCGATCTGCTGCTGCTGCTCGACGAAGGTCTTGAGGCTCGGGGCGAGCACGACGAGGGCGGCGACGATGAGCAGCAGCATCGAAAGTGCGAAGCCGGACAGCCGGAAGTCGCGCATCCAGGCGACCGCGCGCGGCTGTTCGGGCATTGCGACGGGCACCGTGCGCGTGCGCTCACGCTGAGGTCGCTGTGCCCGGGCCATGCCTCCAGGGTAGGCGGCTGGCATCCCGTGGCTGGTCGGCGCGCGCCCGACGGCACCATTCCTAGGAACTTTCGAAGCCCGGCGGCGCAACTGCGGGGCAGTCACTTCGCGGGGTGCCGGTTTTTCCTAGGAATGGTGTCTCCGCGCGGCTACCGCGCGCGGGGGAAGGCGGAACGGCCGGCGTAGACGGCGGCGTCGCCCAGCTCCTCCTCGATGCGCAGCAACTGGTTGTACTTCGCGACGCGGTCGGAGCGGGCGGGAGCTCCGGTCTTGATCTGGCCCGCATCGGTCGCGACGGCGAGGTCGGCGATCGTCGTGTCCTCGGTCTCGCCGGAGCGGTGGGAGAGGATGGCGGTGTAGCCGGCCCGCTGAGCGAGCGTCACGGCATCCAGGGTCTCGGTGAGCGTGCCGATCTGGTTGACCTTCACGAGGATGGAGTTGGCGACCCCGAGGTCGAGGCCCTTCTGCAGCCGCACCGGGTTGGTGACGAAGAGGTCGTCGCCGACGATCTGCACCTTGTCGCCGAGGGCTTGCGTGAGGTGCACATAGCCGTCCCAGTCGTCTTCGGCGAGCGGGTCCTCGATCGTCGCGAGCGGGTAGTCCTTCACGAGGCCGGCCCAGAACTCGGTGAGCTGTTCGCCCGACAGCTTCTGCTTCTCGAACGTGTAGACGCCGCCGGCGAAGAACTCGGTGGCCGCGACATCGAGGCCGAGGAGGAAGTCCTTGCCGGCCGAGAAGCCGGCGGTGCCGATCGCGTCGAGGATGAAGTCGAGCGCGGCACGAGCACCCGGCAGGTCGGGGGCGAAGCCGCCCTCGTCGCCCAGACCGGTCGACTGGCCCTTCTTCTTGAGCCCCGATTTGAGGGCGTGGTAGACCTCGGCGCCCCAGCGCAGCGCGTCGGCGAAGGTGTCGGCGCCCACGGGGAGCACCATGAACTCCTGGATGTCGAGCGCCGTGTCGGCGTGCGCTCCCCCGTTGATGATGTTCATGAGCGGCACCGGCAGGGTGTGCGCGTTCGGCCCGCCGACGTAGCGGAACAGCGGCAGGTCGGCTGAGTCGGCGGCGGCTTTGGCGACGGCGAGCGAAACACCGAGGATGGCGTTGGCGCCGACCTTCGACTTGTTGTCGGTGCCATCCGCGGCGATGAGTTCGGCGTCGACGAGGCGCTGATCCGCGGCGTCGAACCCTTCGATCGCCGGGCCGAGCACGTCGAGCACGCCGTCGACGGCCTTCAGCACGCCCTTGCCGCCGTAGCGGTTCTCGTCGCCGTCCCGCAGTTCGTACGCCTCGAAGGCACCGGTCGATGCTCCCGACGGCACGGCGGCTCGCGAGACGGTTCCGTCGTCGAGCAGCACCTCGACCTCGACGGTCGGGTTGCCCCGGGAGTCGAGGATCTCGCGGGCGCCGACGGCTTCGATGGCAGACATGGTTTTCCTTTGATCAGAGGTGGGGTCGGGCGGGACCCGCGTCGAGCTTAGGACGGCGCGGATTCGGTGAGGGAACGGAGAGAGAGGGATGCCAGAGTCGTCGAACGGTCGACGAACGAGAACGACGTGAAGCCTTCGGACGCGAGGGCGTCGAGGGTCGGTTTGACGTTCTTGGGCCGCGCGACAAGTCGCACGCGGGCGCCCGTCGCGATGAGTTCGGCCTTGAGCGTGAGCAGTTCGGCGAGGTCGACCTCGACGTCGTGGAGCAGGGCGATCGCTTCGGTCCCCTCCCCCACCGGCAGGTCGACGAGGTCGACGAGGCGTTCGAAGCCGAGCGAGAACCCCGTGGCGGGCACCTCGGTGCCGAGGAAGCGGCCGATCATCCCGTCGTACCGCCCACCGCCGCCCAGCGAGTAGTCGACGCTCGGGTGCGCGAGTTCGAAGATCGGCCCCGTGTAGTACCCCATGCCGCGCACGAGGAATGGGTCGAACCGCAGCAGCTCGGAGTCGGCGGCTTGAGCGGCGGTGACGGCCTCGCCGATCGCGACGAGCCCCGCAACAGCGTCGGCGTCGGGGTTCTCGGGCAGGGCCTTGCGGATGGCAGCTTCGCCGAACGGCAGGAATTCCATCGTCGTCGGCCGCCGGAAGAACGTCTCGAGCGCGTCGACTGCCGAGCCCGTGTAGCCGCGCTCCCTCAACTCGGCGAGCACGCCGTCTGGTGCGATCTTGTCGAGCTTGTCGATCGTGATGAGCGCGCCGTCATGCTCCTCCGGCGCGAACCCGAAAGTCGTCAGCATCCCGATCAGCAGTCGGCGATCGTTGACCCGGATGAACGCGCCCTCAAGACCGAGGACATCGACGGCGTCGAGCGTCGCGACGAGCAGCTCGGCTTCCGCGCGCGGCCCGGGCTCGCCGAGTACGTCGATGTCGCACTGCACGAACTGGCGGTAGCGGCCCTTCTGCGGCCGTTCGGCCCGCCACACCGGGGCGATCTGGATGCTGCGGAAGACGCCCGGGAGCTCCGCCCGGTGGGAGGCGTAGAACCGGGCGAGCGGAACGGTGAGGTCGAAGCGTAGGCCGAGGTCGGCGAGGTCGAGTGGCTCGTGCGCCGCCTGCAGGTCGTCGCGGGTGAGACCGCGCTTGAGGATGCCGAACGCCAGCTTCTCGTTGTCACCGCCGAGACCGGCGTGCAAACGCTCGCTGTCTTCGGCGACGGGGGTCTCGATCTCGTCGAACCCGTGCGCCCGGTAGACCCCGCGAATGATGCCGAGGATGCGCTCCCGCCGCGCCTTCTCGGCGGGGAGGAAGTCGCGCATGCCGCGCGGAGGATTGACCTGCTGTGCCACGCCCCTAGTCTGGCGGACTCTCGACGGGGCGGTCGTCCGCGTGGCGGGAGAGATGCCGCGCGTAGCGCTCCGTGAGCTGCACCATGAGGTCGGGGGTGTCGCGGTCGAGCCCGAACACGTAGCCGGGAAAGTCGAGTTGCACCTGCCGTGCCCAGATCTCTTCGTGCCGGTCGGGCGAGAACATCTCGGCGGGCGACCCGACGGCGACCCAGCCGATCGGCACGACCGACTCGGGAGGCAGTTCGGTGCGCAGATGCACGACGGCGTTGATGCGCACCTCGCTGCGTTCGCCGATGACCGCACCGTTGAAGACGCGCGCGCCGGTGGCGATGAAGACCTCGTCGCCGAGGCGAGCCCCCGAGATCGAGGCGAGCGGCCCGACGAGGCAATGGTCGCCGATGTGCAGCGGGTCGGATGCGCTCGCCCGGAGCACAGCGTTCTCCATGACGATGACGTGCTCGCCGAGGGTGATCGGGCCGCCCTCGGCACTGATGACGGCGCCGTGCAGCACCTGGCAATCGGCGCCGATCGTCACGTCACCGCTCACGACGGCACCGGGCGCGACGACGGCGTCGGGGTGGATGCGCGGGCTCTGCCCGAGGTGCTCGACGAGCATGCGCCGACTCTACGCCGACGGTTCCCCCCGGCGTCGCTACCGCACCGCGCGGGGGGTGAACAGCGTGAACCCGACTCCGCCGAGCAGCAATGTCGCGACGCCGAGAGCGACCCGCCCGGTGACGATCGGGTCGAGGTACAGCGCGACGGCGGCGGCGAGCACCGCGATCCCGCCGACGAGGGGCAGGATGCGCGTAGCCCGCGAGACGACGCCGGCGCGCACCACGACGACGCCGAAGACCGTCAGCAGCACCCCGGTGGCCGCGGCCAGGCCGCCGGCGAGCATCGGCAACCACGCGGCCGGAGGGTCGGTCATCAACCCGACGACGAACACGACGACGATCTCGCCGAGCGCGGCCAGCACGAGCAGGGCGGCGCTGCCGAGAGTCGCCGCGACCGGCACCACCGTGTGCCGCCCGGCGAGGCCCGTGCGCCCGACGACCAGAATCGCGAGGGCGAGGAACGCGTGGTGTACGGCGGCGACCACGAGGGCCACGGTGAACGGCCAGGAGCCGAGCGGCGGAAGGACCAGGATCGCGACCGCGGCGACGATCGAGAGCACGACGACGGTGCCGCCGATCTGCCGGCTGAGCAGCGGCGCCGGTAGTTCAGCCACGTTCGTCCGCTTCCCACGTACGCCGGTAGGGCGAACGCACCACGACGCGCCGATGCGGAAGAGCGCAGGCGAAGACGAACACGACCATGAGCGTAACGAACGTCACGGCGGCCCAGACCGCCCTCGGCTGCCAGTCGGCGGCCACCGGCAGATCGAACCCGAACGACGCGAGGGCACCCGCCGCCACGAGCACAGCCGCGGGAACGCCGAGCACAATACGCAGCCAGAGCGGCCCGCGCCCGGAGACGGCGAAGCCGCCGAGGATGCCGAGCACCGCGACGCCGATTCCGGCTCCCCCGATGCCGGTGCCGATCAGCCGCTCGATCGCGTCGGGTTGCAGGAGGGGCGCGACCGCAAACAGCACGGGCGCGACGGCGAGCCAGCGCCATCCCGCGCGACCACCGGAGCGCCGGGCGTAGTCGGCGAGCCCGAGCAGCAGTCCGACGAGCGCCCCCGGAAGCAAGATCAGCGCGAACGTTCCGAGCCAGTCGAATTCCGACCCGGATCCCGCGAGCTCCGCCATCCAGCCGCGCAGCGACGCCGACCACGCGATCCCGCTGATCGTGCCCAGGAGGGCAGAGGGGAACGCGCCGAGCGTGCGCCAGTCGGGCACGTCGAATGTCGGGGGCATGGGGGGCCTTCCCCGCCGCGGACGAAGCGGCGGTCCGCCCCATTATTAGCGTGTGCCCGGCGGCACCGGCAAGGGGCGCTCACGACCCGCAGGCTGAGCCCCGGCAGTCGGATCGCCTGACGCTCGCGCCGGATCAGGCCGACTCGGCCGTTTCGACCCGGCGATGCAACGAGCGCAAGGCGCCGCGGAGCGCGCGTTCGGCATCCAGACCCCGCTCGCGCGCACCCGAGACCAGCGCGAGCAACTCCGCCCCGAGTTCCTCCTCGCTGGACGGCACCGCTGCGGGTTCGACCGCGACACCCACTCGGGCGGCGCGCCCCAGCATCTTGTCGGCGAGGGCGAGCCCCGGCATCCCCGACGGGATCCCTTCGAGCACGCTCGTGCGGTGCGCCTTCTCGACCGCCTTGACCGCGTCCCAGGTGGCGATGACGGCATCCGGGGTCTCGGCGACGACGTCGCCGAAGACGTGCGGATGCCGCCCCACCATCTTCTGCGTCATGTGCGCGGCGACGTCTTCGAGGGTGAAGCGACCCGCCTCGGTCGCGATATCGGCGTGGAACAGCACCTGGTAGAGCACATCCCCCAGCTCTTCGACCAGTTCGGCGTCGTCGCCCGACTCGATCGCCTCGACGAGTTCGGCGCTCTCCTCGACGAGGTACTGCACGAGCGACGCGTGGGTCTGGTCGCGATCCCAAGCGCAGCCGCCCGGCGCGCGCAGGCGTTCGAGAGTCGCGATCAGCTCGTCGAGTCGGGGATGCGGCGCGGTGCTGCCGTCGGCGTGGGGCATGCCGCCATCCTCACATCTCGGCGCGGCTCAGGCGGGCGACGCCTCCGCCGGCTCCTCATGCGTCGTCTCCCCCGCCGGCAGCGGAACCCGCGGCATCGCGATCGCCGCGATCAGCAACACGGTCGCGACGATCGCCCCGCCCAGGAACACGGCGCTCGCGGCGGCCTCCATCGTCGACGGAACGGTCTCGTCGCCGCCGTTGGCGAGGATGACGGCGTTGGCGACGGCGCCGAACGCGGCGGCCCCGATCGACTGGCCGATCGACCGGGAGAACAACTGGGTGCCGGTCACGACGCCGCGTTCGTTCCACTCGACGCTCGCTTGCGCCGCGACGAGGCTGGGCACCGCCGCGAATCCGAAGCCCGCGCCGATCACGAAGCACAAGGCCGCAACCACCCAGATCGAGGGAGTGAGGGCCGACCAGGCCAGCAGGCCGATGCCGAGCACCAGGATCCCCGCCCCGAGAATCGTCGTCGACCGGAACCCGAACCGCAGGTAGAGCCGACCGGAGAGGGTGGCGGCGACCGGCCAGCCGATCGTCAAGGCACCGAGCGCCAGCCCCGCGGCGATCGGTTCCGCGTCGGTCGTCACGGTGAGAAAGGTGGGGACGTACGCGGTGAGGCCGATGAGGGTCGCGCCGACGCAGAAGCCCAGCAGGTTGGTCGGCCACAACAGCCGGCGCGATAGGGCCCAGATCGGCAGGATCGGCTCCGCCGCTCGGCGTTCGACCAGCACGAACGCCACGAGGAGCACGGCCCCCGCCCCGAGCACACCGAAGCTCTGCGGCGAATTCCAGGCCCACCCGGTTCCGCCTTGCAGCACCCCGAGAATGAGGAGCGACACCGAGACGCTGAACAGCGCCGCCCCCGCGAAGTCGATGCGATGCTCGCGGCGCTCCACCTTTTCGGTGAAGCGCGACCAGATCATCCAGCCGGCGAGAAGACACAGCGGGATGTTGATCAGGAAGATGCCGCGCCAGAGGTCGAACTGCGCGAAGATCCCGCCGATCGTGGGCCCCACAACGGCAGCGATCGCCCAGACACTGGCCATGTAACCCTGCACCTTGGCGCGTTCTTTCAGGGTGTAGATGTCGCCGACCATCGTGATGACGATCGGCAGGATCGCCCCGGCCCCGATGCCCTGCACGGCGCGGAAAAGGATGAGGCTCGGCATGTTCCAGGCGACGCCGCAGAGAATCGAGCCGATCAGGAACACCCCGATGCCCCACAGGATGAGCGGCTTGCGCCCGAAGAGGTCGGCCAGTTTGGCATACACCGGCACGGTGACCGCTGAGGCGAGCAGATAGATCGAGAACAGCCACGGGAACGACGTGAAACCGCCGATGTCGGAGACGATCGACGGCACAGCGGTCGCGAGCGCGGTGCTGTCGATCGCGACGAGACCGCTCGCGAGCATCATCGCGAGAAGAAGCGGTCCGCGCTCAGACCGAAAACCGACAGCACTACTCACTCGCCCTAGCCAACCACCTCGATGCATGGTCGCGCTGGCGGTTCGGGGAGGATGAGCGGGTGGATCTCGCAGCCCTCGCCCTGCTCGGCGTCGTCGTGGGGGTGCTGCTGTGGCGGGCGCTCACCCGCGAACGCCGCGAATACGCGCGCTTCAAGCGGTTGCGTTCCACCGTCGCCCGGCAGAAGGTCTATCGGCGGTGGCTCATCGAGGCGGCGCTCGTGCTCGGCGGCTTGTCGCTCGCGACGATCGTCGGGGCGTGGGCTCAGATCTCCCCCGCCCTCGAGACCGCGCAACGCTGGGCACCGATCGCCGCGATCCGCACCTTCTTCGCCGGGGACGCCGGCATCCCGGTCGCGGTCGCGGTGACAGTCGTCGCACTCGCCGCGCTCGTGCTGCCCGTCGCGTTGCTGCGCAACTCGCTCGACGACGCACCGGCGATCGGCGACATCCGCGCCCTGCTTCCGCGCACCCGCGGGGAGCTGCCCTACGGGGCGGCCCTCTCGGTGAACGCCGGAGTGTTCGAAGAGCTGCTGTTCCGCCTCGGGCTGCCAGCTCTCATCTTTGCGGTGACCGGGGATGCGCCCGTCGCGTTCCTCGGAGCGACACTGCTCTTCGGCGTGCTGCACCTCTACCAGGGGCCGCTCGGCATCCTGTTCTCGACCGTGCTGGGGGCGGTGTTCGTCGCGCTCTATCTGGTCACCGGATCGATCGTCGCACCCATCGCTATGCACGCGATCATCGACCTGCGCTCGATGGTGCTCATCCCGGTCTTCTCTCGCAATGCGGGCGGGCGCGGCGGTGACGGGTGACCGCGGCGGCCCGGATTGGCCGCACACGCCCGACTACGGAGCCGGCGGGACGGCGCGCGGCTCCGGCGGTGCGAAGAGGGCGGTCAGCACGCCCTCGACCCAGGCGATGAGATCCGCGTCGGTGCCTTGCGGCAGCGGGATGCTGAGCGCCCTCGCCGCGGTGAACTCCCGCGCTCCCGGGTAGAGGCGCTTGAGCCGCAACTGCTTCGAGTCCGGCAGGTCGGCGGGCGCGATGCGCAGGTTGCCGCCGACGGCGACGACGTCGGAGAGCCCCGCCGCGATCGCCGCGCGTCGCAGCCGGGAGATCGCGACGAGGTTCCGCACGGCATCCGGCAGCTCGCCGTAGCGATCGGCGAGCTCCTCGGCAACGGCGTCGATCGCGTCGTCCGTGGATGACGGCGCCGCCGCCGTCGAGAGCTTCTGGTACGCCTCGAGCCGCAGCCGTTCGCTCTCGAGGTACTCCTCCGGGATGCGGGCATCCACCGGCAGCTCGAGGCGCAACTCGGTCTGCCCTTCGGCGACGTCGCCCCGGAACGTCGCGACAGCCTCGCCGATCATGCGTAAGTAGAGGTCGAATCCGACGCCCGCGATGTGACCCGACTGCTCGCCGCCGAGCAGATTGCCGGCGCCGCGGATCTCGAGGTCCTTCAGCGCCACCTGCATCCCGGAGCCGAGTTCGGTGTTCGCGGCAATCGTCTCGAGGCGGTCCTGCGCGACCTCGCCGAGCGGCTTGTCGTCGGCGTAGAGGAAGTACGCGTACGCGCGCTCCCGCCCTCGCCCGACGCGCCCGCGGATCTGATGCAGCTGGCTCAGCCCGTACTTGTCGGCGGCGTCGATGATGAGGGTGTTCGCATTGGCGATGTCGATGCCGGTCTCGATGATCGTCGTCGAGACGAGCACGTCGAACTTGCGCTCCCAGAAGTCGACGATCACCTGCTCGAGCACGTTCTCGGAGAGCTGCCCGTGGGCGACCGCGATGCGGGCCTCGGGCACGAGGTCGGCGAGCTGCGCCGCGACCCGGTTGATACTCGAGACCCGGTTGTGTACGAAGAACACCTGGCCCTCCCGTAGCAACTCGCGCCGGATGGCTGCGGCGACCTGCTTCTCGTTGTACGGCCCGACGAAGGTGAGAATCGGATGCCGGTCCTCCGGCGGCGTCGCGAGGGTCGACATCTCCCGGATGCCGGTGACCGCCATCTCGAGCGTGCGCGGGATCGGGGTCGCCGACATCGCGAGGATGTCGACGTTGGTCTTCAGCTTCTTGAGCGCGTCCTTGTGCTCGACGCCGAAGCGCTGCTCTTCGTCGATGACGACAAGTCCGAGGTCCTTGAACCGGATGCCGTCGCTCAGCAGCCGGTGCGTGCCGATGACGACATCCACCGATCCGTCGGCGAGCCCCTCGATGGTCTCCTTCGATTCCTTGTCGGTCTGGAACCGGCTGAGCGCCCGCAGGTGCACGGGGAACCCGGCGAACCGCTCGGCGAAGGTCTCCATGTGCTGCCGCACGAGCAGTGTCGTCGGCACGAGCATCGCGACCTGCTTGCCGTCCTGCACCGCTTTGAACGCGGCGCGTACGGCGATCTCGGTCTTGCCGTAGCCGACGTCGCCCGAGACGAGCCGGTCCATCGGGATCGGCCGCTCCATGTCGGCCTTGACATCGTCGATCGTGCTGAGTTGGTCGGGCGTCTCGGCGAACGCGAACGCCTCCTCCAACTCGCGCTGCCAGGGGGTGTCGGGCGGGAAGGCGTGCCCCACGCTCGCCATGCGGGCCGAATAGAGCTTCACCAGTTCGACCGCGATATCACGCACGGCCTTGCGGGCCTTGCCCTTCGCGGCGGCCCAGTCGGAGCCACCCATCTTCGACAGCGCCGGCGCTTCACCGCCGACGTAGCGGGAGAGCAGGTCCAGCTGGTCGGTGGGCACGCTCAGCCGGTCCGGCGGACCCCCACGCTTGCTCGACGCGTACTCGATGACCAGGTACTCGCGCACCACCCGCGCGTGCTGGGTGCCGAGTGGCCCGCGCGCAGTGCGCTCCCCCGACGCCACCTCGCGCTGGATGAGCTCCACGAACCGGCCGATGCCGTGGGTCTCGTGCACGACGTAGTCGCCGGCTTTGAGTTGTAACGGGTCGACGACGTTCTTGCGGCGGCTCGCGAGACGCCGGGGGCCCCGCGCGTCGACCGACGCCGCCCGACCGTAAAACTCGGCCTCAGAGAGCACCGCGATCTTGTCTTCGGGCAACGCGAAGCCCGCCTCGATCGCCGCCTGTTCGAGCGCCGGCGCCACCCCGGCCTCGGCGAGCACGTCGCGGGCACGCTCGACCATTCCCGTGCCCGCTGCCGTCACGGTCACGTTCCAGCCGTCGCGCACGAGCCCCGCGACGTACTCGACGGCACCTTCGACTTGGCCGGCGAAGCTCGGGTTGGGCGTACCGGGGATGCGCACGACTTCGTCGGCGTCGGAGTCGAAGGGGCTGAACGTCCACCAGGTGCGGGGCGCGGCGGCGGCGCGCAGTTGCGACACGGTGAGGAAGTCGCCGCGGTCGAGGCTGATCGGCGCTCTCGCACCTGCCGTCGCCGCGCTCCACGCCGCGTCGAGGAACTCGCGGTTCGTCTCAGCGAGGCTCAGCGCCCGGGTCGCCACCCGCTCCGGACTCAGGATCGCCACCGCGGCATCCTCTGGCAGCAGATCGGTCACCGGCACCAGATCGCCGACGAGCGCCGGCGCGAGACTCTCCATCCCTTCGACAGGCATGCCTTCGGCGATCTTCGCCAGCATCCCCTCGAGACTTGGGAACTCGCGCTCCATCTCGCGGGCCCGCTGCCGCACCGCGTCCGTGAGCAGCAGCTCGCGACTCGGCAGCAGGTCGACCCGGTCGAGATCGTCGGGCAGCGAACGCTGGTCGGCGACCGAGAAGAAGCGCAACTGCTCGATCTCGTCACCGAAGAAGTCGGCGCGCACCGGGTGCTCGGCGTCGGGCGGAAAGACATCGAGGATGCCGCCGCGCACCGCGAATTCACCGCGTCGGGTGACGAGGTCGACTCGGGCATAGGCGAGTTCGGCGAGTTCGAGCGCCAGCCCGGAGAGATCGTAGCCGCGACCCCCGCGGATCAATTCGAGTGCTGCGACCTTGGCGAGGCCGGGCACGACGGGCTGCAGCGCGGCGCGCACGCTGGCGACAACGACGAGGTGCCCGCGCCGGTCCGCGTCCCAGCGCGCGATCTCGCGCAGAGTGCGGAGGCGCCGGCCGACGGTCTCGGCGCTCGGGCTCAGTCGCTCGTGCGGCAACGTCTCCCACGCAGGGAAGTCGAGCACCGTCGCGTCGGGCAGGTAGGCGTTCAGGGACCCGGTGACCGCCTCCGCCTCGCGGCTTGTGGCGGTGACGGCGAAGACTGCTTGGGCCGGACCGCGAGCATCGAGCAGGGCGGCGACGACCGGCACGCGCAATCCCTCGACGAGTGAGAAGTCGGCATCCGCGTTCTTCAGCTTCAGAGCACTTTCGAGCGCGCGGGCGTGCGCCAACCCCGGAATCAACGCATGCAGACCCACTCGTTCGAGCTTAGGCGGCGGATTCCCTTCCCGTTTTCGGGAATCTCAGCTCAGCCCTTCGGAGAGTGCCACCGCTGCTGCGCGGCGTGCAGACCGTCGGTGAGGATCTGCTCGGTGGCGTCGGCGGCATCCGCGATGAGACTCGGGAGGGCATCCCGCTCAGCCTTCGTGAACGGCGAGAGCACGTAATCGGCGGGATCCTGGCGGCCCGGCGGGCGGCCGATACCGACCCGTACACGCACGAAGTCGGGCCCCGCGACGGCGATGATGTCGCGCACGCCGTTGTGACCGCCGGGGCCGCCGCCGGTCTTCAGCCGCACGGTGTCGAACGGCAGATCGAGTTCGTCGTGGATCACGATCAGCTTCGACGCGTCGAGCGAGTAGAACTTGAGCAACCCCGCGACGGGGCGCCCCGATACGTTCATGAACGTCGACGGCACCGCGAGCGCGATCCGGTCACCCCCGGGACGAACCCGGGCTTCGCCGACCGTCGCGCCCGCCTTGTGCGCCTTGAGAGTCGACCCGAACCGGGCCGCCAACTCGGCGACGACCATCTGGCCGACGTTGTGGCGATGACCGGCGTAGCCGGGCCCGGGATTCCCGAGCCCGACCACGAGCCAGCGATCGTCCATGCGCGGTGGGCGCTACTCCGCGGCGTCGGCGGCCGGGGCGCCGCCCTCGGCGGCCTCCGCGGCCTCACCCTCGGCGGCCTCACCCTCGGCGGCTTCGGTCTCTTCGGTCTCGCCCAGGTCGACCTGAGTCTCGCCCGTAATGCCGACGATGAGCACCTCGGGGTCGGTGACGAGCGTGGCGCCGGTGGGGAGCTTGACATCCTTCGCCAGAATCTGGGCACCCTCGCGAAGGCCTTCGATGCTGACCGTGACGCTCTCGGGGATGTGCGTCGCCTCGACCTCGAGCGAGATCGTGTTCGAGTCCTGGTTGACGCTCGTCTCCGGCGCCGACTCGCCGTCGAGGTGAACGGGGATGTCGACGATGACCTTCTCGCCCGCGCGCACGACGATGAGGTCGAGGTGCTCGATGACCTGGTGCACCGGGTCCTTCTGCACATCCTTGACGAGCGCGAGCTGGCTCTTGCCGGCGATCTGCAGGTCGAGCACCTGGTTCGCCTTGCGAATGATGAGCGCGGTCTCGTGGCCCGGCAGGGCGACGTGCTGCGGCTCCGTGCCGTGTCCGTAGATCACGGCGGGAATCTTGCCGGCGGCGCGCAGACGGCGGGCGAAGCCCTTGCCGAATTCGGTGCGCACCTCGACGGTGAGCTTGTTGTCGTCCGCGTGGCTCTTCGCGTTCGCGGCCTTGTTCTCCTTGGCGGTTGCCATGGCTGCACTCCTGGATTCCGGGGCGCCAGCCCCACTTTGTCGGTTTCAACTCGAACGCACGAAAGCGCGAGGAAGACGGAAAGGCTCGCCCACCGCGTCGATCACGGCCCCAGCAACAGGGCCCTCGCCGAAGTTCAGTGGCCCATGCTACAGGTCGCTCGGGTCGGCCGGAACCTCCGAGTGCCCACGCACGACACCGGCGATCGCGGCGGCGAGGAAGGTGGCCCCCGCGATCATCAGCAGACCGGTGGTCGCCGGCAGGCGCCCCGGGAACCAGGCCGGCAACGGCAGCACGGCGGCGAAGAGTGCGATTCCGGCCACGAGCACGACGGTCGCGGGCAGGATGACACCGAGCGACGACCAGCGCAGCAGCAAGCCCGCGAGGCCGGCGAGAACGCCGGCGACGACGACGATCGCCGCCGAAACGGGATCGTGACGGAACAACTGCACGATCTGCTGCACGAAGGCTCCACCGGCGACGAGCAGCAGGGCCGAAGCGCCGATGAGCGCGACCGCGCTCACCGACGATGAGATCGCGACGGCCTTCCCGCTCGACGGACCGGCGAGCCACCGCGATCGGATGCCGAGCGCGGCCCCGACCAGGAAGGCTCCGAGGACGAGGGCGGTGCCCGAGAAGTAGAAGATGGTGGCGCCCTCGGCGAGGGAGACGTCGAGCTTCGACAACATCCGGGTCATCTGGAACACGGGGCTGAAGATGCCGCCGGCGAACGCGTTCCCGAACGGCATGACGAGGGCGAGCAGACCGAGCAGGCCCTGAACGGCCCCGACGACGAGTGCCCCGACCCAATGGATGGCGAGCGACAGCGCGGCGAGTCCGAGCACGACGGCTCCGGCGACCCCGAGCACGCGACCCACCGGATCGAGATCGAACCTCGCGACGAGAGCCGCCTGCGACCCTGCTCCCACCCAGCTCAGGACGAGTCCCGCGACCGTGGCGAAGACCGCCACGATAAGGCTGAGGAAAGGTCGCAACACGGCGTCAGCCTACCGCCGGCGGGTCGATCTCCCGAAGGCGATCCGTCACCACGTCGACGATCTCATCGGGCCGGTGCGCGACATCCACCTCGATCGCGTGCTCGTCAGGCGCTGGCGGCTCGAGTGTCGCGAGTTGACTCTCGAACAGCTCGGCGGGCATGAAATGACCGACGCGCCGCGCCATTCGCGACGCCAGCACGTCGCGCTCCCCGTGAAGATAGACGAGCACCAGGTCGGGGGCGGCGGCCCGCAACCGGTCGCGGTAGCCGCGCTTCAACGCGGAACAGGTCACGACGACCGGTCGGCTCATCTCGGCCGCGATCCGGTCGAGCCACGGCGCACGATCGGCATCGGTGAGCGCGATGCCGGCCGCCATCTTGGCGACGTTGACCTCGGGATGCAGATCATCGCCCTCGACGAAAGGAATCCCCAGACGATGGGCGAGGCCCCGGCCGATCGTGGACTTCCCCGAACCCGAGACTCCCATCACCACGAGAGGCCGAGAGATCACAATGCCCCGTGGTCGGCTCTTCCCAGCGGGAGGGGCGTGAATCGGGTGACGACAGGAGGCTCCGCGACAAGGCTGGAGAGTCCCGCGACGATGTCGGCGACCGCTGGGCCCGCGTCGTGGGCGGCGAGCGCCTCCGGCGACTCCCATTTCTCGATGAGCAGCAGTGCTCCGTCGGCGTTCTCGTGCAGGGCGAACAGCTCGCACCCCTCCTCTTCGTGAACGCGCACCACGAAGGCGCTGAGCACGGCCACCAGTTGTTCGCGGGCGTCCGGCGCGGGAACGAAGGATGCGGTGACGACGACCGGCATGGAGAGTCCTCTCGATCGGGGGTCAGGGTCGGTCGGGGTCCGAGGCCCGATCCCAACCAACGGTAGCCTGATCGGGTGAATTCCCCGTCTCCCGCCACCGCCAACATCGGAGTCGTCGGCCTCGCCGTCATGGGCTCCAACCTCGCCCGCAACCTCGCGAGCCGCGACGGCAACACCGTCGCGATCCTCAACCGGTCGCCTGAGAAGACCGACGCTCTCGCCGCCGAACATCCTGAAGCCGGCTTCGTTGCGACGAAGAGCTACGCCGAATTCGCCGCCGCCCTGCAGAAGCCCCGAGCCGCGCTCGTCATGGTGCAAGCCGGCACGGGTACGGATGCCGTCATCGACGAGCTGGTGAAGGTGTTCGAGCCGGGCGACATCATCGTCGACGGGGGCAACGCGCTCTTCACCGACACCATCCGCCGCGAGAAGGCCGTGCGGGCCACCGGCATCAACTTCGTCGGAGCGGGGATTTCCGGTGGCGAAGAGGGGGCGCTCAACGGCCCCTCGATCATGCCCGGCGGGTCCGACGAGTCGTGGGTCACGCTCGGCCCCATCCTCAAGTCGATCGCCGCCGTCGCCGAGGGCGAGCCGTGCGTCACCCACGTCGGCCACGACGGCGCCGGGCACTTCGTCAAGATGGTGCACAACGGCATCGAGTACGCCGACATGCAGCTCATCGCCGAGGCCTACGACCTCATCCGTCGCGGCACCGGAAAGACGCCAGCCGAGATCGCCGACATCTTCGGCGAGTGGAACCGCGGTGAGCTCGAGTCGTACCTCATCGAGATCACCGCCGAGGTGCTGCGGCAGGTCGATGCCGCGACGGGCAAGCCTCTCGTCGACGTCATCCTCGACCAGGCCGGATCCAAAGGCACCGGCGTCTGGACGGTGCAGACCGCCCTCGACCTCGGCATCCCCGTCTCGGGAATCGCCGAAGCGGTGTTCGCCCGCTCGCTGTCGTCGAAGCCGCTCCAGCGCGCCGCAGCCGGCAACCTGCCCGGCCCCGAAGTCCACCCCGTCGCGGATGCCGACGCCTTCATCGAAGACGTGCGGCAAGCCCTGTACGCGTCAAAGATCGTCGCCTACAGCCAGGGCTTCGACGCCATCGTCGCCGGTGCGGAACAGTACGGCTGGAACATCCAGAAGGGCGAGATCGCCAGGATCTGGCGCGGCGGCTGCATCATCCGCGCCTCCTTCCTCAACCGCATCACCGAGAGCTACGCCGACGACCCGGGACTCGTGAGCCTCATCACCGCCCCGTTCTTCCGCGGCGTCGTCACGCGCACGCACGACGCGTGGCGCCGCGTCGTCGCCGCGGCGGCCGTCTCGGGCATCCCGGCCCCCGCGTTCTCGTCGTCGCTGTCGTACTACGACGGGCTGCGGGCGGAGCGACTGCCGGCAGCGCTCGTCCAGGGTCAGCGCGACTTCTTCGGCGCTCACACCTACCGACGCGTCGACAAGGACGGCACGTTCCACACGCTGTGGAGCGGGGATCGCTCCGAGGTGTTGGCTGCCGACTCTCACTAGGTGCTCGGGGTGCGAGCACCGGATCCGATCGGCGAGTCAAGACCGGGGACCCCTACCCCGATTGACTCACGGTGATGAGGATGCCGGCGACGGCCCCGAGGAGGACGACGGACCAGGGCGGGGCCTTGCCGACGCTGAGGGCGGCGAAACAGGCGACGGCGAGAACGAACGACGGGGCGTCGAGGATCGCACTCGTGAAGACGGGGTCGTAGAGGGCTGCCGCGAGGATGCCGACGACCGCCGCGCTCGCGCCACGGATGAAGCCTCGCGCGACGAGTCGGGTGCGGAGGGCGCTCCAGAACGGCAGCACGCCGATCAGGATGAGGAAGCCCGGCAAGAAGATCCCGACGAGAGCGAGAGCAGCGCCCGCGACCCCGCCGGGACCGGGTTCGGCGAGAGCGCCGAGGTAGCCGGCGAACGTGAACAGCGGGCCGGGAACCGCTTGAGCGGCGGAGTAGCCGGCGAGGAACTCGCCCGACCCGACCCAGCCCGACGCGACCACCTCGCCTTCGAGCAGCGGCAGCACGACGTGCCCGCCGCCGAAGACGAGAGCGCCTGAGCGCACGAAGGCGTCGAACATCGTGAGAGAAGGTGAGCCCACCCCGGCGGAGAGCAGCGGCAGGCCGGCCAGCAGCAACACGAACCCGCCGAGCGCGACGACACCGACCCGGCGCGGGATCGGGAAACGCAGGTCGGGGCCGGGTGCGTCGACCTGCGTCCGGCACAGCAGCATCCCCGCGACCGCACCGACGGCGATCGCCGCGACCTGGCCGAGGGGACCCGCGAATGCCACGACGACGACGAGCGCGACCACGGCGATCGCGGCGCGACGCAAATCGGGGGTCAGGGTGCGCGCCATCCCGACGATCGCATGCGCGACGATCGCGACCGCGACGACCTTCAGTCCGGCGAGGGCCCCGTCCGCGACCGGGCCCTCGAGCCACGCGACGCCGAACGCGAACAGCACGAGCAGAACCGCGGCCGGCGTCGTGAACGCCACGAACGCGGCAAGCGCCCCCAGCGGCCCGGCGCGCAGCAGACCGATCGCGAACCCCACCTGACTCGACGACGGGCCCGGCAGAAACTGGCTCACCGCGACGAGTTCGCCGTAGCCCCGTTCGTCGATCCATCGCCGACGCTCGACGAACTCGGTGCGGAAATAGCCCAGGTGAGCGATCGGGCCGCCGAACGCGGTGAGCCCGAGCCGAAGGAACGCGGCGAAGACCTCTCCGACGCTCCCCGACGCGGCTTCGCGCTCGAGCTCGCGAGAGGACGCCACGGCCGCATCGTATCGATCGTGGATGGCGAGTGGTTGAGTAGACCCGATGTCGCACGACGAGGATCCCCCAGAACTGCGCGGCTACGTCCCCAGCGGCGACCGGCCGCTGCGGCATCCCGCGACCATGCGGGTGATGCGCGTCGTGATCGTGCTGGGGATCGTCGGGCTCGTCGTGCCGAGTGTCGCCGCGACCGTGGCCGTGCAAGCCCGCACCGCCGTCGCGGTCTGCGGTCAGGTGCTGAGGGCGGGAACGCTCGACGCCGACCCGATCGTGCGGTTCGAGGTCACCGGCCCCGCCGGCCCGTCGTGGTACTGCTACACCCGGGAGTTCGGCGGTCACGAGGTGCTCGTCGGGTCGCTCGGCCTCGTTCCGGGCTGACGCTCGCCCCCGAACCGGCCTCTCGGCCTGTCCTCAGGCTCCCGGCGGGCCCATCTGCTAACCTCCCCGGCGAATGACTTCAGCCACGAACCTGCGCTCCCGCGTTCTCAACCGTCGTGCCCTCGGTGCGACGGCGGGTTCCTTCATCCTCCTCGGCGCCGTCGCGATGTACCCGCTCGCGGCACCCCCGTCACTCGCCGAACAGCGGGCCGAGTACGCCGAGCAGTACGCTCAAGACTTCGCGTTGCCCTCCTCTCTCGCGACGGCGGCCACGACCACCGCACCCATCGCCCGCGACGCCTTCGGGTCGACGCCCGGTCCCGAGACCTTCATCGCCGGCGGCACCAACCACGACTGGGCGAAGCTCGTGCTGCTCTACGCCGGCTGGCCGATCACCGACGCCAACGTGACCGTCATCACCCGCTGGATGCGGCAAGAGAACGGGCCCGACGACTGGTACCGCCGCAACAATCCGCTCAACATCGGTGCGGGCGGGTTCGCGTCGTACTCGAGTCTCGACGAGTCGGCTCGCGTCGTCGCCAAGGCCCTCACCACGAGTGGTGGGTACCGGGAGATCGCGGCGGCTTTCGCCGCGTCGGCCGACACCGCCACCACTGAGTACGCCATCTGGGCTTCACCGTGGGCCGGCGGACACTACGCGTGGGGCGGTCACTGGCACTACAACCCGGTGCCGGTGGTGCCCGCCCCGGCCGGCGCCTGGGGACGCTGACCGGAGCGACCGACCTCAGCCCCCGGCGAGCGCGATGCTGTGCGGTGTCGTACCGCCCAGGTCGGCGGTGGCGATCACCGAACGCGTCGCCACGTCGACGGCATGGATGGCGTTGCCCGCCGGATCGGACACATACGCGAGACCGTCGAGCACCTTCACCGAGGGGGCCGGATCACGCCAGTCCTCCGGGGCGGTCCACGCGTCGATCACGGGGATGGCGGCGACGACATCGCCGGAATCCGGGTCGATCAGGTGGAGCGCTCCGTCGGTCGTCAGCACGAGCCCGAGGCCGTCGTCGGTTCGCGCGAGCGACCAGTAGTAGTAGGCCGCGGGCAACTCGATGAGCCGCACGCTGTCGTCGGCGAGGTCGATCATGACCACGCGCGTGGGCTCCGTCTCATCCTCGGTCCCGTAGTCGGCGAGGACGACGCTCGAGTGCTCGGTGCCCACCGGACCGCCCACTCCCGCAGCCTCGTCGGGCAGCCCGATCGTGCGGAACGACGCGTTCTCGTAGACGACGACGGCTCCTGAGCATCCGAAGAGAACGGCTTCTCCGGCCGCGACGGTCTCACCGTGCACGTCGGGGCACGCGTCCGTTCGGGCCGACTCTCCGCCGTCGGGGTCGAGGGCGAGCACGCTTCGTCGCTCGGTCTCGTCTCCCGCGGTCGTCAGCACGACACCGTTGCTCAGCTGCATGGCGACGCCGTGGTGGGCGACCGCGAGTTCGAGAACACGCGTGCCGGGCTCGCCGTCGACGAGATCGTCGGGGTCGAAGAAGGTCACGGTGCCGTCGCCGTCGCTGAACAGGGCGGTGACGCCGTGATGTGCGACCACGTGGCCCGGGTCCACCATCGGGAACTCGACATCAAGAAGTCGTGGCGCGGCGGCGTACGAGTGGCCGTGGTCGCCATGACCGTCGGTCCACACCCCGCTGTCGAGCACGCCGAATCCGCTCTCCCGGGTGACCATCAGATGGCGCCCGTCCCCGGCCGCCGCGATTCTCGTCGCGCCGTCGGCGTCGAGGTCGGCGACTTCGGCGAGAGTGGTCGCGTCGAGCACGAGCACGCCGTCTTCGTGGAGCACGGCGAGTCGGGGCTGGGGCCCGTCGAGTTCGGTCTCGGCTGCGGGTGGGGGCGGCTCGGCGGCCGGTGCGGCGCACGCACCGAGCAGGAGGATCACGGCGACGGCGGGAATCACTGGGATTAATCTCATGATCGCCAGGGTAACCTATTGATAATGATTCTCGTTAGCTGGAGTACGCAGGCATGCGGAACCGCCGCACCCGCAGGGCCGGATGCGGCGCTTGAACGCCCGTTACCTACGCGGCGCCGTCGAACATCGACGTGACCGACCCGTCGTCGAACACCTCGTGGATCGCACGCGCGAGGAGCGGTGCGATTGGCAGCACGGTCAGCCGATCCCAGCGCTTCTCGTCGGGGATCGGCAGGGTGTCGGTGACGACGACCGAGTCGATGAACTCGCTCTGCAGGATCTCGACAGCCGGGTCAGAGAAGATCGCGTGCGTCGCCGCGACCACGACCCCGAGCGCACCCTGCTCCTTCAGGGCTTCGGCGGCCTTGACGATCGTGCGACCAGTGTCGATCATGTCGTCGACGAGGAGGCAGACACGCCCCTCGACCTCACCGACGATCTCGTGCACACTCACCTCGTTGGCGACGCGAGGGTCGCGGCGCTTGTGGATGATGGCGAGCGGCGCGCCGAGCTTGTCGCTCCAGATGTCGGCGACCCGCACCCGGCCCATGTCGGGGCTCACGACCGTGAGCGTCGCCGGGTCGAGCTTGGACTGGAAGTGCTCGAGCAGCACCGGCATCGCGAACAGGTGGTCGACGGGGCCGTCGAAGAAGCCCTGGATCTGTGCGGCGTGCAGGTCGACGCTCATGATGCGGTTCGCCCCGGCGGCCTTGAACAAGTCGGCGACGAGCCGAGCCGAGATGGGTTCGCGACCGCGCCCCTTCTTGTCTTGCCGGGCGTACGGATAGAAGGGGGCGACGACCGTGATGCGCTTCGCACTCGCCCGCTTCGCCGCATCGATCATGATGAGCTGTTCCATGAACCACTCGTTGATCGGTGACGTGTGCGACTGAATGACGAAGACGTCAGCGCCGCGGATGCTGTCGCCGTATCGGGCGTAGATCTCGCCGTTCGCGAAGGTGCGGGCCTCGGTCGGAACGAGTTCCGAGTCGAGCTCTTGAGCGATGTCTTCGGCGAGTTGCGGGTGGGCCCGCCCGCTGACGATGACCAGCCTCTTCTCACCGGTGATCTTGATGGCCGACACGCCTGGCTCCTACCGCTTTGGGCCTCCAGCCTAACGGTTTCGCTAGGCTCCCCCGGCGCTACTCGGTCGCGTCGACGGCGGCCTGTGCCGACGCCGTACCGGGCCGATTCCGTTCGGTCCAGCCCTCGACGATCTTGAGCGGCGCGACGCTCACCGCGAGCGCTCCTGGCGGCACGTCACGTCGCACGACGGTGCCGGCACCGATCTTCGCGCCGTCACCGATCGTCACGGGCGCCACGAACGAATTGTGCGTGCCGGTGTGCACGTGTGAGCCGATCGTCGTGGCGTGCTTCTGAACGTCGTCGTAGTTCGCCGTGATCGCCCCGGCGCCGATGTTCGTGCCCTCGCCGATCGTCGCATCGCCGATGTACGACAGGTGCGGAACCTTCGCGCCGGCCCCGATCTTGGCGTTCTTTGTCTCCACATAGGTGCCGATCTTGCCGCCGTCACCGAGTTCGGTGCCCGGGCGGAGATACGCGAACGGCCCGACCGTCGCTCCCTTGCCGATGACGGCGAGAGTCGCGTCGGTGCGCTTGACGACGGCATCCTCGCCGACCTCGCAATCGAGAAGCGTCGTATCCGGCCCGATGCGCGCCCCGCGAGCGACCGTCGTCGACCCGGAGATGTGCGTGTTCGGAAGCAGCTCGACATCCTCGGCGAGAGTCGCGCGCAAATCGATCCACGTCGTCGCCGGATCGTGCACGGTCACCCCCGCGAGTTGCCAGCCGCGCACGATCATGGCGTTGAGGCGACCGGCGGCGCGGGCGAGCTGCACCCGGTCGTTGACGCCCTCGACGACCCAGGCATCCGGGGCGGGCACCGCTTCGAGCACCGCCCCCGCCTCATGCAGGAGGCCGACGACATCCGTGAGATAGCGCTCACCCTGGGCATTCGCGGTCGCGAGCTGCGGCAGCTGCGTGCGCAGCGACCCCACGGTGAAGACGTAGGTGCCCGAGTTGACTTCGCTGATCGCCAGCTCGGCGTCGGTCGCGTCGCCGTGCTCGACGATGCGGATCAGGGTGCCGCTCGCGTCCCGCACGATGCGCCCGTATCCCGTCGCGTCGTCGATGATCGCCGACAACAGCGTCGCGGCGGCGGCGGCGCGGCGATGAGCCTCGAGCAGCCCCGCGATTGTCGCGGCGTCGAGAAGTGGCACATCGCCCGAGATGACGACGACATCACCATCGAAATCGTCGGGCAGCGCCGCCACCGCGACCTCGACGGCGCGACCGGTGCCGGGGATATCGTCCTGGTCGACGACGAGAGCATCGGGCAGAAACTCGGCGACGGCAGCGGCGACGAGATCGCGCTCGTGCCGCACGACCGTCACCACATGCGCCGCGGAGAGTTCGCGGGCCGTCGCGAGCACATGCCCCAGCAGCGGAATCCCCGCGAGATCGTGCAGCACCTTGGGCCGGGAGGACTTCATCCGGGTGCCCTGCCCTGCGGCGAGGACGACGATAGCGAGCCGTGAGTCGGTCATGCCCCCATTCTCTCGTGCATCACGGCGACGGTGAGTCGAGGCATGGCTCCGCCCCCAGGATTCGAACCTGGACCTAACGGCTCCAAAGGCCGTCGTGCTGCCGTTACACCAAGGCGGATCGTCCCGAGCATCGCCGGGGCACCGAACTAGCTTGCCAGGCTTCGCGGAGACGCTCGACCGAGATAATGGACGGATGCCCACATCCGACGAGGTCGACCGCATCGTCGAGGCGTGGTCGCGCGAACGTCCCGACATCGACTTCACGCCGCTCCAGGTGCTCTCCCGGGTCGATCGCCTCGCCCGCCACCTCGATCGCGCCCGACGCACCGCGTTCACGGCATCCGATCTGGAGTCGTGGGAGTTCGACGTTCTCGCCGCGCTTCGACGCGCCGGAGGCACCTCCCAGCTGAGCCCGAAGGCGCTCCTGCAGCAGACCCTCGTCTCGAGCGGCACCATGACCAACCGCATCGATCGTCTCGTCGAACGGGGACTCGTCGAGCGGCGCACCGACCCGCACGACGGGCGCGGAGTGCTCGTCGTGATGACCGACGCCGGCCGCCGGCAAGTGGATGCCGCGATCTCGGTGCTCGTCGCGGACGAAGCGGAGATGCTCTCGGGCCTGTCGCGCACCGACCAGGAACGGCTGAGCGGGTTGCTGCGCAAACTGAGTCTCGACTTCGACGACTGACCGACCCGCTTGCGGCAGACTCGACGCATGCCGGTTGCCGAGGATCGCGTCGCGCCGCCGCGCGAACGTCGCCTGTCACTGTGGCGGGACGGGATCGGCGACGGCGCCGCCGCCCACGAGCACCGCTTGCTCTCGGCGGCGCGGCCCGCCCTCCCGCTGCTCAACTGGCTCGGCCAGTTCGCGAACCCGCTCATGAAGGTGCCGGGACTCGGCTGGATCACCGCCGACCCGCACACCGCGCGCACGCTGCTCAACGACCCCGAGCACCTCACGCTGCTCTCCGAAGGCGGCGTCGGGCACCTCTGGGCGCAGATCCTGGGCGACTGGGTGTACGACCTCTTCGACGGACCCGGGCACCACGACCTGCGCACCCGCAGCCGAGAGCTGTTCACCGAGAAGACGTCGGCGGCGTTCGTCGCGCGGGCCTGGGGGTCGCGGATCGGGGCGGCGCGGGCATCCTTCGAGGCGGGCGAGGAACTCGATCTCGCCGACCTGTCACGCGTGCTCGTCGGCCACATGGTCGTGCAGCTGCTCGGGCTGCCGGTGGACGACACCCGAGGGGATGACGCGTACCGCGAGATCTTCGCGACCGGCGAGGAGCTGGCATCCATCGCCCTCGGCACGACCGCCGACACCACGCTGCCGCCCGCGAAGATCGCCGTCGCGCGCGCCATCGTCGAGCGGCTCACCGGCCACATCGAGGATGCCTTCGGCACGGCGCATCCCGACACGATCATCGGCCGCTGCCGCGAGATCGGCCTCACCGTGCAGGAGACGCAGGGGCTGTCGACGCTGCTCATGGTCGCCGGAACCGAGACCGCCGCCTCCGCGATGGCCCGCACGGCCGCCCTGCTGTTCGACAGCGGCGAGCAGCACCGGTTGCTGACGATGCCGCAGCACCGGGATGACGCCATCCGCGAGGCGCTGCGCGTCACCTCCCCGGCGCCGCTCATCGGGCGCTCTGTGCTCGCCGACGTCACCGTCGGGGGACGTACCCTGCGGGCGGGGGAACGCGTCATGGTGCTCACCTGGACGGCGAACAACCTCGCCGGCCCGTACCGGGTCGACCGGCCCTATCTGCCGCAGCACCGGCAGTTGTGGTTCGGCGCAGGCCGGCACCTGTGTCTCGGCGGTCCGCTCGCGCGGGCCGAGCTCGGGGCGATCGTCGACCTGCTGCTCGGCGACGGCCGGCCCTTCCGCGTCGTGTCCCGCCGCTACGGTCGCCGCGTGCTCATCCCCGCCTACGCCTCACTCGTCGTCGCTAAGACGTAGGCGCGCGACATGCGCTGAGGCTATTTGCCCAACTTCGTGCCTTCCGCGCGCGGAATAGGCACGAAGTTGGGCAAACAGCCTCAGGTTACGAGCGGCAGAAGGGGCACTTCGCGCACCGCGCGCAAGAGGAGTAGGTTTCTCCGGTGCAGTTCAGCGGCCGCAGTGCGGCTCGACCACATCGCCCGCAGCGCTTTCATCCGGCGCAAGCGATCTTCGGAGCATTCGCCGCCACCACCCTCGCCGGAACCGGACTGCTACTGCTGCCGATCGCGAAAACTGGTGCGGGCGGTGCCACCTGGGTGGAGTCGCTCTTCACCGCCGTCTCGGCGCTCGCCGTGACCGGGCACATCGTCGTCGACACCCCGACCTACTGGACGCCGTTCGGCCAGGTTGTCATCCTCGCGCTCATCCAGCTCGGCGGTCTCGGCGTCATGACATTCGCCTCGTTCGTCGGCCTCGTCGTCGTGCGCAGGATGTCGTTCCGGTCGCGGCTCAATGCCGCAACGGAGACCAAGTCGGTCGGCCTCGACGAGGTGCGCGGGCTCGTGTTCGGGGTGGTGAAAGTCTCCCTGCTCATCGAAGCCATCGTGGCGACGATCTTCGCGCTGCGGTTCGCCCTCGGCTACGGGTACGCCCCCGGCGAGGCGATCTGGCTCGGGGTGTTCCACGGCATCTCGTCGTTCAACAACGCCGGGTTCGCGCTGTTCAGCGACTCGATGATGGGATTCGTCAGCGACCCGGTGATCGGTCTCACCCTGTGCGCGTCGGTGATCCTCGGCGGTCTCGGGTTCCCGGTCATCCTCGAATTGCGCAAGCGCTTCCGCCGACCGCTGCTGTGGAGCATGAACACCCGACTGGTGCTCGTCTTCACCCCCGTGCTGCTTGTGCTCGGCACCGCGTTCATCACCGTGCTCGAATGGAACAACCCCGCGACGCTCGGCGAACTCGCCTGGCACGACCGCATCCTCGCCGGCTTCTTCCAGTCGGTGCAGACGCGCACCGCTGGGTTCAACAGCGTCGACATCAGCCAGCTCGATGACGCGACCCTGCTCGGCATGGATGTGCTGATGTTCATCGGCGGCGGACCGGCCGGCACCGCGGGCGGCATCAAGGTGACGACGTTCGGCGTGCTGTTGTTCATCCTCATCGCCGAGATGCGAGGCGACGGAGTGGTCAACATCTTCGGCAAGCGCCTCTCGCAGGCGGTGCACCGGCAGGCGATTGCCGTCGTGCTCGCCTCGGTCGCGCTCGTCGTCGGGAGCACGATCGCGATCATGCTGATCAGCGGACTCGACCTCGACCGAGTGCTGTTCGAAGCAATCTCGGCGTTCGGCACCGTCGGGCTCTCGACGGGCATCACGGCGTCGCTGCCAGTGCCCGCGCAGCTCATCCTGGTGATGCTGATGTTCCTCGGTCGGCTCGGGCCCATCACATTCGCGACCGCGCTCGCCCTTCGGCCGCGGTCGATCCTGTACCAACTTCCGAAAGAGAGGCCCATCATTGGCTAACCCGCGACAGGCGAAGACCCGCGGCGATCTGGGGCGCATCGCCGCCGCCAACTCGGTCGCCGTCATCGGCCTCGGCCGCTTCGGCCGCGCGCTCGCGCTCGAACTGATGGCGAGTGGAACCGAGGTTCTCGGCATCGACACCGACGAAGACATCGTCCAGAGCCTCAACGGTCAGTTGAGTCACGTCGTCATGGCCGACTCGACGAAAGAGGAGGTGCTGCGCCAGCTCTCCGTGCCCGAATTCGAGCGCATCGTCGTCGCCATCGGAAGCGACGTGCAGGCCAGCATCCTCACGACCTCCCTGCTGCTGTCGTTCCACCCGCAGCACCTGTGGGCGAAAGCTGTGAGCGACGCGCACGGTCGCATCCTTGAGCAGCTCGGCGTGCAACACGTCATCTACCCCGAGAAGGAGATGGGCAAACGCGTCGCCCACCTCGTGCGTGGATCGATGCAGGACTACCTCGAGATCGGCGACGACTTCGCGCTCGTGAAGACGAAGCCCGGCGCCGCGTTCGTGGGCACGCCGCTCGGGCAGCTCGGCATCCGGTCGACGTACGGTGTGACGGTGACGGCGGTGAAGCGCCCCGGTGAGCGGTGGACCTACACCACCGCTGACACGGTGTTGGGATCCCACGACGTCATCCTGGTCGCCGGCGAAACCCGCAAGGCGGAAGCCTTCAGCCAGCTGCGCTGAGGCTATTTGCCCAACTTCGTGCCTTCCGCGCGCGGAATAGGCACGAAGTTGGGCAAACAGCCGCTGGTTACCAGTGCTCGGCACCCTCGAGGGTCGTCGGGGTGGGGTGGTAGCCGAGGCGGGTGCGGGCGGCGGTGAGGTCGAGAGTGCGCTCCATGCCGACCTGGCTCACCGCGTAACGGGTGAGCGCGGGGCGACGACGACGGATGCGGGCAGCGGCTTCGAGAGATGCGGCGAGCGCGAACGCCGATCGGTAGGGGATCGACACGATGCGCGCCCGCATCCCGCGCCGCCGGAACACCTCCCGCAGCACCGCCGCGAGCACCACCGGGGAGTCGTCGGCGACGTTGTACGTGCCACGCGGGCTCGCCGGATCGAGGGCGCACCGCACAGCGAGCACGAGGTTGTCGATGTGGGTGAGCGAATGCCGCACCTCGGCTCCTTCCGGGAGGACGAGGCGCCCGGCCCGCACGCCCGCGATGAGCCGCGGCAGCAGGGTCGTGTCACCGGGGCCGTAGACGGCGTGCGGACGCAGGATGACGGCATCCGTTCCCGCGAGTTCGAACTCGGCGAACGTCTTCGACTCCGCGTACGTCGAGAGGAACCGCCTCACCGGCGCCGCCGACTCGGGCACGTCGACGTTCGGCACGAACGCGTCGTACACGCTCGACGTCGACAGGTGCACGATGCGCGCCCCCGGGAAACTGCGCACGACCGTGCGGGTGCCGTCGCGGTTGGCTTTCAGCGCGGTCGCGATCGGGGCCCAGTCGTCGGCGAGCGCGGCGCAGTGCACGACCGCCTCGAAGTCGCGGTCGGCGCGCAGCGGCCCGGTGTCGAGATCCCATATCCGGTACCGGGCGAGCGGATGCGACCAGCCGTGCGGCCGGCGACCGAATCCGACGACCTCGTGGTGGGCATCCGCGAGAGCCGTCGCCACCGCGCCTCCGATGAACCCGCTCGCCCCCGTCACCGCGATTCTCACGGCGTTTCTCCGGAGAGTTGGTGCCGTTCACCGGAGACCTGCCGTCGAAGCGCCTGTCGATCCAGTTTTCGGGAACGTCCGGCGCGCGGAAACTCTGGAGAAGCGAACACGGCATCCGGGATGACCCCGGCGTCGATGAGCCCCGGAAGAGCCCGAGCGACCGAGCGAGCGAGCGGATGCCGGGCATCGAGCGAGGTCGGCGGATCGACCAGCGGCACGACGAGCACCACGATCCGGTCGTCGCCGATCTCGTCGGGCACCCCCGTCATGACCGCTTCCCGCACGCCCGGCAGGGCGGCGATCACCGGCTCGTAGAGTCCCGGGTACACGTTCTGCGTGCCGCGGATGAACATGTCTTTGCGACGCCCGAGCAGCACGAGTTCGTCGCCGTCGATCCGGGCGAGGTCGCCCGTGCGCACGTCGCGCGCCTCATCAGATGCGACCGGCGGCTCGCCCAGATACCCGGATGCCAGGCCGGGTCCGGCGAGCACCAGCTCGCCGTCGGCCGAGTCATCGATGCGGGCGCGCACGCTCGGCACGAGCCGCCCGACGTAGTCGCCCTCCGCGTCGGTGCGTGCGAGCTTCTCGGCACCGTCGGCGATCGCGACCGGCAGGATCTCGGTCATCCCGTACACCGCGCGGATCGTCACCCCCGGGAAGCGGGCGAACGCGCGCTCCAGCAGGGGGCGCAGCACGGGGGCACCGCCGAGGATGAGGGTCTCGAGTCCGCGCGGGGCCAGTTCGGGGCGCGCGTCGAGCAGCCGCAGGATCGCGTCGAGCGCCGCCGGTGGGGTGAAAAGTACCTCGGCCTCCGGCAACAGGTCGAGGTACTTCTCGGGAGTCGCACCCGGGTCGAGGCCGGGCGCGGGCATGATCCAGTGGGCGCCCGCGATGAGGGCCGGGATGCCGACCATCAGCTGGTCGGTGACGACGCGTTGGCCCGCACGCATGCTCGCCGCGGCGACATCCGCCAGCCCGGCGCCGAGCGACCTACGCGTGTGCACAACGGCGCGCGGTGCCTCGGTGGTGCCCGACGTGAACACGATGAGCGCTTCGTCGGCCTCTCGCCCACCGGGTGGTTGCTCCATCCGCGACTTTTCGTCCGCGTCGACCGTCGATTCGCGCGAAATGTCGCGGATGGAGGTAGCCCCGCGCGGGACCCCCGGGAGCCACGAGCCCGCGTAGAGGTGGCGGGCGTCGGGAACGAGGCGGGCGTAGGGGGCGAGATCGACACCGCGGCGGCGCGCGAGGGGCCGCAGCAGCGGGGTCGACGCGAAGTAGAGGAGCGACTCCGCGGCGACCCAGCGCGGCGCGGCGAGGGCGGCACGCGCGCGGAACAGCGCCTCCCCCGCACCCGGGTCGGCGAACACGACGGTGCCGCCGGCGAGCACGATGCCGAGCGCGAGGATGACGGCATCCGGCCCGGGGCGGATCGAGAAGAGCACGCGGTCGCCGGGGCGCATCCCTTCGCGGCGCAGGCCGTCGGCCGTCGACCGGATCGCGGCCCCCAGTTGCGCGTAAGTGAGGGTTTCGATCGGCGGGCGGCGGCTTCGCGACGCGCTACTCAACCCGCTGTGTGAGCCATTCACGTCGCACGCGGCAAGCACGGCATCCAGCAGGTCGGTCATGCGCGCTCCAGCTGGAGCGACGCGTATGACGGGATGAGCACGCCGCGCGACGGGCGACGCGACACCACCCGCAGCGACGGGTTCTCGAGCAAGGCACCGAGGGTCAGGCGTATCTGCGCCATCGCGAGCGGTGCCCCGAGGCAGTAGTGGATGCCCGCGCCGAACCAGAGCTGCTTGAGCTGGGCCGCCGGATTGGTCGCCGGATCGAAGTCGCCGAGCGCGCGGTTCGCCCAGTACGTGCCGAGCAGGATGCGCTCCCCCGGCCGCACGGCGACGCCGCCGATGACCCGCGGTTCGACGACCGAGCGCAACATCATCGGCGACGGGGTCGTGACGCGCAGTCCCTCGGCGACCGCCGCATCCACGAGTTCCGGCGCGGCCGCGAGCCGCGGCAGCCAGCCGGAGTCGATGAGGATCGCGGCGAGCCGCGGCAGGTACGACACGATCGTCTCGGTTCCGGTGAGCACGAAGGCGGCCACGGCACCGAGCGCTTCGCGTTCGTCGAGACCGAGGGCGCGCATCCGGCCGGGCACCGTCGACTCGTCGCCCGCGTAGGCGCGGCGGGCGTGCTCCCCCAGTTCGGCGAGGATGCCGCGGGCGATCCGGAGCTGCCGCGGCGTGAGCCGGGGGCGGGCGAGGGTGACGAACCCGGTCACCCGCGTCACTCGCGCGAACAGCTCGTCGTCGACCACCGAGTCGTCGAGCCCGACGAGCCGCGCGATGACGGCGGAGGCCGACTGGCGGGAGTGCGCGACGAGGTCGATCCGATCGCCGCGAGCGAAACCGGCAGCGAGCTCCCCGGTCGCCGCTCCGAGACTGTCGGCGACCAACGCGTCGACGAACGCGGGGGCGAACAGCGGCCCCAGCTTGCGACGCAGCGCGCCGTGCTCGGCGCCCTCCATGTTGAGCAGCACACGGGGCCCGAGCACGGGAGTCCACAGGTCGCTCGGCGCGCCGGGTCCGTTCTTGGTGAAGCCCCCGGTGTCCATGAGGGTCGCGCGGAGCAGGCCGGCATCCTTGACGACGACGCCCAACCCCGGGACGCGCCGCACCGGCCCACGGATCGCCGAGAGCAGTGGATAGGCGATCGGATGCGCGGCACGCAGCACGCGCTCTTCCCATCGGCGCGCGTCGGCGATGCGGGCCCGACGGCCAAGACGGCCGTCGCCGGTGGGGTCGCCGCGACGACGCGAAATCGTCATCGCTCCGTGCTCCACCGCGCTTCTGATGTCCACGTGCTCCGGGCGGTAGGCGTGGTCTTTGTACCAGAGCAGGGTGTTTCGCAAGCCCCACGCCTGAACGCGACGCGACGACCCGTAGACGACGACATCCGATCGGCGAGCGTAGTCCCGCGTGATCCGGCGCACGGCGTTGACGAGGGCGCGGTCTTCGTGGAGGTCTTCGATCTTCGTGCGCGGGAATCCCCCGGCCGCGAGATACAGCTCGGCGGTGATGCCGACGTTGCAGCCGGCGGCCATCAGGTACGGCCCGAGATAGTCGTCGCCGCGGTTGCCCGAGCGGACGCGGCCGAACGCCTCGGCGAGGTGCACGGCACCGCGCAGCACCGCGCGCGTCGCGAAGCCCGTGCCCTCGTCGCGGCGAGCCAGCAGTTCGCCTCCGACGAGTCGCAGCCCCCTGCCGCCCTGCGGCCGAGGGGTCAGTGCTCGACGGATCGCGGCGATCCAGTCGGCGCGCGGCAGGCAGTCGGCGTCGGTGCGTGCGAGCAGCGTCGCTCCCGCGCCGATGGCGGCGCGCATCCCCGTGTCGGCCGCAGCGCCGGTGCCCTTCTGCGGCTCGTCGATCACCCGCCACCGCGTCAGCCCGTGCTCGGCGATGAACGACCGGATGACGTCGCCCGACCCGTCGCGCGATCCGTTGTCGACGAAGACGGCGTCAAAGTCGGCATCCCGCTGAGCGGCGAGCGCTTCGAGAGTCGGGCGGATGCCGACCGCCTCGTCGTAGACGGGCACGACGACGGCCAGGGTCACAGCCGCACCACCATGAGTCCGAGCGAGATGCCGCCCGCGAGGCCGATCATCAGCACGAGCGAACCGGAGCCGACCATCCCCCGGTCGCGGGCGAGCCGCAGTTGCAGCGGCAGCGTTGCCGAAGCGATGTTGCCGTGCTCGGCGACCGTGATGATGGTGCGGTCGTCGCGCACGCCGAGGCGCTCGAAGACGGGCGGCAGGTAGGGCAGTGCGACCTGATGGATGGCGACGAGGTCGAAGTCGTTCATCGCGTACCCGGTTTCGCGCAGCATCCGCTCGACCGGCTCCGGGCCGAGCTCGAGGAACGCCTTCTGGAGGCCCGCACCGTCCATGTCGAAGTAGCTGGCGTCGGGATCGTGGGTGCGCATCGTGCCGCCGCCGGGCAGCGTGCCGACCGCCCAGTGCCGCGACTCGGCGAAGAACCGGGAGGCGCGGATGCCGGCCTCCGGATCGTCGGACCCTTCGAGCACGACGGCGGCGCCGGCATCCCCCATCACGTAACCCGGGAACGACCGGATGAACTGCGTCGGGTCGCCGAGCCGCCAGCGCACCGACACGGAGGTCTTCTCGCCGCTCGCGACGAGCACGCGGCGATACTGCCCGGTGCGGATGAGCGCGTCGGCGACCTGCATGCCGTTGATCATCGAGTTGCAGGCGTTCTTCACGTCCATCACCGGCGCGGTGAGGCCGAGCTTCGACGCGACGATGTGCGAGGTCGCGGGCTCGACGAGGTCTTGCGCCGCGGCGGTGAAAAGCACGAGGTCGATGTCGCCGGGGCTCTCTTCGAGAGCCTGCCGGGATGCCGCCACGGCGAGGTCGGACGCCTGCCAGTCGTCGGGGGCGACGTGCACGCGCTCGACCCCGGTCATGCGCGAGATGAGACCGGTCGCCAAACGCATGCCGGGATTCTCGGCTCTCAGGCGCTGCTCGGTCTCGGCGGTCGCCCTCACCTGCTCGGGAAGGTGCACCCCGAGTCCGGCGATACGGGTCGACGCGGACATCGACGCGAGCCTAGCGGCCCGCCGCCTCCGATCTTCGGAGTCTCGCTGTGGCCGCGAGCCTGGCGGCGGCTGGGGAGCGGGGTGGCATGGGGATGGGTTGTTGGGTGGGGTCGAGGG
>CBFGZU010000005.1:0-47329 GCA_965653335.1 uncultured Pseudolysinimonas sp.
CTTCGGCTCCGGAGGCAGCTTCACCGGCACCCGTCGCGGCTCCGGAGGACGTGCCGCCGGCATCCGACTCCTGACGTCGGAGTCGACGACCCTCAGGAGCCGGCGGATTCCTTCGCCATCGCGCGCTTGGCGCGCTCTTCGGCCTCGATTTTCGCGGCGACCTTGCGCTCGGCGCTGTCAGACCGGATGATCCCGCGGAAGACGAACCAGAACAGCACGCCGAAGAGCAGCGTCGGCACGAGCGAGAAGATGGCGTTGCCCCAGAAGTCGTCAGGCATGCGTCCAGGCTACGGGGTGATGGGTCGCGTCGCTCCACGGGGACGAGTCTCACGACGCGCCGACGACACGCCGAGGGCTGGGCATCCGGTCATCAGATCGCGACGGAATGCCGCAGATCGAAACGCCCGACGAGGGTCGTCACGGCGGCGATGAGGGCCTCCGGGTCGAACATGATCGTCTGCCAACGCGGGCGCACGACCACGAATCCCAGAGCGATGAGCGCCAGATCCCGGGCGGCGTCCCGGGCGCGCGAGGCCGGATCGTCGTGATGGCGACTGTCGCACTCGACGGCGATCCGACCCTCGACGACCAGATCGATGCGATCGAAATCGGTGAAAGGCACCCGCACCTGCGCGTCGACCCGGAATCCGGCATCCTGCAGCAGACAGCGTGCGATGCTCTCCGAGCCCGACTCCGCCCTCGCGTCGAGTCGGCTCAGCAGCCGACGCAACGACATCGGCAGGTGTGCCGCCGCGAACTCGAGGTCGATCGGCGTCATGGCGGTGCGCCGCACCATCGAGTCGAGGATCGCGACGCCGACAGGCAACGGCTCGGAGCGGAGCACGTGCGCGACGATGGCGTCCAGCGGACTCAGTCCGATGCGACGCGACGGACCCAACCGACTCCAGAGAACACGGATGGCGGGGTCGCCCCGATCGAGAGGGTGAGTGCCGGTGAGCGGGTCGCGCAACTCCGCGCGGCGACCGACCTCGACCACGAGGCGCCGGCCGACGGGCACCCATAGCCCGTGCAACGCCGCTGCCGAGGCTCCTGCGAGGCGACCGCCGACCCGCGCAGCTGCCACGACATCCGGATGCGCGCCGGGTACCGCGTAGATCCCCGGGCGCAACCGGTCGAGTTCGCCTCGCTCGGCCATCCGCTGCGCCTGCCGGGGCGCCACCCCGATCGAGGCCAGTTCACGGGCCGTCGCGACGCCGTTCCATGCGGCGGGAGGCATGAGACTCTGCATCTCGAAAGGATGCGACGGACGCGCAGCGTGACACGGTGGCATCCGCTCGGGTGGGGATCGACCGCCGTGAAGCGGCCTGGGGAGGATGCGCGAGCCGACGAGTCTTGTCGTCGACGGATGAAGTTGTCGTCGACGGATGACGGGGTGGTCGCCGTGCGGCGCGGTGACGGCGTGTCGGGGCATCCGTCCCGGGAGGGCGACGGGAGCGGGGAAACTAGCCGGCGAGGATCCAGGCGATCGCGACGATGCCGACGATCAGCACGAGTCCGGCGATCATCGCGAGGCGGGAGGTGCGACGATCCATCAGCCTTTGGCGATGATTCCGACGACGCCGCTGACGAGCAAGAAGGCGCCGATGCCGCCGACGGCGATCCATACGGCGATGCGGGCGGGCGAGATCTGCGGCTTCTCGCGGCGGGCCGAATCGTCGTTCACGCTCGAACCCTAACAGTCGCTGCTCGCACCACGACGGCCGTGAGCAGCAGGATCGAGAAGCCACTCGCGATCACGATCGCGAACATCCCGAGACCCCCGACGCCGGGGCTGGGGGCGACCGGCGCTTCGGGCGTCTGCTCGACCGCGTAGTCGCCGAGGGCGAGGGTTTCGAGCTGCAGCCCTCCGTTCTCACCGGGCAGGTCGATCGTGACCGACCGTACGGGTGACCAGGGTCCACTCAGCCCCGAAGCGTCGGTGGCGCGCACCTGCCAGTAGTAGGTGCCCTCCGGCAGCCCACTGAACGCGATCTCGGACCCGGATGCCCGCAACGTCGTCGTCGAGGGAGCGTCGACGAGTGCCCCGGCGGGGTCGACGCGACCGTCCAGACCGGTGCGCAGTTCGTATCCGGCGGCGTCCCGCGGTGTCGTCCACTCGAACTCGACATCAGCCACCTCGAAGCGACCGCCGTCGACCGGGCTGACCGGAACCGCCACCGGGCCGTCATCGGCGCGCGCGGGGGCCGGGATCGAAGCGAATCCGACGCCGACGAGAACGGCAAGCGCGATCATCACGGGGATACGCCGGGCCGCGGGGTTCGGCACGGGAGTGTTCCTTCTGCGGGGGCTGAAAGGGCGGGGGTTCTCGCAGGCTACCCATGGCGGCCTGCGAGCACCACCGCCCTTTCGGGGGGAGGCCTCAGCTTTCCCCAGCCCTATGCCGCGTGGCGACCACCCGTACGACGCCGCAGCGACGTGACCGCGAGAGCGAGCCCGACCGCGAGTAGCCCGAGACCGAACTGCGTGGCGAACCCGATCGCGGCGCCCGTCAGGGCGAGCGTCGGCAGCTGGGGGTCTTTCGGGTCCTCCGGCGGGAACGGCAGCGTAACAAGAACCGTGGTGTCGGCGTCATCCTCGTTGTTCGACAGGTTGCTCTCCGGAGTATCCGTGGAGGTCGTCGCTTCGTTGGTGATGGTGAACGCTTTCTGGCCCTCGGGGAGCACAGGGAGTTCATAGTCCACGGGGATCTGCACCGTGATCGTCACCGTGCGGCTCGCATTGAGGGCGAGGTCACCGAGCTGGCACGTCACAACCCCAGCGGTGAAACCGCAGGTGACGTCCGTCCCAGAAGCGGAGACGAACACCAGCCCGTCCGGAAGCTCGTCTTCGAGCACGGCATCCTCGGCCATCGCCGGACCCAGGTTGGTCACGACGATCGTGTAGGCGAACTGCGTCGGCCCGTCGGCCGGTTCGAAGTCGACCGAGAACGGCGCGTCCTTGACGATCTCGAGGTCGGAGACCGGCAGCGGAGCGCACGCGTCATCCGTGTCGGTTCCCTCGCCCCAGAACTCGATCGTGCCGACATTGTGGAAGCCGGATCCTTCGCCCTCCGCGATCGTGCAGTCGGCCGCGTCGAGGTCCATCTCGTCTTCGACCTCGACGGTCACCGTGACGGTGTAGGTGTGCGTGCCGAGAGCTGGGATCGTCGCCCCGGTGGCGACGACGGTGTCGGCGTCGCCATCCCAGCCCGCGTTGACGGTCACACCGTTGTTCGACACGACGGTCTCGTCGACCGGCACGATGCCGGCGCCGAAGTCGAGCTCATCCTCGAGGTCATACTTTTCGGGGATGTTCGACTCGCTCGTGACCGTGAGGTCGTAAGTGATCGTCCAGGTGCCGTCGCCGTTGTTGACGGGCGAGCCGTTCGCGACCTTCTTGTCGAAGGTGAGCGGACCGCGCTGCGCGTTAGTGAACGTGCAGGTGACCGTCTCGCCAAGTCCGACGTGAACCGTCGCGGTCTCGTCGTCGACGACGGGGTCGGTGTCATCGTTCGCCGGGTCGGTGCAGACCAGGTCGACGAGCGACCAGTCGGCGAGGTCACTCGTCTCGCTGACGACGTACACACCCGGCGCGACGGCGCCGGTGCTGTAGGCATCCGTCTCGTCCGCAAGGGTGAAGTCGGTCGCCGATTCACCCTGGGGTGCCCACTCGAACTCGAACTCCTGGTCCGAGCCCTCAGGCACCGTCACCTTGTCGACGACGAGCACGCCCCACTCGGAGTTCGTGTAAGTGCAGGTGATCGTCTCGCCGGGCTCGAGCGCGAGCGTCGCGGTCAACGCGTCGGTCGAGCCGTTCGCGTCGACGCAGACCAGGTTCGTTCCCTCGTAACCCGCGCCCGGCACCTCCGTGAGGGTGTATGAGCCGGGGATGACGTCGTCGAAAGTCTGCGACCCGGTGCCCCCGTCGGTCTCGATCTCGAAGTCTTCCGGAGTCAGCCAGTCGCCCGTGAACGAGAACGTGGCGTCAGCGCCGACCACGTTCTTCACGACGATGATCGTGCCCTTGGCGGTGTTCGTGATCGCGCAAGCGATCGCGTCTCCGGGGTCGACCGTGAATTCGTCGATGTCGATCGACACGGAATCGACCGACCCGGCGGGCGTCACCTCGCAGGTCAGGTCGCCGACCGTCCAGGACGAACCCGGGTCGGCTTCGGCAATGGCCCAGCTCGACCCCGGGAGGATGCCCGAGAACGTCGCGGTGCCCGTGCCACCGACTGTCGTCGCCGACTGGCTGAGCGGGTCGGCGTCGGGGTCATCGAGCGAGGTGAGCTCGAATTCGAAGGTGCCGTCACCGCCCACGGTGCTCTTGGTCACCACGATCTCACCGGGATCCGCGTCGTTCGTCAGCTCGCACTCGATCGCGAGTCCGGGCGCGGCGACGAACTGGAAACCGTCGTCGTCGCTCGCGTCGGCCAGGTCACCTCCGGCCACCTCGCACGACAGCTCACCCGCCGTCCAGCCGGCCGACGCGGTCTCGGTCAGCGTGTAAGTCTCGCCGGGAAGCAAGTCGTCCCACGTGAGGACGTCACTGCCCGGGCCGGTGCCTGACGCGATCTGCGTCGCCGAACCGCTCTGCGGGTCGGGGCTGATCGTGAAGTCGAACGACCAGGCGACGTCGTCGCCGATCCCGGCGGCGGTCTTCTCGAGCTCGAGGCTTGCCGGGTCCGCCGCGTTCGTAATGACGCACTCGGTGGTCTCGCCGACGAACACCGGGATCTCGTCGTCGGTCGCCTCGCCGTCGTCGACGACCGTCACGATCGTCGCATCCCCGGTGCTCGGGTCGGTGGCGGTGCACACGATCGACTGCAAGGAGAACGGGTCGCCCGCGTCGATCGATTCGGTGAGGTCGTAGTCGCCAGCGAAGATCGGACCCCAGGCGTGGGTGTCGCCGAGGCCGAGCGCACCCGCGATGCCATGGTCGGCGGTGCCACTGTAGGTGTTGGTCAGGTCGTCGCCACTGCCCACGTCGATCCCGACAAGGGTGTCGTCGGAGACGACGCCTCCATCGGTGCGGACGAGTTCATAGCCGAACTCGGCGTCGGCGGCGAGGTCTTCGGGGTCGGAGGCCTTCGTGATCTCGATCGCGCCGCAGTTGCTGATCGTCAGCGGGCTGCTGCCGGGGCCGACGGCATCGATGAGTTCGGCGGTCGGGCTGTTGCCCGTGCGGGTGACGTAGCCGCCGGCCTCGAACGACGTGCAGCCGTCTTCGTCGAAGAGGTTGCCGAAGGTGAGGTCGATCGCGATCTCACCGAAGGTCTCGGGCTCACCCGGCAGCCCGGGGCCTTCGGTGCGCACTCCGACCTTGGCGTCGTGCGGGAAGTTCGCCTGCAACGTCGTCCAGGCGCCCGGGTCGCCCGCGTCGCAGCCGGCCGGAGCCGCCACGGTGGGGGTCCACTCGAGGATGTTGACCTGCGTCTGAGCACCCAGCTTGTTGGTGGGGGAGTTGTAGTTGAACTCGACGAGGATGTCGTCGCACCGGCCGGGATCGGCACCCTCGAGCAGCTGGTACAGGCTCATGTCGCCATTGCCCGAGAGTCGGGTCCAGTACTGGTAGAAGACGTAGTGGTCGACGCCCTCGTCGTCGGTGACGATCTCATACGCGCCGCCCGAGCTACAACCGTCCGACTTCGCGTTGACGTTCGAGGAACCCTGCACCCAGGGGTTGTGGTTGGGCTTGACGCTGCCCGGGAAGGCCGACGCCGGGTCGCTGCCATCGCATGCCTCGGCGAGCGCGCCGTTGTCCCAATAGAAGCTCGCGTCGACGATGCCCGTCGACGCGAAGCCGTCGGCGGTCTCGTAGGGCCCCGTGGGCTCGAAGGTGTAGCTGCCGTCGGCGGCCGGCGTGCTCAGGAAGTTCGACCAGTCGAACGCCGACTGCACGGGGGTCACAGCGGCGGCGGTCTTGTCGCTGTCGATCTGGAAGCCGGTCGCGAGCCCGTCGACAGTCGCCGCCCCGGCGGGTGCCGCCGCGGCGAAGGGCGCGAGGAACGCTGCGATCAGGAAAGGGAGCGCGACAAACGCTCCGCGGCGGCGCGCGGGTGTAGCGGACAATGCCGTCACGGGGAAAACTCCGGTCTCGTGGGGGTCGAGAACGGCACTTGGTTCGGTGGGTGCCCACTCTGATGCAGGGGACGGTCGACCCCCCTTCGGGGGAGGGGTCAGCGCGACTCTATCCTCAAGAAGTCCTCAGGTGCAACACCGCCCGTGTCGGCCGAATGCGCGCCAGCGCGCCGCTATTTGACGAGGGGAAAAAGGATCGTCTCGCGGATGCCGAGGCCGGTGATCGCCATGAGCATCCGGTCGATGCCCATCCCCATGCCACCCATGGGCGGCATCCCGTGCTCCATCGCGCGCAGGAACTCCTCGTCGAGCCGCATCGCCTCGACGTCGCCGCGCGCGCCCTGCTTGGCCTGTTCGACGAAGCGCTCGCGCTGGATGACGGGGTCGACGAGCTCCGAGTACCCGGTCGCGAGTTCGAAGCCGCGCACGTAGAGGTCCCACTTCTCGACGACGCCGGGGATGCTGCGGTGGTCGCGCACGAGGGGCGAGGTGTCGACGGGGAAGTCCATCACGAACGTCGGAGCGGTGAGCCCGGGCTTCACGAAGTGCTCCCACAGTTCTTCGACGTACTTGCCGTGCGTGGGTAGTTTCACCTCCACGCCGACCTTCTCGGCGAGCGCCGCGAGCTCCGGCAGCCCGGACTGCGGGTTTATCTCGACGCCCGCGGCCTCCGACAGCGAGGCGTACATCGGCAGCCGCTCCCACTCGCCGCCGAGGTCGAACTCGGTGCCGTCGGCCCAGGTCACGACGTGCGATCCCGACACCGCCATCGCGGCGTTCTGGATGAGCTCCTGCGTGAGGTCGGCGATGGAGTGATAGTCGCCGTAGGACTGGTAGGCCTCGAGCATCGCGAACTCGGGGCTGTGGGTGGAGTCGGCACCCTCGTTGCGGAAGTTGCGGTTGATCTCGAAGACGCGCTCGAGCCCGCCGACGACGGCGCGCTTGAGGAACAGCTCCGGCGCGATGCGCAGAAACAGTTCGGTGTCGAACGCGTTGCTGTGCGTGACGAACGGCCGGGCGGATGCTCCGCCGTGGATCGTCTGCAGCATCGGGGTCTCGACCTCGAGGAAGTCGTGGCCGGCGAACGTCTGTCGCAGGCTCGCGACCGCCGTCGCCCGGGCCCGCACTGTCACGCGCGCTTGCTCGCGGGTGATGAGGTCGAGGTAGCGCTGCCGCATCCGGGTCTCATCGGAGAGCTCGCTGTGCAGGTTGGGCAGCGGCATGAGCGCCTTGGCGGCGATCTTCCAGTCCGCGACGAGGATGCTGAGCTCCCCCCGCCTGCTCGAGATGACCTGGCCCGAGACGAAGACGAAGTCGCCGAGGTCGACGAGGTCCTTCCAGCGTTCGAGCGACTCGTCGCCGACCTCGGCGAGCGACACCATCGCCTGGATACGCGACCCGTCGCCCGCCTGCAGCGCGGCGAAGCACAACTTCCCGGTGTTGCGGAGGTGCACGACGCGTCCGGCGACCCCGACGGTCTCTCCCGTCTGCGCGTCGACCTCGAGGTCAGGGAACCGGGCGCGAACGGCCGCGATCGAGTCGGTGATCGGCAGTGAGACCGGATACGGGCCGTCGCCCGCCGTTTCGGCATCCTCGACCAGGCGGGCACGCTTCTGAAGCCGCACGGCCTTCTGCTCGGCGATGTCTTCGTCGTTCGCGATCTCGTCAGTCACAGCAGTCAATTCAGATAGAGGGAGTCGTTGTCGATGAGGCGGGCGGGCCCGACCCGCGCCGCGACGAGCACCCGAGCCGGTCCCCGGTAGCCGTCGTCGACCGGCAGGAACGTCGTCGGATCGACGACCTTGAGGTAGTCGAGAGTCACCAGCTTCTCATCCATCAGTACCGACTGCGCCGCCGCGAGCACGGTGTCGATGCCGCGATCGGATGCCGATTGGGCGGCCTCGAGAGCCCGGCTGAGCGCCCGGGCGGCCATGCGCTCGTTCGGTCCGAGGTAGCGATTGCGACTCGACATCGCCACGCCGTCGGCCTCGCGCACGGTGTCGACGACCTCGACGGCGACAGGGATGTCGAGGTCGCGCACCATGCGCTGCACGAGAAACAGCTGCTGCGCATCCTTCTGCCCGAAGGTCACGACGTGGGGCTGCACGATGTGCAACAGCTTCGCGACGACGGTGAGCACCCCGTCGAAGTGGCCGGGGCGGGAGCGGCCCTCGTAGAGCGACGCGACCGGACCGCCGGTGACTTTCACCTGGGTTCCGCCGTCGGGGTACATTTCGGCGGGCGTCGGTGCGAAGACATACTCGACGCCGTGCCGCTCGAGCTGGGCGAGGTCGCCGTCGAGGTCGCGCGGGTACTTCGCGAGGTCCTCGTTCGCTCCGAACTGCAGCGGGTTGACGAAAATCGACACCACGACCACATCCGCCAGCTCCCGCGCTCGCGCGACGTGAGCGAGGTGACCGTCGTGCAGGGCGCCGAGAGTCGGCACGAGGGCGACCGTCTTGCCCGCCGCCCGCAGCGGCTGAAGCTCGGAACGGATTCCGGCGATCGTCTCCACGACGAGCGGACTGCTCACTGTTCCGGTGCCTCCGCGTCGATCGTAGCGGCGTCGACGGCGCCCGCCGCGCCGAGAGCGTTCTCGACCGCCGACCGCACGAGAGGGCCGAGCACGCTGCCCGGCCGTTCCACCCCGATTCCGGCGAGCGTCCCCGCCGCCTGAGCGACGATCGCCGTCGAGAACTGGGTCGCCGCCGCGATGGCGTCGGCGTATGCGGCCCGGTCGGCTTCGGCGATCACGAGCGGTTCGGCGCCCATCTCGACGACGAGTGCCTGGCCGATCGGCAGCACGGGTGTGGGCGCGGTCACGGCGCACCACGACTCGCGTAGCCGCACCAAGTCGAGGCTCGTGCCGGTGAACGTCATCGCCGGATGCAGCGCGAGCGGAATCACGCCCGCCGCCGTTGCCGGGGCGAGGATGCCGATGCCGAACTCCGCGGCCGTGTGGGCGACGAGCTGCCCGGGCTGCCATGCACCCGTCGCGGCGAGTCCGCTCACGAGCGCTTCGAGTTCGGCGGCCGGCACGGCGAGCAGCACGAGCTCGGCGCGTTCGACGACCTCGGGAACCGTGAGCACCGGAACGCGCGGCAACAACACCTCGGCGCGCTCACGGCCGGCATCCGACACCGTGCTGATGCCGACGATCGCGTGTCCGGCTCCCCCGAGGGCGGCACCGAGCACCGGCCCCACCCGGCCGGCGCCGATGATGCCGATCCCGAGGCGTCCTGACCGCTGCGTCACGAGTTCACCACCCCCACCTCGGTGGTTGAGTAGCGCCTGAAGGGCGCGTGTCGAAACCCTTGGGTTGAGTAGCGCCTGAAGGGCGCGTGTCGAAACCACAGCGCCGAGCAACCCGGAGTGTGGTCTCGACACGCGCGCCGCTGCGCGGAGCGCTCCTCGACCACCGGGAGGGGCGGGTCACGCTTCGCCCGCACGCCAGCGATGACTGGTGTCGGTTCCCGCGGCTGCGACGACGACACCCGCGGCGTCCCGGAAGAAACCCTCCGCGTCGCGCGCGTCGAGCGCGCCGATGCGCGGCGAGATCGGCCCGGCGACGGTGTGCACGTGCACGGCCGCGAGTCGCAACGCCCGCCCGAGCGGCCCCTGCTCGATCGCGACACTCTGCACGCGCGGCGTCGGCACGATCGCGAGCTCCCGCCAGATCGCGCCGCGGCGCAGCAGCACCGCCCCGGGGAACAACGCGAACCCGTTGCGCCGCCACGAGAACCAGCGCAGCACGGCGGCGCGGCGCGGGGAGGTCGTGAACTCGTCGTCGCCGCCGCGACCCGCGAGACCGCGCTCGAGAACCTCCCGCACCCCGCCGGACTCCGCGGAGTCTCCCGCGACGAGCCCGGGCAGCAGCAGGTCGAGCACCCGGAACACGTCCCCCCGCGAGCCGACCGGCAGCACGACGGTGCTCTGCTGGGCGCTCTGCCCATCCGACGACGTCTGCCGCGAAGCCCGATTGACGCGGATCGTCCACCAGTCCGCCGGACGCCAGAAGATGCTCTGACTGACCGCGACCGAATGGATACGGCCCGGCGGCACCGTCTCGTTGCGCGTCGAGAGCAAGCCGTAGCCGACGCGCACCCCGTCTGGGGTCGCCGCGATCGAATACCGCAAGAACTTGAGAATGCGGCCCACCTGATACGAGGCGAGACCGAACGCGATCGGGATGAGCGTGAAAAGAGTCCAGAGCAGCTCGCCGAAGCCCCCGGCGGCGAGCACCGCTCCGGTGACGGCGCCGGCGACGAGAAGCAACAGGCCGAGCGTCGTGCCGCTCAACACCGTCGACCCGATGAGGCGTCCCGGGTGCATGCGCACGACCGACTCGGGCGGCGCGAGCGACGGGTCGAGTTCAGGGGCGAGCAGTTCGGAGACGCGGCGATCGATGAGCGAGCCGCCGACGGCATCCGTGGTCCCCGCGGCGGTCGCCGCCCGCGACCCCGACGCGAGGCGCAGGATGTCGGCGCGCAAGACATCCGAGGCGGCGTTCCCGAGGTAGGCGAGGGGAACGTTCGCGTCCTGACCCGCGACCTCGACATCGAGCTTCGCGGTGCCGAAGAGGCGCGCGAACAACGGACGCACGATCGTGACGCCTTGGATGCGATCGAGCCGGGCCTTGCGGTGCGTGCGGAACAGCACGCCGCTGCGCACCTCGACGACCTCGTCGGTGATGCGGAAGGTGTGCATCCGCCACGACACGTAGAACCCGGCGAGGAACAGCAGCAACACCCCCAGCAGGGCGAGCAGCCCGATCACCGCGTAGCCGTTCTCGACGACATACCCGAACGGGTCGCCATCCCCGCAGTCCTGACCCGGCGGGCACAGCCCCGGCAGGAACCATTCGACGACCTGCTCGCGCAGGTTCGCAATCAGGATGCCGACGACCGCCACGAACCCGAGCCCGCCGCGCAGCAGCGGGGTGAGCGGATGCAGCCGGTGCCACTCGCCGTCGGCGAGACCCGGCGCGGTCGGCCCGGGAGCCGCGACCGGTCCGAGGGCGCCGTCCTGAGGCTCTCGAAAGGTCACAACCCCGCCCGGCGGCTCTCCGCCAGCTCCACGAGCCGGTCGCGGAGAACGTCGGCGTCCGCTTCGGGCAGTCCCGGGATCGTGACATGGCTCGACGCGGCGGCGGTCACCAGCTTGAGCTCGGAGAGCCCGAACGCCCGCGCGATCGGGCCGCGATTGATGTCGACGAGCTGCATGCGCCCGTAGGGAACGGCGACGACGCGCACGAACATGATCCCCTTGCGGAACACGAGGTCGTCGTTCCGCAGCCGGTAGCCGAGCGCCCGCACCCGGCGCGGCGTGAACGCGGCGATCAGGATGTGCAGAGCCAGCACGACCCCCGGCACGACGAGCCACCCCGGCTCACGCGTCAGGGCGAACGGTACGGTCGATCCGACGGTGAACAGGATCGCCGACACGAGAACGCCCAAGAGGTCGACGGCGACGTACCGGGGAGAGACCCGCTGCCAGTCGACGGGCAGGGGATCGATGGACATCACCGCTCCAGGCTACCCGGCAGGGGCTCGGCGTCCCGGTCGTCGTCGTCGGGCGGCACCGTGCAGAGGAACTCGCTCACGAGCCCCGCGACGAGCACGACGATCGCGCCGCCGAGCACCGCGAGCGAACGCAGCAACGAGTCGGTGTTGAGCCCGCCATTCCGGGTGATCAGCTCGGCGAGCAGCCCCACCGCGGCCCCCGTGAGCAGGGCGCCGACGATGCTCGACGCCTTCGCGAACAACACGACGCGAGTCGCGTGGAACGGGTCGATGCGCGTCGGCACCGTTGCGCGGGTGGCCCGGCGGATCGGCACCGCGAGCGCGATCGCGATGCCCGCGATGAACAGCAGGCTGAGGGCGAGCGTGAACTCGGGTTGGTACTTCGGCAGGCTCCCCGCCGCGAGAGCGACCTGCGCGAGAAAACCCACCGCCGCGCCGACGGCGACGAGAACGACGAGGGTCGAGACCCGAGTTCTCGTCATCGGGTCTCCAGAGCGGCGAGCAGGTCGGCGACGCGACCGTGTCCGGGCAGCACGGCCTCCGGCGCAACCTCGGCCCAGGGGCGCAGCACGAATGCGCGCTCGTGGGCGCGCGGATGCGGCAGCGTGAGCTCGTCGGTCGCCGACTGCAGGCCGGCGTAGTCGATGATGTCGAGGTCGAGGGTGCGATCCCCCCAGCGCTCCGCGCGCACCCGGCCGTACCGGCGCTCGATGTCGTGCAACAGACTCAGCAACGCCCGCGGGGGGAGAGTCGTGCGTACGAGCACGACCCCATTGAGGTAGGCGGGCGCGTCGGCATCCTCACCCTGAGGTCGCAGCGCGACCGTCTCGATCGGCGTCGATATCGCGGTGAGCTCGATGCCGTCGGAGTCGGCGAGCGTGCGCACGGCCGCCGCGAAGGTCGCTTCGCGGTCACCGAGATTGCTGCCGATCGCGATGACGGCATCCGCCTCGATGCGGCGCAACTGAACGTTCACGAGCCGGCATCCGCTCGGCGCCGCCGCGTGATCGTGACGCTGACGTCGTCGAACGGCACAGGGATCGGCGCGGCTGGCTTGTGCACCGTCACGACGACCTCGCGCACCGCGGGAAATGCGAGCGCAACACCGGCCACTCGTTCAGCGACGGTCTCGATGAGGTCGACCGGGTCGCTCGCGACGGCGGCGACGACGGCTTCCGCGAGTTCGCCGTAGTGCACCGTTCGGTCGAGGTCGTCGGTGGCCGCCGCCTCGCCGAGCGGCAAGCGCACGGTGACGTCGACGACGAACACCTGCCCGTCCCGGCGTTCGTGGTCGAAGACGCCGTGGTGGGCCTCGGCCCGCAGCCCGGTGAGCCGGATCTCGTCGACCGGCGGCTCGTTCACGTCGCTCCTTCGCTCACCGCGGCCGCGACCTGGAGCGCGAGACGCGTCGACGGCACGTCATGCACGCGCACCCCCCACGCCCCCTGGCGTGCGACGAGCGCGCTGATGACCGCGGTGGGCAGGTCGCGATCCTCCATCGGGGCGTTGTCGGGCAGCAGGGCACCGATGAACCGCTTGCGCGACGCGCCGATGAGGATGCCGTGGCCGAGCGAGGCGATCTCGTCGAAATGCCCCAGGAGGGCCCAGTTGTGCTCCGCCGTCTTGCCGAACCCGAGACCGGGGTCGAGCACGATCTTCGCCGGGTCTACGCCCGCGACGACCAGTTCGGCGACCCGGGCCTTGAGTTCCGCACGCACCTCCGCGACGACGTCGCCGAACGCCGCGTGGACGTCGGCACCGCCGCGCCAGTGCATGACCACGTAGTGAACGCCGGTCTCGGCGACGACGCGCGCCATCCCCGGGTCGGCGAGCCCGCCCGACACGTCGTTCACGATTCGCGCCCCCGCCTCGATCGCAGCGAGCGCCGTCGCGGCGTTCATCGTGTCGACGCTGACCGCGACCCCCTCCTGGGCGAGGGTGGCGATGACAGGGATGATGCGGGCCTGCTCGTCGCCGGGGTCGACCTTCGCGGCCCCCGGGCGCGTCGACTCGCCCCCGACGTCGACGAGCGCGGCGCCCGCCTTCGCAAGCTCGAGTCCGCGCGCGATCGCCGCATCCGGCTGCTCGAATCGCCCGCCGTCACTGAACGAATCCGGTGTGACGTTGAGGATGCCCATGATGATCGTCACGACACGGCTCCGATCAGGGTCATCGCTTCGGCGCGCGCCGCGGGGTCGGTGAGCGCCCCGCGACTGGCGACGGTGACGGTGCTCGATCGGGCCTGCCGGGCATCCCGCGCCGCGACGCAGTCGTGCTGGGCATCGAGCACGACGATCACGCCGCGCGGGGCGAGGCCCGAGTCGAGCGCGTCGGCGATCTGCTCGCCGAGTCGCTCCTGAAGTTGCGGCCGGGCCGCGAGCGCCTCCACGACGCTGCCGAGCCGGCCGAGGCCGACGACTTTGCCGCCCGGCAGATACCCCACGTGCGCCACCCCGCGGAACGGCAGCAGGTGGTGCTCGCACATCGACCGGAACTCAAGGTCGCGCAAGAGCACGAGGTCGCCGCGTTCGCCGTCGCCCGCGGCATCCACCCCGTCGCGCAGAATCGCGACCGGGTCGATGTCGAGGCCCGCGAAGTACTCGCCGTACGCCTCGGCGACACGACGCGGTGTGCGTCGCAGTCCGGGGCGCGTCGGGTCTTCGCCGATCGCGGCCAGCAACTCGGCCACGGCCGCCTCGATGCGGGATGCGTCGACGGTCATCGCCGGATCAGGCGGTAGCGATGCCGGGCGACTTGCGCGGGCGGGGGGTGCGAGCGGGCTTCTGCGGCTCGGAGTCCACGCCACCGTCGACGGCACCCGGATCGACCGGGGCTTTGCTCGGCACCTTGACCGGCGGACGGTCGCTCAGCGGGCGGCTCTTGCTCGAGAGCCACTGCGGGCGCTCGGGCAGCTTCTTCACCTTGGCGAAGAGGTCGGCGAGCTGCACGTGGTCGAGCGTCTCCTTCTCGAGCAGTTCGCTCGCGAGCTTGTCGAGGATGTCGCGGTTGGTATTGATGACCTTCCACGCCTCGTCGTGCGCCTGGTCGATGAGCTTGCGCACCTCGAGGTCGACCTTCTCGGCGATCTCTTCGGAGTAGTCGCGCTGGTGACCCATATCGCGGCCGAGGAAGACCTCGCCGCCGGCCGACCCGAGCTTGACGGCACCGATCTCGGCCGACATGCCGTACTCGATGACCATCTTGCGGGCGATCGCGGTCGCCTTCTCGATGTCGTTCGAGGCACCGGTCGTCGGGTCGTGGAAGACGATCTCTTCGGCGACGCGGCCGCCCATCGCGTAGGCGAGCTGGTCGAGCAGCTCGTTGCGGGTGACGGAGTACTTGTCTTCCAGCGGCAGCACCATCGTGTAACCGAGCGCCCGGCCGCGCGGCAGGATCGTGACCTTCGTCACGGGGTCGGTGTTGCGCATCGCGGCGGCCGCGAGCGCGTGTCCGCCCTCGTGGTACGCGGTGATGAGCTTCTCTTTGTCGTTCATCAGGCGCGAGCGGCGTTGCGGGCCGGCCATGACACGGTCGACGGCCTCATCCAGGGCGCGGTTGTCGATGAGCTGCGCGTTGCTGCGCGCCGTGAGCAGAGCCGCCTCGTTGAGCACGTTCGCGAGATCGGCGCCGGTGAAGCCGGGCGTCTTGCGGGCGAGCACCGCGAGGTCGACGCCTTTCGCCATGGGCTTTCCCTTGGCGTGCACGGTGAGGATCTGCTCGCGGCCCTTCTGGTCGGGAGCGTCGACACCGATCTGGCGGTCGAAGCGACCCGGGCGCAGCAGGGCGGGGTCGAGGATGTCGGGGCGGTTGGTCGCCGCGATCAGGATGACGTTGGTCTTGACGTCGAAGCCGTCCATCTCGACGAGCAACTGGTTGAGCGTCTGCTCGCGCTCGTCGTGGCCGCCGCCCATGCCCGCACCGCGGTGCCGGCCGACGGCGTCGATCTCGTCGACGAAGATGATGGCCGGCGCGTTCTGCTTCGCCTGCTCGAACAGGTCGCGCACACGGCTCGCGCCGACGCCGACGAACATCTCGACGAAGTCCGATCCCGAGATCGAGTAGAACGGAACGCCCGCCTCCCCCGCGACGGCGCGGGCGAGCAGAGTCTTGCCGGTTCCGGGCGGGCCGTACAGCAGCACGCCTTTCGGAATGCGCGCGCCGACCGCCTGGAAGCGAGCGGGATCTTTCAGGAAGTCTTTGATCTCGTGCAGTTCTTCGACGGCCTCGGTGGCGCCGGCGACATCCGCGAAGGTGACCTGCGGGGTCTCCTTGCTCACCAGCTTCGCCTTCGACTTGCCGAACTGCATGACCCGGTTGCCGCCGTTTTGCATGCTCGAGAACAGGAACCAGATGATGAGACCGATGAGCAGGAACGGCACGAGGATGCTGAGCAGGCTCACGAACCACGGGGACTGCGGAACTTCGTCGTCGAACTTCGCGTCGCTCGCCGTGATCGCCTCGATCACTTCGCTTCCGCGCGGCGCGACGTAGTAGAACTGCACGAGCTTGCCGAGGTCGTCGTAGGACTTGCTCAGGGTGAGGTCGACCCGCTGCTCGCCGTCGACGATCTTGACCTCGTCGACGGTCGAGCCGTCGAGCAGCTCGAGCCCCTGCTGCGTCGTGATCTCGCGGAACCCCGTCTGACCGATGAACTGGAACGCGACGAAGAGGGCGATGATGCCGACGAGAACCCAGATCACCGGTCCGCGGATGATGCGCTTGAGGACGTTCATGAGACAGCCAGGGTATCTCCCCACCCCTGAGCGCCGCCCCGGTGTTCGCTGGACGCGGATTCGCTACACCGCCGTCACTCTCGGGTTGGTCCGCCGTTTGCGAATTGGTCCGCGAGATTCTGCGCGGCCGGATTCGCAAACGGCGGACCAAGCGGGAGAGACTCGCTCGGTCAGCTGTAGACGTGCGGAGCGAGGACGGCGATCGAGCGCAGGTTGCGGTAGCGCTCCGCATAGTCGAGGCCGTAGCCGACGACGAACTCGTTGGGGATGTCGAACCCCACGTAGCGCGCGTCGATGTCGACTCTCGCGGCCTCGGGTTTGCGCAGCAGCGCGCAGACTTCGAGGGATGCCGGGTTGCGGCTTTCGAGGTTGGTGCGCAGCCACGACAGGGTGAGCCCGGAGTCGACGATATCCTCCACGATGAGCACGTGCCGCCCGGCGATATCGGTGTCGAGGTCTTTCACGATGCGCACCACGCCACTCGACTCGGTGCTCGTGCCGTACGACGAGGTCGCCATCCAATCCATCTCGACGTCGCGTCGCAGTTCGCGCGCCAGATCGGCCATGACCATGACGGCGCCCTTGAGCACGCCGACGATGAGCAGATCGCGGCCCGCGTAGTCGGCTTCGATCTGACGGCACAGCTCGGCGAGGCGGGCGTGAATCTGATCTTGCGTGAAGAGCACCTCGGTGAGGTCACCGTCGATGTCAGCCGTGTCCATCCGAACCCATCTCCTTCGCTCGGAACTCGATCCTGCCACCCGACCTCGCGACGCTCACGCCGGGCACGTCGATCGGCCCCTGCCCGTGCCATTCGGTCACGAGCCGCGCGATCTCGAGGGTGTGGGCGCGGCTGAGCGACACCCCGAACTCGCTTGCGACAACGAACCGGATGATGCGCTGCCGCAACGCCGCCGGGTTGGCGACGAGCGCGGCGACCGGAACCGCGATGCCCGCGTCGATGTGCTCCGCGAGTTCTTCGGCGACCTCGTCGATCAGCGTGGCGAAGGCATCCTCGTCTTCCCGCAGCTGCTCGGCCGTGCGGGCGAGTGCCTCCGCGACGCCCGGCCCGAGTTCGGCTTCGAGCACGGGCAGCACGTTGGCGCGCACCCGCACGCGGGTGTACGCGGGGTCGTCGTTGTGCGGGTCGGCCCAGGCCTCGAGCTCGGCGTCGGCGCACACCCGCACGGTCGTCGAACGCCGGATGCCGAGCAGCGGCCGCCGATACAGCCCGCTCACGGGCGACATGCCCTGCAGGCTCGCCGACCCCGACCCTCGGGCGAGCCCGAGCAGCACCGTCTCCGCCTGATCATCGAGAGTGTGGCCGAGCAGCACCGCGACCGCTCGCGTCTCGGCGGCGACCGCGGCGAGGGCGTCGTAGCGCGCCTCACGGGCTGCCGCCTCGGGGGAGCCGTCAGCCGCGACCGCGACCCGCACGACGCGCACCGGATCGAGCCCCAGCGCCCGCGCCTGCTCCGCCGCCCGCTCGGCCACGACATCCGACCCGTCTTGCAGCCCGTGGTCGACGATCACCGCACCCGCTCGCACCCCCGCGCGAGGAGCCTCGAACGCTGCGGCAGCCGCGAGCGCGAGCGAGTCCGGCCCCCCCGACAGCGCGACGAGGACGAGCGCATCCATCCCACCACTTCCGGAAAACGGAAAGAGACTCGCACGAACCGCGCGGCGCACGTCGGCGACGGCGGGAGTCAGCCGAGGACGAGCGGAATCAGGCATCGACTAACGTTAGACCCGCCCGTTTTGGAGCCGACTCGGCGCCGCAACCTCAGGAGCATCATGTCCGCCAGCTACGCCGTCGTCATCGAATGCCCGAAGGGCAGCCGCAACAAGTACGAGATCGACCACGAGACCGGGCGGGTCATGCTCGACCGCGTGCTGTACACCCCGATGGCGTACCCCACCGATTACGGCTTCTTCGAGAACACCCTCGCCGACGACGGCGACCCGCTCGACGTGCTCGTCATCGGCGAGTACCCGCTGTTCCCCGGCATCGGCATGAACGTGCGCGTCGTCGGCGTGTTCAAGATGACGGATGACGGAGGCGGCGACGCGAAGATCATCGCCGTCGCCGCGGGAGACCCGCGCTGGGACCACATCCAGGATCTCGGCGACATCCCCGAGTACAAGCGCAAAGAGATCGAGCACTTCTTCGAGCACTACAAGGACCTCGAGCCCGGCAAGTGGGTCAAGACCGAAGGCTGGGGCGACAAAGCCGAAGCCGAAGCGATCGTCGCCGCCAGCTACGCCGCATACGTGCCGACTCACTGACCCGCCCTACGGGTCGCGTGCCGCGCCCGCCCTGCGGGTCGAGTGCCGCGCGGAGGGCGCTATACCGTTCCGGCGTCGCCGATGAGGCAGCCGTCGCCCCACTGGCCGGGCGGCGACCAGCCGAACTCGGTCGACAACCGTTGCGCGGCGCTCGAGAGCTGGACGACGCAATCGACCCAGCGCACGGTGACGGCGGAGCCGCCATCGGACTCGAATCCGAAGACGCCGTTCGCGATCTGGGCTTCGAGGTCGAGACGGTCGGCGACGGCCGGGTCGCCGAGCAGCAGACTCGTGAACGTCGCCGCGCCGGGTCCGGTGACGATCGGCACGGTGCAGCCGAAGGCCCCGGGGTCGTCAAGGGTGGGGGCGAGACTGCGACCTTCCCCGAACGACGCCACCGTTCCGCCCGCCGCGACGGCGAGGGTCATCCCCTCCGGCCAGTCGCCGACCATCTCCAGTTCCGAAGTGATGACGCCCGTCGGCTCCAGGTCGGGAGCGAGTTCGAGTTGCGACCGGATGGCGTTGGCGCACTCCTCGTTGACCGCGGCGAACTCGTCGACGGCCACGGCGGATGTCTGCGCGCGGTTGAAGGTCAACTCCAGGCGTACCTCGTCGCCGTCCGACTCGGCCGTCACCGACACGCGCATGAGGGCGCCTCCCGGCAGTGCGTTCACCGTCGTCGGCGGTTCCGTCGGACCATCGACCGGCACCGCGGCGGTTGGTGAGGCGGACGTGGTCGGCGTCGGGCCCGGCGCCGGGGTGCCGACGGTGCATCCGGAGAGGCCTCCGACCGCAAGGGCGACGAGTCCGACAAGGGGGGCGAGCATCCGCATCCCTCGATTGTGTCAGCCCGTGGGCCTGCCGACGTAGGCAACCAGGTCGCCGTATCGAACATTCACGATCCGCACGGGGGCTGTCGGGTTGGGCGCCTCGATCATCTTGCCGCCCCCGAGGTAGATGGTGACGTGATACTTGCGCGGGTGGTCGGCCGATCCCCCGTCGGAATAGAACAGCAGATCGCCGCGCTGCCACTGGTCGCGCGGCACGAGCCGACCCTGCCCCGCCATGTAGTTGTACTGATCGGTCGAGGAGTGAGGGCCGATGTACACCCCGACGGATGCGTAGCTCGCCTTCGTGAGGCCCGAGCAGTCCCACGCGTTCGGGCCCATGCCGCCGAGTTGGTAGGGCTCGCCGAGTTGCGCCGTCGCGTAGGCGATCGCGTTCTCGACGGCGTTCGAAACGGGCGGAGGCGGGCTCGGGTCGACTCCGGGAGGGGGCGTCGCCGGCGGGGGCGGAGGGGGCGGCGCGCTCGGCGGGTTCGCGGCGAGCCCTTCCTGGTATTCGCGCTCGACGGCCGCGGTCGTGCCCTTGAGGGTCGCCAGCTGGGCGTACATCCGGTCGATGTCGGCGCGCTGCGCGTCGGCTTTCGCTTGAGCGTCGTTCGCGGCCGTCCGGGCGGCATCGAGCTTCTCTTGCGCGTCGTCGGCGAGTCGCTGACGCTCACGCTCGGCGGCGCGAGCGTCCTTCGCGAGCGCTTGAGCTGTCTTCTTGTCGTAGATCGCGCGGTCGAGCAGCGCTGCCGAGGAGGCACTGAGCCGGTCGGCGGTGCCGAGCCGCGCGAGCAACGAGTCGGCGTCGTCAGCGGAACCGAGCAACAATCCGATCGTGACGTCGCCGCCGCCGTTGCGGGCGAGCTGGGCGACGATGACGGCGACTCGCTGCTCCGACTCGTGAGCGCGTTGCTGGGCGGCGTCCGCTTGCGACTTCAACCGGTCGAGTTTCTCGGTCGCCGCGTCGAGCGCGGTGGCGGCGAGCGCGTAATCCTCGCCGAGCTCGAGAGCGACGCGGTTGAGTTCGGCGGCTTCCGCTTCGAGCCGGATGAGGATGCCCTCGATCTGCTCGACCGTCGCTTGAGCCGCGGCTTCGTTGTGGCGGGCCTGCTCGACGTCGTCCCAGCTCGGGTAGTCGGGCTGGCGCAGCGCCATGGCGGGCATCGGGTTGGCGAACGCGAGCAGCAGCGTCGCGGGAACTCCCGCCGCCACCACCCGTCGTCTGCGCTTGCCGTCTGCCATGGATCGGCCCTAGCCGAGCGTGATCCCCTGGTTGCGCATGAAGGGCACCGGGTCGGTGATGTCGCTGTTCCCATTGACGCGCACGATGAAGTGCAGGTGGCACCCGGTGGAGTGTCCGGTCGTGCCAACCTTCGCGATGGGCTGTCCCGGGCCGACCTCCTGACCGATGTGCACTCCGATCCCGCCCGACTGGATGTGCGCGTACCCGGTTCCGGTGCCGTCCCGGTGGTCGATCGCGACGTAGTAGCCCCACGAATCGGCCCAGCCGGCGAAGGTGACGACGCCGGCGTGTGCGGCCCGAATGGTGGCACCGCAGCCCTGCCCCGCCAGGTCGACCCCGGTGTGATATTGCCGCGCTTTGGTGATCGGATCGATGCGCCAGCCGAAGTTGCTGGAGATGTAACCCGCCGCCGGGCGCGACCAGCCGCTCTGGCTGATCTCGCCTTCGGCGCCGTCGCCCCATTGGGCCTTGATGCCTTCGTTGTAGCTGGCCGTGGTCTCCTGCCGGATGCCCGCCAGGTATTCGATCCGCGCCCGCACTTCGGCGATGTCCCGTTCGGTCTGCGCTAGCTTCTCGGCGGCCGCGATCGCCGCGGCTTGCGCCTCCTGGAACGCCTTCTCGGCGGCGATCCGCAGCTCCTCGAGGATGCCTTGGGCGACTTCGGCCTGATCGGCGAGAGCGTTCGCCCGGTTGCGAAGTTCGATCGCCTTCGCGTACAGGTCGGCGTACCGGTCGCCGATCACCCGGCTGAGTTCGAGTCGGTCGAGGAGCGCATCCGGTGACCCCGGAGTGGTGAACAGCCGCGGCGAGATGTCTCCCGACCCGCCCGACTTGCTCATCTCGGCGATCACTTGGGCGGCGACCGCGTAGGCCGCGTCGGCCTCGGCCTGTGCCGCCGCGGTCTGCTCGAGCAGCGCGTCGGTCACGACCTTCTGCTCGTCGTAGGCCTGCTGCGCTTCCGCGTAGACGGCGCCCTTGGCATCCGCTTCTTCTTGCGTGCGCTGGGCCGCGTCCTGGAGCCCCTGCAGCTGGCCTTCGAGACTCGCCCGGAGCTGCTTGGCTTGCGCCTCGTTCTTCTGGGCGGCGACGACTTCTTCCCAGCTCGGGTAGTCGGCGACGATGGCGGCGTTCGACGGCGCGATCCCGCCGAGGGCCGGCAGGAGCGCGAGCGTGAGCGCGGCGGCGAGCACTCGAAAGCGTCGGGCCACCTTCGACGGCGCTGGCGCGCCGTTCGCCCCCCGGCTCAACGTGCTTCCCATTGGATTCCCCGCATCTTCCCGTCGCCGACGCGATCGCCCGCAACAGGAAACAACATCGGCAACACTAACAACAAAGTCTCAACGGCGACTTGAACCTAGTTCAGGGGACAGGTCGCGCGCGGTTCATCCGCGGGGTGTCCGAGATCCGGGGATTGGCGTTTCCGACCCGCCGACCGTATGCTTGACCCTCGGTCGCTGTGCGATACGCACCCGCGTTATCGCACGTCACGGCCCCATCGTTTAGTGGCCTAGGACACCGCCCTTTCACGGCGGCAGCACGGGTTCGAATCCCGTTGGGGTCACGCAATCGATGTTCACCACAACTCAATAGCAAGGCCCTGTAGCGCAGTTGGTTAGCGTGCCGCCCTGTCACGGCGGAGGTCGCGGGTTCAAGTCCCGTCAGGGTCGCGGAGTGGAGGCCTTTCCGCGAGGGAAGGCCTTCTCGCCATCGGAGGGCCCGGCCCACCGAGGCTCTGTAGCTCAGTTGGTAGAGCGTCCGACTGAAAATCGGAAGGTCACCGGATCGACGCCGGTCGGAGCCACCCACCGAAGCCCCCGCACGCCGGGGGTTTCGCTCATTCGGGGCTGATCAGAGCGCCGACGGCAGCGAGCAGATCGGAGCCGAGGAACGGCTTCACGAGAAAGTCGTCGATTCCCGCCGCCCGTGCCCGGTCGATGTCGGTCTGCTGGTTTCGTGCGGTGAGCATGAGGATGCGCGGACGCGTCGCCTCGTCGGCGGCGAGCTGCTCGACGACACCCAAGCCGTCAAGGCGCGGCATCATCCAGTCGAGCACGACGAGATCGGGCTTGCTTTCGCGGATCAGCTCGAGACCCTCGATCCCGTCGACGGCGGATCGCACGTCGTGACCGGCCCGCTCGAGCCGACGCACGATGAGCATGCGGATGTCGTCATCGTCTTCGATCGCGACGACACTGCCCATGCGGCACCCCCTGTATTGGCGTCGCCGGGCGTGGGCCGTCCCGACTACGGTCGCAGTATATTCCGCGATGGCGCGACGGCGGGGGGTGCCATGTATCGCGACAGCCTCACGGCGGCCGTGCGCCGTCAGCCGAATCTGCGCTACGCGCTGTCGATCGCGCTCCTGCTCGCACTCGTCTTCGCTGCGAGCATCGTGTCGGCCGAACTCCGGTTCGCCGGGTCATCGACCGCTCCCTGGTGGCCGGCCGCCGGCATCTCCGTCTTCGCCGTCTTCGCGGCCCGCGGACGTGGCTTCACCGTCGCGGGGCTCATCGCCCTCGTCACGTTCGCGGCGAACCTCATCGCCGGAACGGTCTGGTGGGTCGCCTTGGCGTTCGGAATCGCCAACGCCGTCGAGGCCTGGCTCGTGCCGGCGATCACGGGGTTCCGGCGTCGACCCGGTCGCCGCTTCCGCCGGGGAGACAGCGTCCGCTTCCTGATCGCGACCGGGCTGGGTGCCGCGACCGTCGGCATCCTCGTCGGAATCGTGGTCGCACTGGGCGGTGGAAGCCTGCTCTCGACGGCCGCGCACGTCGCGGTCTCGCACGGCAGTGCCGTGTTGCTCATCGTCGTCCTCGGTCTGCTCCCCCGTAGCTCGTTCGCTCTCGGGCACCGCCTCGAACTCGCCGTGCAGGTTCTCCTGCTCGGCGTCGCCTTCGGCCTCGCGTTCGGGCCACTCGAGAACCTGTCGTTGGCCTTCCTGCCGTTTCCGCTGCTCGCCTGGGCGGCGTTCCGCTTCAACGCCGGGGTGACCCTCATCGAGTTCGTCCTCGTGAGCATCGCCGTCGCCGTCGCCAGCTTGCTCGGCGCCGGTCCGTTCACCGTCGTCGCCGCGGACGACTCCGGCCTGCTTGTCGGTCTCATTCAGATCTTCGTGCTCAGCTTCGCGATTGCCTTCATCCCGGTCGCCGTCGCACAAGACGATCGAACGGATCTCTACTTCCAGTTGCGCGCGCGCGAACAACTGCTGCGTGGCGCGATCGTCAGCGCGCACGCCGGCTTCGTCATCGTCCGTCGCGAACGCGACGACCGCTACCGCGTCGTCGAATCGAATCCCCACGGCGAACGGCTGCTTTCCGCTTGGCTGACCGCCGACGGCGACACGATGCTCATCGATGGCGATCGGATCGCGAAACTCGGCGGGACGCCGACGAGCGTCGTCCTCCCCGGCGAGGTGCATCTCGACATCACCGTCAACCCGGTCACGGGAGACGACGGTCTGCTGCTCATCCAGGCGATCGACATCACCGAGCAGAGCGAGGCTGCTCGCGCGCTCGCCGACGCGTTCGTGCACGAGCGGGAAGCCGCCGATCGGATGCGTGCCCTCGCCGCCCAGAAGAACGAGTTCGTCTCGTCGGTGAGCCATGAACTGCGTACGCCCGTCACGAGCATCCTTGGCTACGCCGAGGAGCTCGCGGAAGCGGATCTGCCCGAGAGCGAACGTCGCGGGATCGACGTCATCATGCGCAACGCGCGGCGGCTCGCCACCCTGGTCGACGACCTTCTCAACGTGTCCAGTGAGGCCGGTCGAGCCGAATCCGCGCCGACCGCCGTCGAACTGCGTACCGCAATCGACGAGTGTGTCGAAGAGCTGTCGGCGATCGCCGAACGAGCGAGGGTCATCGTCGAGACCCGCTCGGACGGGGATCCTGTCATCTCAGTCGACCGCAAGGGACTCGACCGGGTTCTCGCCAATCTCTTGGCGAACGCGATCAAGTTCACCCCGCCGGGCGGTCGCATCGACATCACCACGGCGACGCTCGATGGCTTCGCCCGCATCGAAGTCGTCGACACCGGCCGCGGGATCCCGCCTCACGAGATCGAGAAGGTGTTCGAGCGCTTCTACCGGATCACCGGCTACAACGAGTTCGTTCCCGGCACGGGACTCGGCCTGCCGATCGTGCGCGACCTCGTGACCCGCATGGGCGGCCAGATCCAGTTGCGCTCAGACGGCAAGACCGGCACCACGGCGGTCGTCGACCTTCCTCTCTTCGTCGCCACGCCCTGAGCCCGCTGGCGTGTCGGCAGGACCCGATTTCGATGACGCTCCCCGGCAACCTGTTGCGGGCACCTACCGAGTCGGCTGGTGGGCGGGCGCCTGCTCGCTCTCGTCGGCCACGCGCACGCCGTGGCGGAACACCAGTTCGCCGCCGAGGAACCCCGAGATCCCGAGGCCGACCAGGCCGATGACGCCGAGGACCAAGCCGACCGCCGAGGGGTCGTCGTTGCCGAGATGCACAGCCCAGGCGGCTGTGAAGATCGCGACGGCCGTGAGGTTGAGCACCAGGTGGATCGTCGCGATCCTGCGCGCGCGGGTTCCGGGCGTCAGCCGCGTGTAGTCCAGCAGGCCGAACACCGCCGCGAGCACGGCGGCCAGAACCCCGATGCCGTAGAGCCAGCGCGCTCCGGTTGTGAAGACCTCGGGTTGATCGCCTGCGAACGCGACGATGTCGAAGATGACCGCCATCAGCCAGGCTCCGATCGGCACGGTGACCAGCAGCGGATGGAATGGATGCCCATAGGGTCCCGCAATCGGCGTGGCGGGCCGTTTGGCGCGCCGCAGCGCGGAGTCGGTCATGGCGCTACCTCCTACTTTCGTCAGCGACAGGTCGCTGGCGTAAAGGTAAGTATCCGCCGGCATCCGCGGGAAGGCCCTTGCACGCACCCGCCGACCGAGCTAGCGGAGCCAGGCGGGGAGTGGTGTGCTGGTCGGGTGAGTGACGCCGCGCATCCGGATGAACCGCACAACGTCGACATCGCCAGCCGCCTCAACTGGTTGCGAGCCGGCGTGCTCGGCGCCAACGACGGCATCGTGTCGGTCGCCGCGATCGTTGTCGGCGTCGCCGGAGCGACCCCCATGTTCGCACCCATCCTCACCGCCGGTGCTGCGGGGCTCGTCGGTGGCGCGATCTCGATGGCGCTCGGCGAGTACGTCTCGGTGAGCAGTCAACGGGACAGCCAACGCGCGCTGATCGCGAAGGAGACCCGCGAGCTACGCGACATGCCCGACGAGGAACTCGACGAGCTCACCGGGCTCTACGCCGCGAAGGGCCTCTCGTCGGAGACGGCACGACAGGTGGCGATCGAGCTGACGGCCCACGATGCGCTCGGCGCGCACCTCGAAGCGGAACTCGGCATCCGGGAAGCGGATGTCGTCAGCCCCTGGCAGGCGGCTGGTGCATCGGCGCTCGCCTTCACGATCGGCGCGCTGCTGCCGCTCGTCGCGATCCTGGTGCTGCCGGAGTCGGTGCGCATCCCCCTGACCTTCGTCGTCGTGCTCGCCGCCCTCGCCGCGACAGGTGCGCTGAGTGCCTGGATCGGCGGCAGCGCATGGTTGCGACCGACCCTGCGGGTCGTCATCGGCGGCGGCGTCGCCCTCGCCGCGACGTTCCTCATCGGCACGCTGCTCGGGGTGTCGGGCGTCGTCTGAGAGGGATGACAGAGGTGCTGCCTAACCTGGGGCGATGGACGTCATCCTGATCCCCGGCTTCTGGCTCGACTCTTCCGCATGGGACGACGTCGTGCCCGCGGTGCGGGCGACCGGCCACACGCCGCAACCGGTCACGCTGCCCGGGCTCGTGCCCGCCGACCCCGGCGTGGGCTTGCGCGACCAAGCCGATTTCGTCGTCGGGCTCGTCGATGCCGTGGCCGGTCCGGTCGTGCTCGTCGGGCATTCCGGGGGCGGCGCCGTCGCGCACGCGGTCGTGGATGCTCGCCCCGATCGCATCGCGAAGGTGATCTACGTCGACTCGGGGCCGCTCGGCGACGGCGGCCTCATCAACGACGGCTTCACCGCGATCGACGGGATGGTGCCGCTGCCGCCGCGCGACGAGTTCGATGAGGAGTCGCTCGTCGATATGGACGACGAGCGCTGGGCAGCCTTCGCGGCCCGTGCGCTGCCGATTCCCGAGAAAGTCGCGACCGAGAGGCAGGTGCTCACCGATCCGCGGCGGTACGACGTGCCCGTCACCGTCATCACGTGCGAGATGACCGAGGCGACGCTGCGCGAACTCATCGCGACAGGCCACCCCTATGTCGCCGAACTCGCCGCCGTGAAGCGCGTCGAGATCGTCGAACTGCCTACCGGCCACTGGCCGATGCTGAGCAAGCCCGCCGAACTCGCCTCCCTCATCGCGGCAGCCCTCCCGCCGGTCTGACTGTGGTTGTCAGCGCTGGGGAGCCGACTCCTCGACGGGGGCCTTGCCGGTCGTCGTCAGGGCGGCGTAGTGGGCGCGCGCCTCGTCCTGCCGCTTCTTCTCCGCCCCGGTCGCGATCGGCGCGCGCAGGTGCTCGGGGGCGAAACCGAAGGCATCCACGAGGTCGAGTGCGTGCGTACGCAGGCGCGGCAGCAGGCGGTCGTCGATGTAGTCGGTGATCGCGGTGGCGCGGGCGGTCGAGAGCCGGCCGTTGATGAGATACCAGGCGGCGTGCTTCTCGATGAGCGTGAACCCGAACAGGTCGCGCAACCAGGTGAGCACCTGCTTCGTGCCAGGATCGGCGGTGGTGTCGACCGCGTCGGTGAACGCCTCCCATTCGAGCAGTTCGGCGTGGGCGTAGGCGGCTTCGATGAGTTCGTTCTGGTTGGCGTTGAACAGCGCCGCGGCCTTGAGCGGCGGTAGCTTCGCAACGCCCTTGAGGCGACCCGCGATCTCGGCGACCATCGTGTGCACGCGATCGGTGAGCAGCTGGCGCTGGGCGTCGGGCCCGCGCACGAAACCGATCGACCGGGCACGCGAGCCGAAGTCGGTGACGCTCTGCACGAACGACCGCAGGCCGGAGCGGTTGATCGCCACCTCGCCCACCTGCGCGGCGACGAGTCCGGCAATGGCCGCCGCGTCCGCGTTCTTGAAGCCTTTCGCGTAGTCGGCAAGCAGTCGCTTGGCGACGAGCTGCAGCAGCACGTTGTTGTCGCCCTCGAAGGTGACGTAGATGTCGAAGTCTTGCCGCAACTGGGTGAAACGGTTCTCGGCGAGGTACCCCGCACCGCCACAGGCCTCGCGCGACTCCTGAAGGATGTCGAGGGCCGCCCACGTCGAGAACGGTTTGAGCGCCGCGGCGAGCGTCTCGAGCTCCTGCCGGTCGGCATCCGTCGCCCTCTCGCCGCTGAACACAGCGTGAAACGTGCGGAGCAGCCGCTCGTGGGCGAACGACATCGCGTACGTCGTCGCCAGCCGCGTCAACAGCCGGCGCTGGTGCCGCTGGTAGTCGAGCAGCACGATCTCTTCGCCGTCGGGGCCGTCCGCGAACTGCCGGCGCTCGGTCGCGTAGGTGATCGCGATCTTGAGGGCGAGTTTGCTCGCGACGACCGCCGCCCCGTCGAGCGACACCCGGCCTTGCACGAGCGTGCCGATCATCGTGAAGAAGCGGCGACCGGGGCTCGCGATGCTCGACGTGTAGACGCCGTGCTCATCGACATCCCCGTAGCGGTTGAGCAGGTTGGTGCGCGGCACCCGCACCCCGGTGAAGTGCAGCCGACCGTTGTCGATGCCGTTGAGCCCGCCCTTGAGCCCGTCGTCGTCGCCGCCGACGCCGGGCAGGAAGTCTTTCCCGTCACGGATCGGCACATACAGCGCGTGCACGCCGTGGTCCACCCCGGCGACGATGAGCCGCGCGAACACGACGGCCGCCTGGCCGTGCAGCGCCGCGTTGCCGAGGTAGTCCTTCCACGCCGCGCGGAAGGGTGTCTCGATGACGAACTCATCGGTTGCCGGGTCGTAGGTCGCCGTCGTGCCGATGCTCGCGACATCCGACCCGTGACCGGTCTCGGTCATTGCGAACGCCCCGGGCACGGCGAGGCTCATCGCGCCGGGTAGGAAGGCATCATGGTGGTACTCGGTGCCGAGGTGCATGATCGCGGCCGCGAACAGACCCCATTGCACACCCGACTTGATCTGCAGAGACGGGTCGGCGATCGCGATCTCCTCGAACTGGGCGAGGTTACCGCCGTGATCGTCGAGGCCGCCGAGTCGCGTCGGGAACGCCCGCAGCACGGCGCGCTCGCCGACGAGCACCTTCAACTGTCCGAGCACGCGTTCGCGGTGGTCGGCCATCGACTGCCCCGGGATCTGGTGGAACTCGTCGCGCTTCATGAGCTCGCGCGACGCGAGACGTACGTCCTTCCAGCGGCCGAGCAACGTCTCACCGAGCGCCGCGACATCGACATGCACGTCGCCGCCGGGTTTCGCGGCGGCACGATCAGCGAGATCCGTCATGTTCTCACGGTACGACCGAGCGGAGGGAGCGTGCGCAATCGTCGTCGAGGGCTACGAATGAGAGCCGCACCGGCGCGCGCCGCGTTGTGGTGAATCTACAGTTTCGATGCGGCCGCTTCAGAGCAGTTCTACAGTTGCGCGCCGGGTGCAAAGGTGTCGCACCCGCCGACGCCCTGCGTGAACCCGGTGCGGAACCACGACTGCCGCTGCTCGCTCGAGCCGTGCGTCCAGGTCTCCGGGTTCACCTGACCGCCGCCGAGGGTCTCCTGGATGTAGTCGTCGCCGACGACGTTCGCCGCGTCGAGCGCATCGGTGATCTCGGCATCCGTCGGCTCCTTGAGCAGGGCGATGCCGCTCGCATCTTCGGTGTCGCTCGCGGCCGCAACCCACGCGCCCGCGTAGCAGTCGGCCTGCAGTTCGAGCCGCACACCGTCGGAGGTCGGCCCGGAATCCCGCAGGTCGAGTCCGTTCATCGTGCCCACGATGTTCTGGATGTGGTGACCCCACTCGTGGGCGACGATGTACATCTGCGCGAGGTTTCCGCCGCTCGCCCCGAACTGCGACCGGAGCTGGTCGAAGAACGCGGTGTCGATGTAGACGGTCTGATCGGGCGGGCAGTAGAACGGCCCGACGGCGCTCGTCGCGTTGCCGCATCCGGTGGCGACCGAACCGCTGAACAGGATGAGTTCCGGTGCGACGTAACCCTCTACCTGGGTTTCCCAATAGATGTCGAGGGACGTCGCGGCGCCCTGCATGCGGCAGTCGACGCTCTCGTTGGCGTCCTCGCCCGTGAGGCACTCGGTGAGCGGCGTCTCCTCCCCGCCCGTACCGCCCGGGCCGCCGAGGAACGGAGCGAGCCCCGAGAGATCCACACCGAGCAGCGGGCCGATGATCAGCAGCGCGACGACGACGAGCCCGCCGCCGCCCGCCCCGATCGCCGCATTGCGGCCACGTCGAGACACGCGACCGCCGCGGATGTTCGCGTCGTCGTTGAAGGTCATGAGGGAACGCTACTCGGAGGCGAAAACTCGGCCACCCCCTTGCGAATCAGGCCGCTTCCCCTTCCGCGGCCTCGACCACCTCGAGCACGCCAGCGCCGTACGACTCGAGCTTCTTCTCGCCGACCCCGCTGATCGTGCCCAGCTGCTCGAGCGTGCCGGGCTTCGTCACCGCGATGCCGCGCAGCGTCGCGTCGCCGAAGACGATGTAGGCGGGAACGCCCTGCTCGCGTGCGACCTGCGCGCGCCACTCCCGCAGCTTCTCGAAGAGGCCGCGGGCGGCATCCGGCAGTTCCACCCCGGCGCGCTGCTTCGCGACCTTCGCCCGCCGCTCGGGCTCGCGGCGCAGCATCACCCGGCGCGACCCGTCGAGCACCTCTCCGGCGACCGGCCCGATGACGAGCGTGCCGTAGCCGTCGGCGCTCACCGCGAGCAGCCCTTGCGCGAGCAGCTGTCGCACGACGCCCCGCCACTCCTGGTCGCCCAGCTCCGTGCCGATCCCGAAGGTCGTCAGCTGGTCGTGACGGTTGGAACGCACCCGATCGGTCTCCTTGCCGAGCAGGATGTCGATGAGCTGCCCCGCGCCGAACCGCTGGTTGCGTTCGCGCTGCAACCGCACGACCGTCGACAGCAGCTTCTGCGCGGGGATCGTGCCGTCGAACGCCTCAGGGGGTGACAGGCAGGTGTCGCAGTTGCCGCACGGCTCGCTCAACTGGCCGAAGTACCCGAGCAGTTGCTGCCGACGGCACGAGACCGTCTCGCACAGGGCGAGCATCGCATCCAGATGCTGCCCCATGCGCTGCTTGTGCGCGCGGTCGCCCTCCCCTTCGTCGATCATGCGACGCTGCTGCACGACGTCTTGCAACCCGTAGGCGAGCCACGCGGTCGACGGCAGCCCGTCGCGGCCCGCCCGCCCGGTCTCCTGGTAGTAGCCCTCGACGCTCTTCGGCAGGTCGAGGTGGGCGACGAATCGCACGTCGGGCTTGTCGATGCCCATACCGAACGCGATCGTCGCAACCATGACGACGCCGTCTTCGCGCAGGAACCGCGACTGGTTGCGCGAGCGCACCTTCGCGTCGAGCCCCGCGTGGTACGGCAGGGCCGGGATGCCCTCGGCGACGAGGGCGTCCGCCGTCTTCTCGACGCTCGCGCGCGAGAGGCAGTAGACGATGCCGGCGTCGCCCGGGTGCTCGCTCTTGATGAGCGACAGCAACTGCGCCAGCGGTTGGTTCTTCGGATCGATGCGGTACTGGATGTTGGGCCGGTCGAACGACGACACGAATTGCCGGGCTGCGCGCAGGTCGAGACGCTCGGCGATCTCGGTGCGCGTCGCCTCGGTCGCGGTCGCGGTGAGCGCGATGCGCGGCACCGCAGGCCAGCGTTCGTGCAACACCGACAGGGCGAGGTAGTCGGGTCGGAAGTCGTGGCCCCATTGCGCCACGCAATGCGCCTCGTCGATCGCGAACACCCCGACATCCACGCGGTCGAGCAAAGCGAGCGTCTGCTGCACCTTGAGCCGCTCGGGAGCGAGGTAGAGCAGGTCGACGTTGCCCGCGAGCAGCTGCGACTCCACCCGATGCCGCTCGGCGGCGTCTTGCGTCGAATTGAGAAACGCCGCACGCACGCCCACCGCGGTGAGAGCATCCACCTGGTCTTGCATGAGCGCGATGAGCGGCGAGATCACGACGCCCGTGCCCGGCCGCACAAGCGCGGGAATCTGGTAGCACAGCGACTTGCCGCCGCCCGTCGGCATGAGCACGAGAGCGTCGCCGCCCGCCACGACGTGGTCGATGATGGCGGCCTGCTCGCCACGGAAGTCGGCGTACCCGAAGACCCGACGCAGGATGTCGAGGGGCGATTCGGGGGAGGCGGTCACGCGCCCCACCTTATGACGCACCGCCGATGCATCGACGGGCGCTTACGTCCGCCGGGGGTCGGCGCGGTGGGGATAGCGTGGGGACGTGCTGGCGATCGTCATCGGACTGGCGAGTGCGCTGGCCTACGGCGTCGCCGACTTCTTCGGGGGGCTCGCCGCGAAGCGCACGGCATCCGTCGTCGTCACCGCATTCGCCGCCCTCGTCGGCGTCGCGATCCTGCTGCCCTTCGCGCTCCTGCTGCCGGCCCGCCCGTCATTCGAGGCGTTCCTCTGGGGCGGGCTCTCGGGGCTCACCGGGGCCGCCGCGATCTTCCTGCTCTACGCGGCGCTCGCGATCGGGCCGATGAGCATCCTGTCGCCGCTCACCGCCGTGCTCTCGGCGATCGCGCCGATGACGTGGGGTCTCGCGGCCGGAGAGCGCTTGCCGTGGTGGGGATACGTCGGCCTGGGCGGGGTGCTCGTCGCGATCGTGCTCGTCGGCTTCGTTCCCGAGAAGGGTGCCGTGCGGCCCCGTCCGCGCGGGCTCGTCTACGCCACGGCATCCGGTGTGCTCATCGGCTGCTTCTTCATCCTCCTCGACCAGGCACCCGCCGACTCGGGGCTCTATCCGATCGTCGCCAACCGGGCGGCGAGCGCCACGATGCTGCTTTTCGTGCTCACCGTGCTGCTCGTGCTCGCCCGTCGGCAGGGGGCGATCGCGTTTCCCGGATTGCGCAGCGCGTGGAGGCTCATCCTCGCGTGCGGGGTCGCGGATGCCCTCGCCAATGTGCTCATCCTCACCGGCTTGCGGTTGGGCGACCTCACCGTGATGAGCGTGCTCGCGGCGCTCTACCCGGGCGGCACCATCGCCCTCGCCGCGATCGTGCTGCGGGAGCGCATCGCACCCGTGCAGTGGATCGGGCTCGCGCTCGCTCTCGCCGCCGCCGCGGTTCTCGCGATTCCTGCCTAACGGGCTCGATCCCCCACGAAGGGTCGCTGTTCGGTGCATGGCGCGCGCCATTCACCCATCTAGCGACCCTTCGATGGGCTTTTCGTCAGCCGGCGAGGTCGGCGATCGCCTGATCGCCCGGGCGCACCGAGATCCACTCGGGGGTGATCTCGGCGCGAGCGAGCAGGTCCTCGGTCTTGCGACGACGGTTGCGCGGCACGAGGGTCACGACGGTGCCCTCCTTGCCGGCGCGGCCGGTGCGGCCTGCGCGGTGCAGGTACGCCTTGTACTCGTCGGGGGCGTCGGCCTGGATGACCAGTTCGATGTCGTCGACGTGGATGCCGCGGGCGGCGACATCCGTCGCGACGAGCACGCTGACGCGACCGCTCGTGAACTTCTCGAGCGCCCGGGTGCGACGCGCCTGGTTGAGGTCGCCGTGGATGCTCTCGGCGCGGATGCCCGCGTCGTCCAGCAGGTCGGCGAGCTGCTCGGCGAACGCACGGGTACGTGCGAAGACCAGCTTCTTGCCGGGGCCGGCGGCGAGCTCGATCAGCACGTCCTGCTTGTCGCGCTGCTCGAGCAGGAAGGCGACGTGGCGGATGTCGCTCGAGGCCTGGTCTTCGCCGGAGATCTCGTAGACGGCCGGGTCGACGAGGAACTCCTCGACGAGCGACGCCACACCGGAGTCGAGCGTCGCCGAGTAGAGCAGCTTCTGGCCGCCATCCGACGTGCGCTGCAGCAGCTCGCGCACCGGCTCGAGGAATCCGAGCTCGCACATGTGGTCGGCCTCGTCGAGCACCGTGATCGTGACCTGCGAGAGGTCGAGACGGCCCTGCGACACGAGGTCGCCGATGCGGCCCGGGGTGCCGATGATGATGTCGACGCCGCGCGAGATCGCACCCGTTTGGCGGGCGTAGGGAACGCCGCCGTAGATCTGCGTCGTGAAAAGGCCGACGCTCTGGGCGAGCGGCTGGATGGTGCGGTCGATCTGCAGGGCGAGTTCACGGGTCGGCGCGAGGATCAGCGCACGGGGCGCGCGGCCCGGCTTGCGCCGCTCGGTCGATCCCTTCTGCGACTGCAACAGCCGCTCGACGAGCGGGGCACCGAAGGCGATCGTCTTGCCGGAGCCGGTGCGGCCACGGCCGAGAACGTCGCGACCCTCGAGCACCGACGGGATCGTCGCCGCCTGGATCGGGAACGGGGTATCGGCGCCGAGCTCGGAGAGCACGCGCACGAGGTTCTGGCCGAGACCGAGCTCGCCGAAACCGCTGCTCTGCATGTCGGTCGCGTCGACGGCCTGGGCTTCGAGGCGGGCGAGCACGACATCCTCTTGGTGGGCGGCGGGGCGCTCGGTGCGATCCCGATCGCGGTCGAAACGCTCGCGGGGCTCGTACCCGTCGCGGTTGCGCGGCACGTAGGCGTCGCGGCGCGGGGCGGATTCGCGGTCGTAGCGCGGACGTTCGGTGCGAGGCGCGTAGCCGTCGCGGGCCGGGCGGTCCGCGCGGGGTGCGTAACCCTCGCGGGCGGGCCGCTCGGTGCGAGGAGCGTACCCGCGGTCGTCGCGGGGGGCGCGGTCGGGACGCGGCGCGTAGTCGCGGGTCGGACGCTCGGTGCGCGGCGCGTAGCCCTCGCGGGTGGGGCGTTCGGTCCGGGGCGCGTAGCCGCGGTCGTCACGGGCGGGACGCTCGGTGCGCGGCGCGTAGCCCCGATCGTCACGCGGAGCACGCTCGGTGCGGGGGGCGTATCCGTCGCGGGCCGGACGGTCGGAACGCTCGAAGCGGCCACCCGCCTGCGGCGCCTTGGCGCGCGGCTCCCAGTTGGGGCGGGTCGACTGACCGCGCTCGACGTTGTCGCGACGCTCCGACGAGTCGGCTTGGCGCTCGCGCACCGGCCGGGCGACGGTGCCGCGCGGACGCACGGGCGACTTGCCCTGCGCGGCGCGCTGCTCGGTGCTCCAGCGGGCCTTCTTGGCTCCGCCTGTGGCGTTCTTGTTGCTGGCGCGCGCGGGCGCGCCCTTCTTATTCGTGGGCATGTGCTGCGTCTTCCGTTGCTCGTGTTCAGCGTGCGACGCGCGCGAAAAGGCACACGTCGAGAACCCGGGCTTACGTAGACCGGGGCCGTTTTCCTGAGGAGTTCCTCGCGCCTCGACTGAGTCGCGATCCGGCCCGCTCGACTGAACATTGGAGCTCGCGGCCATGCCGCGTGTCGAGAGCCGACCTAGCGACGATACAGGACAGCGCCCGTGAAGGAGAGCTATTTGCCCAACTTGGTGCCTTCCGCGGGCGGAATAGGCACCAAGTTGGGCAAATAGCCGAAAACGAGAGCGCTCGTTAGCTTGCGGCGTGAGCGCCGTGGTGGATTGCGCGCTTGGCCGCGCGGCGCTCCTTCGCACCCTCGACGAGCGAGTAGAGCGCGGGCAGCACGAGCAGGGTGAGCGCGGTGGAGGAGATGAGGCCGCCGATCACGACGATGCCGAGCGGCTGCGAGATGAAGCCGCCGTGCCCGGTGACTCCGATCGCCATCGGGGTGAGGGCGGCGATCGTCGCGAGGGCCGTCATGAGGATGGGCCGCAGTCGTCGGGCGGCGCCGTGCCGAATCGCTTCGACGACACTCATCCCGCCGTCGCGGTACTGGTTGACGAGGTCGATGAGCACGATCGCGTTCGTGACGACGATGCCGACGAGCATGAGCAAGCCGATGATCGACGCGATGCCGAACGGAACTCCGGATGCGATCTGCAGCAGCAGCGCACCAGTGGCGGCGAACGGAATGGAGACGAGCAGCAGCAGCGGCTGCCGCAGCGACCGGAACGTGGCGACCATGATCGTGTAGACGATGAGGATGGCGGCGAGCAGCGCGAGGAAGAGCTGCGAGAACCCTTCCGCCTGGTCGGCCGCGACGCCCCCCACCGCGGCGGAGACCCCGTCGGGAAGGTCGGCGTCGGCGATGAGTTGCTCGAGCGCCGGGGTGACGACCGCGAGGTTGGGTGTCGACGGCGTGACGGTGATGGTGGCGGTGCGGATGCCGCGTTCGCTCGAGATCGTCGCGGGGGCGTCGACCTCGTCGACAGTGGCGAGGTCGGAGAGCGGAACGAGCCCCGACGCCGTCGGAATCTGGAAGTCGCGCAGCTCCTGCACCGTCACGGGCGCGTTCGGGTTGGTGATGTAGACCGACAACACGGTGTCGTCGATCGTGACCGACCCGACGGCCGCGGGCAGCATCGCTTCGGCGACGATGCCGCCGACGGCGATCTCGCTGAGGCCGACATCCGCCGCCTTCCGCCGGTCGACCTCGATCGCGAGGTACGGCTGGGTGACGGCGAGGTTGCTCTCCGCTTGCGCGGTGATGTCGAGCTTCTGAGCGCCGGCGAGCAAGTCTTCCGTGGCAGCGGCGAGCTTGTCGGGGTCGGCGGCGCGGACCTCGATCTCGACGTCACTGCTGAACCCGCCGCCACCCGAGCCCACGGAGAGTTCCCCGGCTCCCTCGATGCCGTCGAGCACCTCGGTCACCTCCAGACGCAACTCGGCCTGCTCGACGTCGGGATCCGTCGTGATCGAGTAGGTCGCATCCGCTCCGCCGCGGAACAGGGAGAGCACCGAGGCGCCGTCGCTGCCGATCGACACCTGCACGACCTCGACGCCGTCGATCGCGAGCAGCGCGTCTTCGACGATGCCGGCGGCTTCGTCGATCGTCGCGAGGTTGGATCCCGCGGGCAGCGTCTGCCGCACCGAGATGGTGTTCTGCCCCTGGTCGCCGACGAAGTTGGTGGGGGTGATCCACATCAGCCCGACGGTGCCGGCGATGATCGCGGCGGCGGCGCCGAGGGTCACGACCGGATGCCGCACGGTCCAGCCGAGCGCGGGGAGGTAGGCGCGCTGCAGCCGGTTCGGCGACGCGAGCTCGTCTTCCGCCGACTCCTTCACACCGGTGGCTTTCGGCGCTCTGAGGAACCAGTAGGCGAGCACCGGCACGATCGTGAGCGACACGAGCAGCGACGCGAGCAGCGCGATCGTGATCGTCAGCGCGAACGGCCGGAACAGTTCGCCGGTCACGTCGCTCACGAGGGCGAGCGGCAGGAACACCGCGACCGTCGTCGCCGTCGACGCGGTGATCGCGGTCGCGACTTCGCGGACCGCGGCGAGGATGGCGGTCTTCTTCTCCTCGCCGAGCGAGAGGTGCCGCTTGATGTTCTCGATGACGACGATCGAGTCGTCGACGACGCGGCCGATCGCGATGGTGAGGGCGCCGAGGGTCAGCACGTTCATCGTGTACCCGGTGGCGAGCATCCCGATGAACGTCACGAGCACCGACACGGGGATCGAGATCGCGGTGACGAGCGTGGAGCGCACCGACAGCAGGAACAGCAGGATGACGAGTACCGCCGCCGAGAGGCCCAGCACGCCTTCGAGCGCGAGACTTTCGATCGACTGCTCGATGAACGGCGCCTGATTGAAGATGGTCGTGAACTCGGTGCCGTCCCCGATCGCCGCGGCGAGGGAGGGAAGCGCCGCGACGATCTCGTTCGCGACGTCGACGGTGTTGGCGGCCGGGTTCTTGGTGAGCGAGATGGTGAGCGACGGGTCGCCGTTGACGCGCGAGATCGCGGTGATCGGGTTGGAGACGATCTCGACATCGGAGACCTCGCCGATCGTGACGACCCCGTTCGTGCCGCCGAGCAGCGGCAGGTCGGAGATGTCGTCGGCCGAGGTGAGCGCCGACCCGGCTTGCACCGTCAGCTCCGATTCGCCTTCGTCGATGACGCCGGTCGCGAGCAGCACGCCGTTGGCGTCGAGGGCATCCCGGATCGCCTGGGTGCTCAGCCCCTGAACGGCGAGCGCGGCGAGGTCGGGGGTGATCGTGACGCGCTGGCCGCTCGCTCCCGAGAGGGTCGCTTGGCCGACGCCGGGCAGGTTCGACAGGTCGACGATCGTCTGAGCGCGGAGCGCCGCCGAAAGGTCGGCGGCGTCGAGGTCGCTCGTGACGCCGAGCACGACGATGGGGAAGTCGCTCAGCGAGAAGCTCACGACCTGCGTGTCGACGGCGGCCGGCAGCTGGTCGTCGATGCGGTTGAGCGCGAGCTGGATCTTCTGCTCGGCGCGAGCGAGGTCGGTGCCGTAGGTGAACGATGCCGACACCGTCGAGACGCCGGCGCCCGAGGTCGCGGCGGTCGATTCGAGCCCGTCGACGCCTTGGATGGCCGCCTCGATCGGCGTGGAGACATCCGCTTCGACGACGTCGGGGCTCGCGCCGCGGTAGCTGCTGATGATCGTGAGCTGCGGCAGCGTCACCGACGGGAAAAGCTCTTGCTTGAGCGAGGTGAGCGCGATCCCGCCGAAGACTCCGACGACGATCGTGAGCAGGGCGATGAGTGCGCGGTTGCGCAGGCTGAACACCGAAAGCAGGTGCACGACGGGCTCCTCAGGCTGGTGAAGGTCAGGGATGCACGCCGCCGTGCACTCCCCGAGTATCGCAACCGGGTGCGGCACATCGGTACTCCCGTGGGATGAACGCGACCGGCGGCGGCCTACCGACGAGGGGCCGAGGAGCGCTCCTCGTCCCCTCGTCGTCACGCGCTACAGGTTGCGCTCGGCATAGGCCTTCATCGCATCCCGCACGAACGCCGCCCCGGCCTCGCCGCCGTAGTTCTTCGCGAACCGCGGGTCGGCGACGTACATCTCGCCGAGACCGGTGAAGTATTCCTTCGTCGGGCCGGCGTGACCACCACCCGGGGTTCCCGGGATGCCGCGCAGCCAGTCGAACTGCCGCTGAGCGAGAGCCTGTGCCTCGTCGCTTTCCGGGTCGACGCCGCGCTGCGCGGCATCCATCCAGTCGGCTCCGAGCCGCGCGGCGGTCTGCTGGAAGCCCGCCTTCTCGTCGGGACTCAGCCCGCGCCACCAAGCGTCGGACGTCGCGTACGCGTCCTTGCCCCAGCGTTCCTCGACTTCGTCGCGGTATCGCGTGTGGTCGAAGCCGTCGAACATGTTCTCTGCCATCGGTTTCTCACCTCCTTTCAGGGTCTGGATCGTGGTCTCGACGCTCGCGATCTGCCGGTCGAGCCGACGCTGCTCCTCGCGGAGCCACGTCAGGTGGAGCAGCAGTGCGTGCTGGTCGTCGCGCTCACCCGCCAACACCTCGGCGATCGCGGGGATGCCGAGGCCGAGTTCGCGCAGCAGAAGCACCCGTTGCAGGCGCACGAGGGCGTCGGCGTCGTAGTACCGGTACCCGTTGGCGCCGACGCGGCTCGGCGGCACGAGGCCCGTGTCGTCGTAGTGACGCAACGTGCGGCTCGTGGTGCCCGCCAGTTTCGCGATCTGCTGGATGCTCCACTCCACGGCTCTTCTTTCCACATCCACGACCCTAGAACTTGACGCAGCGGCAATGTCAAGGCCGGGATGTTGACGACTCGGCACTCGCGATATATCGTGACTTCTGACACGCGATATATCGCGAGAGAGGGCGAGGAGATGTCCCAGCAGAAGTGGCTCCTGGACGGACCCAAGACGATCGAGATCGACGGCATCCGCCGGCTGAAGGTCGGGCTCGTCGCCGGTCACGTCGACGTCATCGCGCACGACGAACCCGTCGTACGCGTCGAAGTGCACAGCGTCAACGGCAAAGACCTGCGCATCACCGCCGACGGCGACACGCTCGAGATCGACCACGCACAGCTCTCCTGGGAAAACTGGCTCGACGTCTTCCGCAACTTCCGCCCCGGTGCGGCCCGGGCCGACGTCAGCATCCTCGCGCCCCGCGACGTCGCCCTGAAGCTCGGCGTCGTCAGCGCGACGGCCCTCGTGAGCGGACTCCGAGCGGATGCCGACCTCAGCACCGTGAGTGGCGACCTCGCGACCGACGGCCTGACCGGCGACCTGCAACTGAACTCGGTGAGCGGCGAACTGAGCGCCCGCCACCACGACGGCAAGATCGTGGCGCACACCGTGAGCGGTGACATCACCGCCACCGGTCCCGTGCACTCGTTCTCGGGCGACGGCGTCAGCGGCGACGTCTTCCTCGACCTCGCGGAAACCCCGGACTCGATCAAGATCAACACCGTGACCGGCAAGGTCACGGTGCGACTCGAGGCCGACGTCGCGCTCTCCTACGCGATCAACACCGTGAGCGGCACCCTGCTGCTCGACGACGCGGCCCTACGGGTGCGGGGAAAGTTCACCGGCAAGACCGGCGTGCTCGAAGGCCGCTGGACCGACTTCCGCGCCAACACGGTGTCCGGAGACATCAGCGTCCTCCACGTCGCCCGCAGCGGAACTCCCGCGGACGCTCCCGCCGAGACCCCGGCCTCGTGAGCCCCCCCGTCTTCGCGCACGGTCACCTGAGGCTCTACCTCCTCCGGTTGCTCGTCGACCGTCCGATGCACGGGTACGAGATCATCCAGGCGCTCTCCGACCAATCGGGAGGCACCTACTCGCCGAGCGCAGGCACGATCTACCCCCGCCTCGGCAAGCTCGAAGAAGAAGGTCTCGTCACCAAGGAAGCCGATGGGCGAAAGACCGTGTACGCGATCACCGCCGCGGGACGCGCCGAACTCACCGCGCGCGAACCGGAACTCGACGGCATCGAGACGGAGTTCACCGACTCGGTGCGACGCCTCGCCGACGAGGTGCGGGCCTCCGTCAACGACGCCATGCGCACCCTGCGAGCCGACCTCGCCGCGGCCGCCCGCGAAGCGCGCTCGGAGGCCGCGGGGGTCGCACGGGAGACCGCACGCAACGCGACCGACGACCCGCGCGTCGCCGCCCGGCTCCGGTTGCACGAAGCCGAAGCCGCCGTCACGGAATTCCGAGGCGACGTACGCGACGAGTTGCGCTCCGCGGCGGCATCGGGTGCCCTCTCGGCCGAGACGGTGACCCTGCTCACCGACGGGTTGAACGACCTGCGACGGCGACTGGTTCAGCACTTGCGCGACTGAATCACCGTCATCGCGCTCGGCCCGCGATCGCTATCCCGCGAAGCCGAGCGGGATGTAGACATCCTGCACTCGGTCGTTCGCCGCGGTGTGGTCGTTGCGGGTGTACAACGCGCACGCCACCTCGCGGCAGTCGACCGTGTCGTCCGCGGTCGGCGGCACCTCGATGTAGGCGGTGAAGGTTCCCGTGTCGCGGTCGTCGAACGATCGTGCGCCGAACAGCCGCCACGCCCAGGCGTCGTTGATCCAGTTGCTGGGAGCGAACTGGATGGTGCCCTCCGCGACCTCGACCGCTTCCTGCTCGGGGACCCCGCCCAGGCACGGGCCGGGCTTCTGCGACCGATCGCCGGGGATCGCGCAGATCGCGACATAGATTCCGCGTTCCGGGTCGTAGCCCGTGCCGCTCACCACGAACCGGTCACCCGGCACGAGGGCCGAAGTGTCGACCGTCCCACCCGGCTCGACCGCGACGATCTGGATGCGACGCTCGCGTCCGTCGTCGCCGGTCGCGAACGCATCCAGCGGCCACTCGTCGGCGGCGGGCACCTGATTCGGGTCGCCCTGATCGACGTGCGTGACGATCGGCACGATCACGACGGCGACGCCCGCGACGAGGAGGGCGAGCAACGCGGCGGCCACCCACGGCCACCACCGTCGCCGCGCAGTCGTCACCGCATGATCATAGGTCTGCGCGGGAGTGTCCAGATCGGGTCGCCGCGGAGTAACGTGTGCGCTCGTGCCCACTCAGGAGCCCCCAGACGGCGACCGCCCGGCCACCGCAGCCAACAGCCCCCTCGCCAAGCGCCTGCTGATCGGCGATCCGCTGCCCTCCGACAAGCTCGAGGGTCAGCTGCTGCCGAAGCATCTGGCGCTACCGATCTTCGCGAGCGACCCGCTATCGTCGGTCGCCTACGCCCCGCAAGAGCTGCTGATGATCTTGCTCATCGGCGGATTCGGCTTCATCGCCTACGGACCCTGGGTGGCGCTCGCGGTCGTTGTGCTGCTGCTCGTCGTCGTGCTGTCGTACCGCCAGCTGATCAAAGCGTATCCCTCAGGCGGCGGCGATTACGAGGTCGCGCGCAAGAACCTGGGAGAGAAGGCGGGCCTCATCGTCGCCGCGGCGCTCCTCGTCGACTACGTCATGACCGTCGCGGTGTCGGTCGCCTCGGGCGTCGACAACATCATCTCGGCGCTCCCCTTCCTCGACCCCTACCGGGTGTGGCTCGCCGTCGTCGCCGTCGTCATCCTCGCGGCGATCAACCTCCGCGGGGTGCGCGAATCGAGTACGGCGTTCGCCATCCCGACCTATCTCTTCATCGGCTCGATCGGCGTCATGCTGGTCACGGCACTCGTGCGCACCGCTCTCGGCGACGCTCCGATCGCCGAGAGCGTCGACCTGGAACTGGAAAGCGAAAGCCTCGCCCAAGCGGCCTTTGTGTTGCTCATCCTGCGGGCGTTCGCGAGCGGCTGCGCCGCGCTCACCGGGGTCGAGGCCATCTCGAATGGCGTGCCCGCGTTCCGTCGCCCGAAGATCCGCAACGCTCAGCGCACCCTGATGATCATGGGCGGAACGGCGATCGTGCTCTTCTCGGGCCTCGTCGCCGTCGCGATCATCAGCGGCGCGCGCTACCTCGACTGCACCGAGCGCGTGTACGTCGACGCCGCCGCGTGCACGACCGACCCGCAACGCAGCCTCATCGCGCAGATCGCCGCCGCGACGTTCGGCGACTTCACGGTGCCGTTCTTCGTCGTGCAGGGTGCCACCGCGGCGGTGCTGCTGCTCGCCGCGAACACCGCGTTCAACGGCTTCCCGCTGCTCGGCTCGGTGCTCGCCGCCGACAAGTACGCCCCGAAAGCCCTCTCCACACGCGGCGATCGGCTCATCTTCAGCAACGGCGTGCTCGCCCTCTCGGTCACCGCGATCGCGATTCTCGTCGTGTTCCAGGCCGACCTGACCACGCTCATCCAGCTCTACATCATCGGCGTGTTCACGTCGTTCACCCTCGGCCAGAGCGGAATGGTGCGGCACTGGATCCGGATGCTGCGGCGGGGCGCCGACGGGCGCGGGGCCATCGTGCGCGGCCTGATCATCAACCTCGTCGGCGCCGCGATGACCTTCAGCGTTCTCGTCATCGTGACGATCACCAAGTTCAGTCATGGCGCCTGGATCGTCTTCGTCGTCATGCCGATCCTCTGGTTCCTCATGCTCGGCGTGAACCGCTACTACCGCGACGTGGATGCCGAGATCGCCGTCGACGCCGAGACGACCTTCGGCGCATCGGGCGACCACGCCGTCGTGCTCGTCGGGCGGATGCAGAAGCCCACCCTCAAAGCCCTCGACTACGCGATCGCCGCCCGCCACGGCAGCCTCGAAGCGGTGCATGTGGCGATCGACGACGACGCGGCCGACAAGCTCGACCTCGAGTGGGCGTCGCAGAACATCAAGGTTCCTCTGCGCATCCTCGAGTCGCCATACCGCGACATCAGCGCCCCGCTCATCGCCTACCTGAAGTCGCGGCGCGCCAAACACGGCGCCGAAGTCATCACCGTGTACCTGCCCGAATACATCGTCGGCCACTGGTGGGAGAGCCTGCTGCACAACCACAAGGCGAGGCGGATGCGGCACAAGCTCATGCTCGTGCATGGCGTCGTGGTCGCGCTCGTGCCGTGGCTGCTCGACTCGTCGGATGTGCTCTACGGTCGGCGGTCCCGTCCGTTGCCGGGACAGGATCGTCGCGGTGAGCCGGTGCGGACCCGGCCCGTGAAGCGTGAACCCATTACGGCCGCCTCCCCGTCGAAGCGCAAGCCGAGAGCCTGACGACCGTGCCGCGGCTGTTCGCTGTGCTCGCCGTCTTCGCGGGCGGTGTCGTCGGCACGACCCTGCGGTTGACGATCGACCTGCTGCTGCCGCACGGCGGCACGACGTTCCCCATCGGGACCTTTTCGATCAACCTCGCGGGGTCGTTCGGTCTCGGGGTTCTCGTGGCACGGGTGTGGCCGGTCGCGCCCGAGTTGCTGCGCGTCGGACTCGGGCCCGGGTTGCTCGGCTCGTTCACGACCTTCTCCGCGCTCGCCGTCTCGGCCGTGGAGCTGACCGCGGCGGGAGCCGGGGGAGCAGCCGTCGCCTACGTCGCCGCGTCGCTTGTCGGCGGCATCGCGGCGGCGGCCCTCGGCATCCGCCTGGGTGCCCCGTCGGCGACCGCGCCTCCGCCGATCGGTGACGACGAATGACCCCGCTGCTCGCGCTGGTCGTCGTGGTGGCGGGCGCGTTCGGCGCCGCCGTGCGCTACCTCATCGGTCACGCGGGAGCGAAGGCGGCGTGGCCGTGGCCGGTACTGCTCGTCAACGTCGTCGGTTCGCTGGTTGCCGGCGTCGCCATCCACACCGAGTTCGCGCTCGTCGTGGTGACCGGTTTCGCGGGCGGCCTCACCACGTTCAGCACGTTCAGCGTCGAGACCGTCCAGCTAGCGAGCTCGGGCCGCTGGCGCGGAGCGGTCGCCAACGTGATCACCCACCTCGCGCTCGGTCTCGCCGCCGCCACCCTGGGGTGGTTCGCGGGTCTCGCGCTCTTCGGCTAACGCGCGGTGGCTATTTGCCCAACTTCGTGCCCATTCTCGGAGAGAAAGGCACGAAGTTGGGCAAATAGCCTCAGTAGGAGGCGCGGCGACGCTCGCTCGCGAGGGTGCTGAGGGCGGCGACGACCTGCCGAGCGATCGCGCGACCGGCGCGGTTGGCGCCGATCGTGGATGCCGTCGGCCCGTAGCCCGCGAAGAACAGACGCGGGTTCTTCCACGACACGTTCTTGCCGACGACGATTCCGCCCGACTTCTCCCGCAGCTTCAGAGGCGCGAGGTGCCGCAGTTCGGGGCGGAACCCCGTCGACCAGATGATCGCGTCGGCGGGCCGGAAGGCGCCATTCGACCAGCGCACGCCATCCGCTTCGATGCTCGAGAACATCGGACGGGCGAGCAGCAACCCGCGATCGATGGCGGCCTGGATGCGGCGGCTGCGCGGCACACCCGTCGTGCTCACGATGCTCGGCAGCGCCCGGCCCTCACGCGCGGCCGCATCCTGCAGCGCGACGGCGGAGACCCCGCCCTCGATATTGAGATCCTGCCCCTCGAGAAACTCGACCGGCCGACGGGCGACCCAGGTGAGCGAGCCGGCGACCTCCTCCAGTTCCATGAGGAACCCGATCGCGCTCGTCCCACCGCCCACGACGACGACATCCTGGCCCGCGAACTCCTCCGCCGACGTGTACTCCGCAGTGTGCAGGTGGCGACCGCGGAACTCGTTCATTCCCGGGTAGTAGGGCACGAACGGCGCCCCCCACGTCCCCGTCGCGTTGACGAGAACGTGGCACGACACGTCGCGCTGGCCGTACGGCCCCTCGAAGTGGACGACGAACCCGTCGGCGTTCATCTCGACCTTCGTCACATCCGCGGGTCGCACGACCTGAAAGCCGTAGTGCTCCTCGTAGCGCGCGTAGAAGTCGGCGACGACATCCTTCGCGGGGAGTGTCTTGTCGGCGCTGTCGAAGCTGACGCCCAGTTCATCCATTCCCGGCAGATCATGCACCTTGTGCGCGTAGCCGAGACGCAGCGCCTCCCACCGGAACTGCCACGCGCCGCCGGTGCCGGGTCCACGATCGAGCACGACGAACTCGTTGCCCGGATCGAGGCCCAGCCGACGCAAGTAGTAGGCCACCGAAAGGCCCGCCTGCCCCGCGCCGACGACCACGACCGAGGTGTCGATTTCGCGCTCGGTCACCCGGTCAACGTTACCCGTCGCACGGAAGGCACCCGAGAGGCTCAGAGGTCGTGCGTGTTACACTTCCCGACAGTCTTTCACCCAATTCGCAACCTGAGATCGAGGGGGTCACGCATGGGGCGCGGCCGTCAGAAGGCGAAGCACACCAAGGTGGCGCGGGACCTTAAGTACTTCAGTCCTGACACGAACTACAACGCTCTGCAGCAAGAGCTCGGCGGAAACCCGCGACTCGAGGAAGACCTCGAGAAGTGGTCCGACTACATCGTCGACGACGTGGAAAGCGACGACGCGCTCGACGAGCCGGAGTCGAAGACCGCCTGACCGCGCCTCCTCCCGTACAGGCCCGTGACGGAGGCGCCCGCTAGCTTCATCGCGTGCTAGTACCCACTGATATCGCGAGCGCGCTTCTCATCATCGTCTTGGTGATCCCGGGCTTCGTCTACGGCATGGTCCGTTCGATCTTTCGGGGTCCGAGCGGTTCGCAAGACACGCAGCTCAGTTCTCGCATCGCGAGCGCGGTGATCACGAGCGTGATCTTCGACGCGCTCTACCTGATCGTGTTGGGGATCTTGTTTCCACACGTCGACCTGTCCCGACTCAATGCCGACCCTGGCTCGCTGCTGCCCCGTGAACCCCACGTGCTGGGAATCGTCGTCCTCGTTCTCGGGTTCGCTGTTCCCGCCGTCGTCGGGCTCTTGTTCCACTATCGATTCGAATGGAGGCCCGTTCAGCGCTCGTGGCTTCCGAGCTGGGTTCGCAAGCCCATGCGACGAGGCGGATACAGGAACTTTCCGACCGCCTGGGATCGCGCCGCGCCGGGCTTGGGTGGCACCTTCGTTCGAGTCAGGCTCGCTGACGGTAAGTGGATCGGCGGATGGTTCAGCTCGAGCTCGTTCGTGAGTACGTATCCGCACGCCCGTGACCTCTACATACAACAGCAGTACAACATGGGTAAGGACGGGCGATTCACGTCGGTCGTCGAAGGCTCTTCGGGTGTTTGGCTGGCAATCGGCGATGCGGATGTAGTGGAATGGTTGACATCACCGTTCGACCCAGAGAAAGGCCCGGGCAATTGACTCAGGACACGGCTGGGCGGTCTTATGACACGACCGCCCGCGACACCTTGGCTCATGGCGCGGTGCCGCAGAGCCGAGTGGTCCTTCCGACGGACAATCGGGGCAGTCAGCCTTCCGGGCCTGCGACCGCGCCTCCGCCTCCGCGAGCCCCCTCCGGCATCTCCAAGTAGCTCTACCCCGCGTACGACCCGACGAGTCGCACGGCGCCGCCGTCGACGCCCTTCGCCCCCTGCACGAAGCCGTCGAGGTCCCGCGCGCCGACGGTAACGCGACCGACGACCCACGCGGGCAGCCCGGCAGCGGTCAGCGCGTGAGTGACGGCGGATGCCGCATCCTGCGCCACGACGGCGAGGAAGCCCACGCCGAGATTCCAGGTGCCCTCGGTCTGCTCCAGTGCGAGTCCGCCCCAGTCCGCGAGGATGCGGAACACCGGCTGCGGGTTCCACATCGAACGGTCGACCTCGACCCACGCGCCCGTCGGCAGCACCCGGGCGAGGTTCGCCGCGATGCCGCCGCCGGTGACGTGCGACAGCGCATGGACGGCATCCGGGGTCTCGTCGATGATGCGCAGCAGCGGCGACGTGTAGAGCCGCGTCGGTTCCAGCAGCGCCAC